>JAEZDV010000165.1 GCA_023417985.1 Actinomycetes bacterium | reverse complement strand
CTCCGACGACGCTGGCGTCGACGACGCTGTCGTCGGGTACGCCAATCTCGTCCCGGCGTACGACGGGCATCCTGCGATGGCCGAAGTGGTGGTCGATCCCGCGCACCGGGGTCGCGGCCTCGGTGGCGAACTGGTCGGCGCCGCCCTGAGCGCCGGCGGCGACGGCGCCCGCGTGTGGGCCCACGGCGATCTCCCGGCCGCCCGTGCGGTAGCGCACCGACTCGGACTGACGGGAGTGCGCGAACTCCTGCAACTGCGCCGCCCGCTGGGCGTTCCCGCACTTCCAGCCGTCGAGATACCCGACTCCGTCGTGCTGCGCACCTACCGCGGGCCGGGCGACGACGCCGAACTTCTCCGGGTCAACGCGGCGGCGTTCGCGTGGCATCCGGAGCAGGGACGCTGGACCGGCGTCGACGTCGAGGAACGGCGCGCCGAAGAGTGGTTCGATCCCGAAGGCCTGTTCCTCGCGTTCGACGCCGCCGACCCCGATGTCCTGCTGGGCTTCCACTGGACCAAGGTGCATCCCGCCACCGAGACCGAGGACGCGCTCGGCGAGGTGTACGTCGTCGGCATCGACCCGTCCGCGCAGGGCCGAGGGCTGGGCCGCCTGCTCACGCTGGCCGGGCTTCACCATCTCCGCGACCGGGGCCTCCACACCGTGTTGCTGTACGTCGAAGGCGACAACACCGCCGCGCTGAACACCTACGGCAAGCTGGGATTCGAGCGCTTCCACGTGGACGTCGCGTACGCCCGGCCGTGACCGGCGTAACAGCACTCCCAGGTGTATCCGGTCTGTTCATCCTCCGTTCACCTTCGGTCGTCCGTCAGTCAACCGGGGCCACCTAGTTTTTCTGTACGGGTCGTTGTGGCCCGGCGCAGGGATCACCCGCGCCTCGATTCCGCTGCCTTCGGTCAGCGGTGGTGAACTCCGGAGGAGTACAGGTGAACCTCAAGCGCAATGGTGCCCTGCTGGGCGCATTGGCAGTCGGTGCTCTCACGCTCACCGCGTGTGGAACAGACGACAACTCGGGTTCGATCGATGTCGATGCGTCGGCGTCGGGTGCGACGTGCGAGGGCAAGCCGAACTTGTCGGCTGCCGGTTCGTCGGCACAGAAGAATGCGATGGACGAGTTCGTCGCCACCTACATCGCCGTGTGCACGCAGAAGGGCAAGTCGGTCAACGTCGCCTACAACCCGACGGGTTCGGGCGACGGCCGCACACAGTTCATCGCGAGCCAGATCGACTTCGCCGGTTCGGATTCCCCGATCAAGGGTGAGCAGGCCGAGCAGGCGCGCACCCGATGCGCGGGCAGCCCGGCCTGGAACCTGCCGCTGGTGTTCGGCCCGGTCGCGCTGGCGTACAACCTCGACGGCGTCGACAACCTGGTGCTCGACGGACAGACCACGGCCAAGATCTTCAACGGTTCGATCACCACCTGGAACGACCCGGCAATCGCCGCGCTGAACGAGGGTGTGGACCTGCCCGCCACCGCCATCACGCCGATCGTGCGCTCCGACTCGTCGGGCACCACCGACAATTTCCAGCAGTACCTCGAGGTCGCGTCGGGCGGTGCATGGACCACCGGTGCCGGGTCCGACTTCACCGGCGGCGTCGGCGAAGGTGCGAAGGGCTCGGCCGGTGTCGCGCAGGCGGTCAGCGGTTCGCCGGGGTCCATCACTTATGTCGAGAAGTCGTTCGCCGATCAGAACGGCCTGAGCATGGCACTGCTCGACAACGGCTCGGGCCCGGTGGAACTCACCGAGGACTCCGCTGCCAAGGCGATCGAGGGCGCCGGCTTCGCGCCCTCCGGAGAAGGCGACCTGACTCTGGACCTGTCGTCGATCTTCGGTAGCACCGAGGAGGGGACGTACCCGCTGGTTCTGGCAACCTACGAGATCGTCTGCTCCGCCGGATACGACGCCGACACCGCTGCCGCGGTCAAGTCCTTCCTCACCTCGGCGGCGAACGAGGGCCAGGACGGCCTCGGCGAACAGGGTTACGTGCCGCTGCCGGATTCCTTCAAGGAGCGTCTGACCGAGTCGATCGACGCCATCGCAGCGGAGTAGATCGGTGGGCCGCCCGTTCCTGACGAACAAGCCCAGAGAGAATACGAGCGCAGATGAGTGACGCGCCCACGACCACGGCTCGTACGGAGTCGGACGACCCGACCCGGTCAGGACCGGGCGGTCACCCCGGTACTACGGAGGCAACGATTAGCACCACACCACCCTCGGAACGCACGCAGAAGACTGTCGTGCGGCGGGGCGATCGCATCTTCGGTTCGCTGGCCACCGGCTCGGCGATCCTGATCTCGGTGATCATCGGCGCGATCGCGGTCTTCCTCGTGTGGCGTGCCGTGCCCGCCCTGCAACGCAACACCGTCAACTTCCTCACGAGCAGCGACTGGGTCACGCAGGACGTGCAGGCGATGGCGTTCGGTGTCCTCGACCTGTTCCAGGTCACGGTGCTGGTCTCGCTCTTCGCGCTCGCTCTGGCCATGCCGGTCGCGCTCGGTATCGCGATCTTCCTGACCACGTACTGCCCGGCCCGGATCAAGAAGCCGCTGGCCTACGTGATCGATCTGCTCGCTGCCGTCCCGTCCATCGTGTACGGCCTGTGGGGCGTGCTCGTGCTCGCTCCCTTCCTGCGGCCGGTCGCCACCTGGCTGAACACCACGTTCGGCTGGTTCCCGCTGTTCGCGACGGGTAGCGGTTCGATCACGGGCGGCGGCACGATCTTCACCGCCGGCATCGTCCTCGCCGTGATGATCCTGCCGACGATCGCGGCGGTCAGCCGCGAGGTGTTCGTACAGACGCCTGTGGCGCACATCGAAGCCGCACTCGCGCTCGGTGCCACCCGCTGGGAGGTCGTCAAGACGACCATCATCCCGTTCGGCAAGTCCGGTTACGTCAGTGGCTCGATGCTCGGCCTCGGCCGTGCCCTCGGTGAGACGATGGCGCTCTACCTGATCCTGCGCACCACGTCGGCAGGGTTCTCGTGGTCGCTGTTCGACGGTGGCGCGACCATCGCGTCCAAGATCGCTCTCGGTTACGCCGAGTTCAACAACGACATCCAGGCAGGCGCCTACATCGCCGCCGGCCTGGTGCTCTTCGTGCTGACCTTCCTGGTCAACGCCGCGGCCCGCATGGTCGTCGCAGGAAAGAGGGACTGACATGTCGACCACCACCCTCGACTCGCCCGTCAAGGCACCCACCTTCCAGCGGGTCAGCGTCCGCCGCCGGATCACCGACGCCGGTGCGACGGTGCTGGTGACCCTGTCTGTCCTCGTCGCACTCGTGCCGCTCGTCTGGGTGCTCGCCACGGTCGTCACCAAGGGGCTCCCGGCCCTGATGTCGTCGACGTGGTTCACCAATTCGCTGAGCGGGCTCACGGCCTCGTCGACCGGCGGCGGAATCTACCACGCGCTGGTCGGCACACTGCTGCAAGGCCTCGTCTGCGCGATCATCTCGATTCCGCTCGGCGTATTCGTCGCGATCTATCTCGTGGAGTACGCGGGCCGGTCGAAGCTCGGCAAGGTCACGACCTTCATGGTCGACATCCTCAGCGGCGTGCCGTCGATCGTCGCGGCGCTCTTCATCTACGCCCTGTGGGTGTCCACGTTCGGAATGCCCAAGTCGGGCTTCGCGGTGTCGCTCGCGCTCGTCCTGCTGATGGTGCCGGTGGTGGTGCGCAGCACAGAAGAGATGCTCCGCATCGTGCCGCAGGATCTGCGCGAAGCGTCCTACGCGCTGGGTGTCCCGAAGTGGAAGACCATCGCGCGCATCGTTCTTCCCACCTCCCTGGCCGGAATCATCACGGGCATCATGCTCGCGCTCGCCCGCGTGATGGGGGAGACCGCGCCGCTGCTGATCCTCGTCGGCTACGCGCCGTTCATCAATTTCGATCTGTTCGGCGGCGAGCAGGGTTCGCTTCCCGGCGTGATGGTCGCCGAGATGAACAACCCGACCGCTGCCGGTTCGCAACGGATCTGGGGCGCGGCCCTCACACTGATTCTTGTGATCGCGGTGCTGAACATCGCGGCGAAGGTGATCAGCCATTATTCGCAGGTCGGCTCCAGGAAGTAGCGACCGGATGAACTTCTCTCACGACATCGATACACCAGTAGGGAGCCTGTAATGGCCAAGCGTCTGGACCTCAAGGACGTCAACATCTACTACGGCAAGTTCCACGCCGTAGCCGACGTGACACTTTCCGTGCCGCCGCGGAGCGTCACCGCGTTCATCGGCCCCTCGGGTTGCGGCAAGTCCACGGTGCTGCGCTCGCTCAACCGCATGCACGAGGTCACTCCCGGCGCCCGCGTCGAAGGATCCGTGCTCCTCGACGGTGAGGACATCTACGGCGCCGACGTCGACCCGGTCGGTGTGCGCAAGACGATCGGCATGGTCTTCCAGCGCCCGAATCCGTTTCCCACCATGTCCATCCGGGACAACGTCGTCGCGGGATTGAAGTTGCAGGGCGTGCGCGACAAGAAGTTCCTCGACGAAGTCGCGGAGAAGTCGCTGCGCGGCGCGAACCTGTGGAACGAGGTCAAGGACCGTCTCGACAAGCCCGGCGGTGGTCTCTCCGGCGGTCAGCAGCAGCGTCTGTGCATCGCTCGTGCGATCGCCGTCCAGCCCGATGTGCTGCTGATGGACGAGCCCTGCTCCGCCCTCGACCCGATCTCCACCCTCGCGATCGAGGACCTCATCGCCGAACTCAAGCAGGACTTCACGATCGTCATCGTCACCCACAACATGCAGCAGGCTGCTCGCGTCAGCGACCAGACCGCATTCTTCAACCTCGAGGCGACGGGCCGGCCGGGTGGGCTCGTCGAGATCGACGACACCGAGAAGATCTTCTCCAACCCGACCCAGAAGGCCACCGAGGACTACATTTCGGGCCGGTTCGGCTGAGCCGAACAGCGTGTGACGTACGAAAAGCCCCGGCCGGAAGTTCCGGCCGGGGCTTCGTATTGCTCGGTGGATGATCAGGAATCGGTCGGGTACACCGTCAGCTTGTCGACCTTGGTGCCGAGTTCGCGGATCTCGTCTTCGGTGGGGAGCTTTCCGGTGACGAGGAAGATCACTCGCCGGCCCACCTCCACCGCGTGGTCCGCGAACCGCTCGTAGAAGCGGCCGAGCAGCGTCACGTCCACGGCCGCCGCGACGCCGTGCTTCCACTCGGGGTCCATGAGGACCTTGAAGAGGTGGCGGTGCAGATCGTCCATCGCTTCGTCTTCGTGGTGCAGTCGCGCCGCGCGCTCGGGGTCGCGGGTCTCGAGGATCTCGCGTGTTGCCCCGCCGAGGGCGACGGCGATGCGGCCCATCTCGGCGAAGTATCCCTTGACCTCGTCCGGAAGGACGTGGTTGGGATGGCGGCGACGGGTCGCCTTTGCGATGTGCAAGGCGAGGGCGCCCATGCGATCGATGTCGGCGACGATCTGGATGCCGCTCACCACTGCTCGCAGGTCTCCTGCGACCGGCCCCTGGAGGGCCAGGAGCTGGAACGCTTTCTCCTCACACACCACCGCGAGGTCGGTGATCTTCTCGTGCTCTTCGATCACCTGCTCGGCGAGACCGAGATCGGCGGTGAGGAGAGCTTCGGTGGACCGTTCCATTGCAAGTCCGGCGAGCCCGGCCATCTCTCCGAGAAGGTCACCGAGTTCGCTCATTTGTACGTTGTAGACGACGCGCATAACGGCACAGCCTACGGGGCGGAAAAGTACAGGTCACGAGCATCTGGTGAACCGGGGGTGAACGGGCGGATGCGGGAAGCCCTCAGCTGCACAGGTCGTCACCCGCATTCGTGATGTACAGGTCGGAGGGTAGCTCGATGGCGTCCTTGCTCGACGGCGCTTCGATCGCCACCGGCTCGAGTTCGGTTCCGGCGGGGGTGGGTGCGACGACGGTGCCGTCGAAGCTGGTGCCGAGCACGATCTCGACGAGAGAGCCCAGCTGTGCGGACGGCGGTGCCTCCTGCAGCACCGCGTCCGGGAAAGAGGAGGCGACCGTCATGGCTTCGGCCTCCTGACCGGGCGCGAAGCGGATCACCGTCTTGGTGCTGGTGCCCGTGTAGTTCCCCACCGAGTAGACGGGGAAGCCGTAGGCTCCGACACTTTCGGCGATCCGTGCTGCCAGACCCGACTCGCCGGACGCGTTGGAGACCTGCACGCTCACAGTGCCCGGGTCGACAGCCGTCTGCCCCGGCGCAACCGGTACCGGTTCAGCCGCTGCGGGAGCGGCGTCGTCCTGGGGCTCTTCGCGCTTCTCGCCGGGGAGCGGAAGGTCGTCGATGATGGCGGTGAAGATCGATTTGATGTCGTCGAGCCGAGGGATCTCGTTACCCCAGTCGTTCGTCCCGGCGGTGGGGATCGTGAGGAAGGTGACAGCGCCGGCGTCGACGTTCTGCAGCGAGCGGCCGAGTCTGACCAGCGACTCGGTGTTGACGTTCTCGACGAACGTCGCGCTGGTGAAGGCGCCGATGAAGCCGTTGAGCTTGCCCGGATCGAGCAGGACCTTGTTCGACAAGGCGGAGCGCAGCAGCGACGACAGGAACTTCTGCTGCCGGGTGATCCGGCCGTAGTCTCCGTTGCCCTCGGTGAACACGTAACGCGCCCGCACGTAATCGAGGGCCTTGTTCCCGCTCAGGGTGTGCTTGCCGGGTGAGTCCAGGATGGTGCCCAGCTCACCGTCTTCGAGTGGTGTAGGGGTGCAGACCTCCACACCGCCCACCTTGTCGACCATTGCGGCGAACCCGGCGAAATCGATGCCGACGAAATGCCCGATCTTCAGACCGGACATCTTCTGGATCACCTTCACCAGGCACTTGGGGCCGCCGAGGGCATACGTGGCGTTGAGCTTGTCACCCTCCGCCGCGGGGTAGGTATCCGAGCTGTACTCGCCGGTCATGCTGTCCCAGCCGCGGCACACCGGCCGTTCCACATCGAGGTCGCGGGGAAACGACACCGCGACCACGCGGCTGCGGTCCGCCGGGATGTTGACGAGGATCACGGTGTCGGCGCGGGCGCCCTCCGCATCTGCGGTGGTACCGGCACCGACCGCACCGCTCGCACCCGCCCGGGTGTCCGTACCGACGATGAGATACGTCTCGTCACCGGTCTGCCCGGCCGCGTCGACGATGTCGTCGGACTCGGTGTCGAGCGCTGCGATCTGGGAGAAACCCGCTTCGGTCGACTTGAGGTAGCCCCAGACGGATCCGGTGCCGACGAGGGCGAGCACCGACAGGATGGCAACGGCCGTCCGGGACGCAACTCGCAGCCTGCGGTTCTTGCGTTTCTTGTTCGATTCGAGCCGTGTCAACCCGTCGGTTCCGACGGCCCGGGGCGCAGCCTGCGTGCGGTCGGCCGGGGGATCGACGATGTCGTCGTAGACGTCGTCCGCGATCGGTGGCCCGGTGCCGGGTTCGTCGCCGACGGGCTCGATCAGCTCGGTGGGACCTTCCGTGACCGGCGGGCGCGCGGGTCTGCGGGGCGCAGGCGGGACCGGTGGCGCTCCGGCGGCACGTACGGGAGCGGCCGGAAGTCGCGGCGGTGTGGGTTGCGGGCTCCGCACCGGCACCGGAGGCGCCGCGGGCGGAGGGCCAGCGGGAGGCGGGGG
>JAEZDV010000151.1 GCA_023417985.1 Actinomycetes bacterium | reverse complement strand
GTCGACATGCTGCGGGACGCCGGCGTCCACGTCGACACGTCGGTCGCGAACACCTGGCGGGTACTGCCCGGCCCGATCGCCGCCCACGACGTGGTCGTCGAACCGGATCTTTCGAACGCGACCCCGTTCCTCGCTGCCGCCGCGGTCACCGGCGGCACCGTCTCGGTCCCCCACTGGCCGGAGAAGACCACGCAGGCCGGCGACGCCATCCGGTACATCCTCGAACGCATGGGTGCGACAGTGACCCTGTCGGACGGGACCCTGACGGTTCGCGGTCCGGCCACGCTGACGGGCATCGACATCGATCTGCACGACGTCGGTGAACTCGCCCCCACGGTCGCGGCGATCGCAGCCCTCGCGTCGACTCCGTCGCGACTGCGCGGTATCGCTCACCTGCGCGGACACGAGACCGATCGGCTCGCTGCGCTCTCCACCGAGATCGGTCGCCTCGGCGGTATCGCCACCGAGACGGACGACGGACTCGAGATCGAGCCGGCACCTCTGCGAGGCGGCGTATGGCACTCCTATGCCGACCACCGGATGGCGACGGCCGGCGCGATCCTCGGTCTCGTCGTCGACGGCATCGAGGTCGAGGACATCGGCACGACCGCCAAGACGTTGCCCGGGTTCGACGATCTGTGGGCGGCGATGTTGACGGGAGCACGCTCCTGAGCCGGCGGCAGTACGACGAGTCCGACGTCCGGGTCCGTCCGGGTAAGAGTTCGAGACCGCGTACCAAGGATCGTCCCGCCCACCTCGATGCGGTGGAAGGCATGGTGTATTCCGTCGACCGGGGCCGCTGGGGCGTCGTGCTCGGGGGTGACCCGCGGCGGCCGGTCGTCGCGATGCGGGCACGCGAACTGGGTCGCACTCCGATCGTCGTAGGCGACCGAGTCGGGGTGGTCGGCGACCTGTCGGGTCGCCCCGACAGCCTGTCGCGGATCGTCCGGGTCGAGGAACGCACCACTGTCCTGCGCCGAACCGCCGACGACACGGATCCGTTCGAGCGGATCGTGGTGGCGAACGCGTCGCAGTTGCTGATCGTCGTCGCTCTCGCCGACCCGCCACCGCGGACCGGTCTCGTCGAGCGTGCGCTGGTCGCCGCCTATGCGGGCGGTCTGTCGCCGATGCTCGGCCTGACCAAGAGCGATCTCGCCGATCCCGACGAGTTCGCCTCGCAGTTCGCCGATCTCGACATTCCGGTTCTGTCCGTCGGCCAGGACAACGACCTGGACGATCTCACCGAGCGGCTCACCGGCCGGGTCACTGCTCTGATCGGACACTCCGGAGTCGGCAAGTCGACGCTGGTGAACCGTCTCGTTCCCGACGCCGACCGTGCCACGGGTGTGGTCTCGGGCGTCGGTAAGGGCCGGCACACGTCCACCCAGTCGGTCGCGCTGCCGCTGCCGTCCGGTGGCTGGGTCGTCGATACGCCCGGAATTCGCTCGTTCGGACTGGCGCACATCCAACCCGACGACGTCGTCGCCGCATTCACCGATCTCGCGGCGGCGGTCGCGGACTGCCCGCGAGGTTGCACGCATCTCGGGCCGCCCGCCGATCCGGAGTGCGGTCTCGACAATCTCGAGGGCAAGTCGCTGCGACGCGCGATGGCCGTGCGCGAACTGCTCACCTCGCTCGCGTCCAACGACTCCTGGTGAGCAGACATAACTGTGAGCAGATGAAACGAGCCCCCGGCACCTGGGTGCCGGGGGCTCGCTCGTCGTTCGTGCATGCGGCACGCGCGGAGAGAATCAGCGCATACCGAGGATCCGCCGAACGACACCGCGCTTGCGGGTCGTTTCGATGGTCGTGGCCAGGCCACGCCGGCGGCCGGTGACCGGATCGATCTCCGCCGGTCCCCCGAAGCCCCGCTCCGACGCGGTTTCGGGGGCTGCGTCGCGGTTGTCCTTGAGGAACTTGTCGGGCAGCGAGAGCTTGGCGATGGTGCGCCAGGACTTCCAGTACTGCACGGCCAGCGGACCGGTGGTGTACGGCAGGTCGTACTTGTCGCACAACTGGCGGACCCGCACGGCGATCTCCGCGTACCGGTTCGACGGCAGATCCGGGTAGATGTGGTGCTCGATCTGGTAGCTCAGGTTGCCGGTCATGAAGTCCATGACCTTGCCGCCCGAGATGTTCGCGGAACCGAGCATCTGCCGGAGGTACCACTCGGCATGCGTCTCGTTCTCGACGTCCTGCTTCGTGAACTTCTCCGCACCGTCGGGGAAGTGCCCACAGAAGATGACCGCGTTGGTCCAGATGTTGCGGACGAAGTTGGCCGTCGCGTTCGCCTTGAGCGTCGACTTCCACGACTTGCCGGTCAGAGCCGGATACACGACGTAGTCGCGCAGGTTCTGCTTGGCGACCTTTGCGAGCACCTCGCCGCCGTGCTTCCTGGTGAACTCGCGATCGTCGCGGCCCTGGATGACCTTGCCGAGTTCGAGCAACTGGATCGCGATGCCGTACTGGAACAGCGACGCGAGGATCGCGTTGTACGCCACGTTGCCGAGGTTGAACGGCTTCCACCGCTGGTCGCGGGTGACGCGCAGCAGACCGTATCCCACGTCGTCGTCCATGCCCAGGATGTTGGTGTACTTGTGGTGCAGGTGGTTGTGGGTGATCTTCCAGTGCGCCGACGGGTCGACGTTGTCCCACTCCCAGTTGGCAGAGTGGACCTCGGGGTCGTTCATCCAGTCCCACTGCCCGTGCATCACATTGTGCCCGAGCTCCATGTTCTCGATGATTTTCGACAACGAGAGCATGCCGGTGCCCAGCCACCACAGCGCGCGCTTCTCGGAACCGAACAGGACCAGGCGTCCGCCGATCTCGAGGCCGCGCTGCAGCCGGATCGTGTTGCGGACGTACCGGGCGTCGCGCTCACCGCGCGACTCCTCGACATCGCGCCGGATGGCATCGAGCTCGCGGCCGATGGCCTCGACGTCCGCCTCCGTAAGGTGCGCGTACTCCTTGATGTCCGAAATCGCCATGCGGCTACCCTACCGTAGGTTACGGCGCCGTAGGTTAGTCGATTTCGCGCTGTGATCGGAATCACGCGGAGGCGGGCGGCGTGACCTCACCGCTTGTTCCGGCGTCGCGCACGTCGCGCTGCCACGGTGTGTTCGGCGTGCTTCCGCAGCGCCGTGAGCAATCCGAGGCGACGTCCCGTGACGGGATCCTCCACCGGCGCCGGTGCCGCGGCGGCGTCGCGCAGTCTCTCGAACTTGCGCTCCGACGACGTCTCCGGCGCATCGTCCGACGTCGCTTTCAGAAGGCTGTCCGGCAATGCCAGTTTGTGGATCGTCCGCAACGCCAGCATGTACTGCCGGCCGAGGGGACCCGTGGTGTACGGGAGGTCGTACTTGCCGCACAGCGCACGTACCCGCGCCGCGATCTCCGGGTACCGATTGCTCGGCAGGTCAGGGAAGAGGTGATGCTCGATCTGGTAGCTGAGGTTCCCGGTCATGAAATCCATGACCCGTCCGCCGGAAATGTTTGCGCTGCCGAGCAATTGGCGGAGATACCACTGGCCGCGCGACTCGTCCTCGTACTGCTCGACGGTGAACTTCTCCGCGCCGTCCGGGAAGTGGCCGCAGAAGATCACCAGGTAGGCCCAGATATTGCGCACGACGTTCGCGGTGAGGTTTGCCGTGAGCGTGCTCTTCCACGCCGGTCCGGTCGCTGCCGGGAACAGCACCAGATCCTTGAACACCTGCCGTGACGCCTTCGCCACGAATTCACGATCGGGCGCCGACATCCGCGGTTTCGGCGCGTCGCCCAACTGCGCGAGCCACGCTTCCCGCTGCGCTGTGAGATCGTGCAACGCGATGCCCCACTCGAAAGTCAGGGCAAGCACCACGTTGGCGACCGGCTGCAGCAGATTGATCGGACGCCACTTCTCGTCGCGAGTCATCCGCAGGATGCCGAATCCCACATCCTCGTCCATCCCCACGATGTTCGTGTAGGTGTGGTGCTCGTAGTTGTGGGCGCGCTTCCAGTGAGCGGACGGGCCGGTCTGATCCCATTCCCACGACGTGGAGTGGATCTCCGGATCGTTCATCCAGTCCCATTGCCCGTGCATCACATTGTGGCCGAGCTCCATGTTCTCGATGATCTTCGCCACCGACAACGCCGCCGTACCGAGCAACCAGCGCGAGCGCCGCCGCGAACCGAGCAGCACGATCCGGCCACCGATTTCGAGCGCGCGCTGCAGTCGAATCGTGTTGTGGATGTACCGTGCGTCACGCGGCCCGCGCGTGTTCTCGACGTCACGCCGGATGGCATCGAACTCTGTTGCCAGTGCGTCGATGTCGGCGTCCGTCAGATGCGCGAATTCGCGGATGTCGGTGATTGCCAAGCGGAATCCCTCTCGTAGTTCTCGGCGACGCCGTCAGGCGTCGATAGTGCAGTCGCCGGCGGCAGCGGAGATGCACGTCTGGACTCGTTCGCCCTCACCGTGCTCCTGGCCCGACCGGAGATCGACCACGTACCCCTTTTGAAGGGGCACTACACAAGTTTGACAGATGCCCATCCGGCACCCGAACGGCATCAACGCGCCGGCGCTCTCCCCCGCTTCGAGGACCGTCGTGGCGCCGTCGGCGGTCACGACCTTGCCGGACTTCGCGAATGTGATCGTGCCTCCGGCACCGGAGGTGTCGGCGCGCGTGACCGCGAAGCGCTCGAGATGCACCCGATCCGCGAGGCCCGCCTTCTCCCAGTGCTCACCGATATCGGTGAGCATCTGCTGCGGTCCGCACGCCCAGGTCTGACGCTCCCGCCAGTCCGGGCACACTTCGTCGAGCTGCGACAGAGAGAATTTCCCCTGTTCACGGGTGTATTGCAGGTGGCACCGGTACCGATCGTGCGTGGCGTCGAACCGCTCGAGTTCGGAACGGAACATCACGTCGTCGGCGGTGGGAGCGGAATGCACGTGCACGACGTCGGCGATGTCGACGCCACGGTCGGCCGCACGCCTGTCGAGGGTGCGGAGCATCGACATGATCGGGGTGACGCCGCTGCCGGCCGTGAGGAAGAGGATCTTCTCGGGCGGGGGATCCGGAAGAACGAAGTCCCCCTGCGGAGCCGCGAGGCGCACGATCGTGCCTTCCGGTACACCGCCGACCAGATGGCTCGACAGGAAGCCCTCGGGCATCGCCTTCACCGCGATCGAGATGACCTTGTCGGTGCGGATCGGGGTGGACGTCAGCGAGTACGACCGCCAATGCCACCGGCCGTCGATGTGCAGGCCGATACCGATGTACTGACCGGGCAGGTACCCGAAGTCGAATCCCCAGCCCGGCCTGATCACGATGGTTGCGGAGTCCGGGGTCTCGGAACGGACCTCGACGATGCGTCCGCGAAGCTCGCGGGCCGACCACAGCGGGTTGACGAGGTGCAGATAATCGTCGGGCAGCAGCGGAGTCGTGGGCCGCGCCACCGCGCCGCGTAGCACGGTGGACAGGGATCGCTCACCCGGTGCCACATCGGCTGCGGGCTTTTCGATCCATTCCTTGAAACCCATCGAACGGTTCTCCTCACGCTGGGACTACGACCGCGTAGGCTATCAGAGGTTACGGTCCCGTAGGTTACGCGGCGGGTCCCCCTTCAACGATTCTCGCTTCAGCCCTCCGGAGCAATGCGCGCGCGGCGTGATCCCGGGGCTCAGTGAAGTCGGAAACCGGCACGGCTCCGGCCTCGGAACGTCCCTTTCCAGGAGCAGTTCGAGTCCCACAGCAGTTCGCGGGCGCAGCAGTTCGAGTCCCACAGCAGTTCGCGGGCGCGTGAGGTTCTCAGAGCAGTTCGAGCAGGAACGGCAGTTCCTGGGCCGCGTACCACGCGAGCTCGTGGTCCTCGGCGTCGCCGAGCACGAACTCGGCTTCCTCGTCGCCCATGTCGGCCGCGTCAACGACCTCCATCGCACGCGCAACGTCCGCTTCCGCATCCTTCAGGTCCACATGGACGGAGGCGATCGACCTCATCGGCACCGGCCCGGCGAGCCGGACCACCGCATCGTCGAGGTCGGGGCGAGGAGTCGCCTCGTCGACGTCTGCGGCAACCACCACGCGGCGTGTCCCGAACGTTTCCGCCCCGGAATCCTCGGCCGCGAGCAGTCGCAGCGATGCGCGCGCGGCTTCGCCCATCGCGACCTCGGCGAGTTCCTCGTCGTCACCGGAGGTGTAGGCCTCGCGCAGGGTCGGCGTCACCGCGAACGCGGTGCGCCCCACGGCGTCGAGTTCGTTCTCGGCCACGAGACGCTGCAGCATCCCGAGCGTCGCCGGTACATAGACACGCGTCACTTCTCACCTACTGGCATCCGACAACTCCTCGAGCGATTCGTGCAGCAGCGACGTGAGCACATGCACGTCGGGCATGGCGTCGCGGTCCGCATTCAAACCGTAGTAGATCTTTCCGTCGTACGACGTCAGCGCAACACTCAACGCCTGATTCTTCAGCAGCGGCGAGACCGGATACATCCCCACCAGCCGGGCCCCTCCCAGATACAGCGGGTACTGCGGCCCCGGGGCGTTGGTGATCATGACGTTGAACACGCGCTGGGAGAAACTCGACGCGACGCGCGCACCCACGGCGTGCATCGTCGCCGGCGCGAACCCCGACAACCGGAGCATCGACTGCGCGGCGACCCGCCTTCGCTCCCGCGCGTACGCCTCCCCCGCGTGGGCAATGTGCGACAACCTCACCACGGCATTGGGTTCCCCCACGGGCAGGTCGACGAGGAACGACGACACCTCGCCCTGAGGGTGCACCTGGATCGTCTCGTCGGCGCCTTCGGCGGCGGGCACGTAGACCGACATGGGCACCATCGCACGCACGACCGTGGCCTCGGTCAACGGTTCGCCGCGAGAGAGGAGCCAGTACCGCAGGGCGCCGGAGATCACGGCGAGCACCACGTCGTTGACGCTGCATCCGTATCGCGACCGGATCTTCCGGTACAGCTCGAGATCGGATGCCACGACGGCGAACCGCCTGCTGCGTGAGATCGTCGCGTTGAGGGGCGACTCGGGTGCCGACTGCGTCGCGGTACGGGCGAGCCGCCCGATCACGTCCGCCGTTCCGGTGAGAGTGGACGCAAGGTTCCCCACGGCGGAGCGCAAGGCGGCGGCACCTTCGCCCGGCCGCGCCACCAGTTCCGCGAGCGCACCGACGAGCAGAGCCGATTCCGACGGCTCCTGCTCCGGCATCCACAGTTCCTCCGGCACCTCACGCGGGTCCGGCTCCTTGTCGAACAGGACCTGCCCGATCTCCAGGGACTGCTCCCCGTCCACGAGCGCCGAATGCGACTTGGTGAACACCGCGCACCGGTCACCGGCGAGCCCTTCCACGACGTACATTTCCCACAGCGGACGGGTCCGGTCGAGAGGTCGCGAGATGAGCCGGGCGATGAGGTCGAGCAACTGATCGTCGGAACCCGGGCGCGGTACGGCGGATCTGCGCACGTGGTAGGTGATGTCGAAGTCCCGGTCGTCGATCCACACCGGCCGCGAGAGGCCCAGCGCCACCTCGCGGACCTTCTGGCGGTACCGCGGGACTTCTGCGAGCCGCTGTTCGACCAGCCGGAGGACGCGGTCGTAGTGGACCCCGCCCTCGGGCGGTTCGAGAATCGCGAGCGAGCCGATGTGCATCGGCGTGTTGCTCGTCTCCAGGTAGTAGTACGACGCGTCCTGCGGCGTCATCCGAGTCGTCATGGCGGATAGTCCCCCTCACCCCCGCGTGACCGGGATCGTTCTGCCGTGCCGAAGAGAATTTCGAGCTCCTCCAGCACGGTGTGGGGACCATCATGGTGGACGCCGACCATCCCCGCAGCCACCGCGCCGCGCACATTGCTCGTCAGATCGTCCACGAAGACGCATTCGGCAGGTGCGAGGCCGAGTCGCTCCGCGACGAGCAGGAAACTCGCGGCGTCGGGTTTGGCGACCCCCACGTCACCGGACAGAACGACCTCGTCTACCAGCGTGCCCGCCAGATCGCGCAGCCACCGGGCCTGCGGCCCTCCCGGACAGTTGCTGAGGATCGCGGTGCGCACGCCTTGCCGTCGCAACGCGGACACCGCCGCCGAGATCGCTTCGCGGTCCGTTCCCGGTCCGGCGAGCACGCCCCCGAAGTCGAGCACCAATCCGCGCAGCATCGCACCACTTTACGGCGACGGCCGCTCGCGGCGCGTGCCGAGCGCACGGCCCGTCCGTGTGGCACCATGACGGCGGTTCGTCCTCTCCCGGACCTCGTTCGCACCGGCCCCGCGCCGGTACCGTCCATGCCCCGGAAAGGACCCTGTATGACACATCCCCGCGTCGGCCGATATGTGCGCCCCGTAACCCCCTTCGAGCCGCCCGCACAGGAACGGTGCGTGCTGCACCGGCCCCGCGCCTCACCCCGCACCTCGCCGCACCACGGCCGATCCCCGCGTCCTGCCGCCGTGCCACGAGTGCCGCAATCGCCCCGGCCCGATCCCGCCGCAGTCCGGTTCGCCGACGCAGCGGTGCGTCTCGTCCTCGAAGTGGTCGACGGGCGGCGTCCCGTCGCGCAACTCGCCGCGGTTCTCGAACCGACACTCGTCACCGCGATCGTCGCGGGCCGATCGACTGCCCCGTCGGGAACAGCGGTGCTGCTCCGGACCCGGCTCCACACCGTCGACGCGGACACCGCGGAACTGTTCGGCACCTACACGCGCGGCGAGCGGGTCCACGCGGTCGCGGGCCGGATCGCGCGGAGGGCACCCCGGCCGCGTGCGCCGCACACCTGGACGATCACGACCCTGTGGCTCGGGTGAGCCACAGGGTCGTGAAGGTTGGGTTCTCGACGGTCAGTGCCGGCGACCGGACTTCGC
>JAEZDV010000134.1 GCA_023417985.1 Actinomycetes bacterium | reverse complement strand
CCTGCACGTTGGGATTGCGTGGGTGGGCGGTCAGGCGCGGTGCCTGGTCCATCAGGCTCTTGGGGAAGTACTTTTCGAAGATGTCAGCGGGTTCCACGACGTGGTCGTCGATGCTGATCATCACCATGTCATCAATGTTCATTTGGGTCCGTTCCTCTCCTGTCCTGCGCGGTGAGCGCTCGCAGCGATCCCGGTCACATAAGAGAATATCGCTTCCATGTGCGAGAATCACGTTTCACACTACTGAATATGCTGCTTCTTGGGAATGGCTGCGGCTGCGGCTGGGGACGGCGCGCGACGGTCGTCGAGGCAGGTGTGTGTGGTGTCCAGGTCCGGAAGGAGCGGAAATCTGTGACGCACCGATCGTGCTACCGCCGTCGAAGAGTGAACTCTTCCTTGCAGCTGGGCCTGGAATCGCCGAATGCACAGGGAGTGGGCGTCGACCCCCACGGTCTCGCACCCGCCGACCCGACGTTCGGAATCAAAGGGAGGGTGTTCGTCGGTGATCCCGAGGGACGTGAACTCACGATCGTTTCCGGCTGGGCAGAGTCCGGGCGCCGTCGCGTCGTCCATGTCGACGGCCGACCCGTCCCGGATCGACCATGCTGGATGTGATTGCCGACGGATGCGCCGCACTCGCGAGCGAACCGCACGCCCAGCCGCAGCACTCTTTCCTGTCGAAAGCTTTGGTCAGGAGTCGCTTTCGGCAACGATGACCTCGCAGCGCACGTCCGGATCCGCGACGCGGCGGATTGTCTTGCGCCGCAGGACTATCCCCGAGAGACCGATACCTCGCTTCTTGATCAGAATGGCATTCCTTGAATGGAGAATAGTAGTATCCAGGCATTGTATCCGCAAGGATTTCCAGCGGATTCTTCGGGTGGACGTCGAATTGCTTGGTGCCGTTGACAAATGGGCGATGCTCCGTGACAGTGAGCGTCACATCGGGCGGTCCTGCTCCCCGCTCGATGTGACGCGACTGTTCGCCTCGGGCTCCGAGCGCCCGAATCGAGTTCTGTCGGTCTGCTGCACTGCGCATGGATGGATGTGTGCGCGGATGTTCGGGTCACCCCTGTTTCGTACATCGAGAGGCATACATGTCGAGATCACAGCGCTTCCTACCCGCGATAGCCGCCGCCTGCGCCGCCGCACTGCTTCTGGCCTCCTGTGGGAGTGGCGAATCCGGCAACGTCGCCTCTGCAGCGGGTGCCGACGCCGGCGACCCGGTGGCGGGCGGGGTTCTCCGTGCGATTCAGATGGGGGAGCCTCGCAGCTTGGATCCGGCCGCGCTTTCCAATACGTGGGCGCATCAACCCGTACTCGGAAACGCCCTCTACGGAACGCTGATGATCAACAATCTCGACACTCTCGAAGTCGAGTACAAGATGGCCAGCGACTTCTCCACCACCGACGGGGGAGCGACCTTCGATCTCGTGCTGCGCCCCGGGTTGACGTTCACGGACGGCACTCCTCTCGACGCGGCAGCGGTGAAGTTCAACTGGGACAGACTCCGTGACCCGGCGCTGGGATCGACCGCGATCCGGCAGGCTGCGCAGGTGGCCTCCTCCGAGGTCGTCGATCCGACGACGCTGAGGATCACTCTGGCGTCACCCAACCCGCACTTCCCGCAGGGCATGCTCACCACGTCGATGAACTGGATCGCCTCGCCCGCCGCCCTGCAGAAGGGGCCGGCCGAGTTCGATCGGACACCCGTCGGTGCGGGTCCGTTCACCCTGAAGAACTGGATGCGTGGGGACGCGGTCGAACTGGTGAAGAACCCGCAGTACTGGGACGCGCCGAAGCCGTACCTGGACGAACTCACCGTCCGCACCGTGCCCGACAACTCGCAGCGGTTCAACATGATCTCCACCGGAGGCGCCGACCTGTCCCTCGAAGCGAGCTGGGGCACGCTGGCCGAGGCGGACGCAGCGGGTATCCCCACAGAGGTGGTTCCCGCCGGCGGCGGGCAGATCATGATCATGAACACGGCACGTGCGCCCTTCGACGACGTGCGGGCCCGCCGCGCGGTGTCCTTGGCGACCGACCTCGATGCGCTGAACAGTGTCGTCTTCAACGGCGAGGGTGAGACTCCCGAGACGCTCTTCCCAGAGGGCTCGCCGTATTTCGCCGATATCCCGCTGTGGAAAGGCGACAAAGAGACCGCCCAGAAACTGTTCGACGAACTCGCGGCGGAGGGCAAGCCGGTCTCCTTCACCTTCATGTCCTACCCCACGCAGGAGACGAAGGCGGCCGCAGAGTCGCTGCAGGCGCAACTCGCTGCTTTCCGGAACGTGAACGTCGAGGTTCAGGTAGTGGACTACGCCGCAGCCACGGCCCGCGCCGGTGCTCGCGACTTCGACATGGTGATCTCCTCCGCGATCACACAGGATCCGGACTACGCGCTGTGGACCGCCTTCCACGGTGACTCGCCGGGCAACTTCTCGGGTCTCGACGACGCGGAACTCAACGATGCCCTCGATGCCGGTCGTATCGCCCAGACGGTGGAAGAGCGCAGAGCGGCGTACGAAACCGCGCAGAACCGGCTCGTCGATCTTGTGCCCGGCGTCTGGTACACCAAGGCCGCTCCCTCGGTGATGTACGGCGAGAACGTGCACGGCGTCCGGATGTTCACGCTCGGCTCGCCGATGCCCGAAGAAATGTGGATGACGAACTGATCCGGTTCGGCGACAGAAGGGTGTGGTCATGGAATTGTCCTCGGCGCGACATGCATTCGTCACCGGCGGTGCCGGCGGGATCGGGCTCGGGATCGCCGATGCGCTGGCGGAGCACGGCATCCGCGTGACGATCGCCGACATCGATCGCGAGGCGATCGACACGGTGGTGGCGCAGCGGCCGGACGACGTCCGCGGAGTCGGGCTGGATGTGCGCGATCGTGACTCCTGGGCGCGAGCCGCAGATGAGGCGGAATCGGCGTTCGGGCCGGTCGACATCCTGATCAACAACGCCGGGATCGGATTCAACGGCCGCGATGTCGTGGATACGGACGCAGAGATTTTCGATCTGCTCGTCGCTATCGATCTCGCGGGGGTCTTCCACGGGGTGTCCACGTTCGGCGGTCGGATGCGGGATGTGGGACGCGGACACATCGTGAATACGGCGTCGATCATGGGGTTGACAGCGGGTGCTCCCGGACGGGGAGCGTACAGCGCGGTCAAAAGTGCGGTGGTCGCCCTCTCGGAAGCGCTCCGCACCGAGATGGCGCCCCACGGTGTGGGTGTGTCGGTGTTGTGCCCGGGGCTCGTGAGATCCAATCTCGACGCCAACACCCTTCGGCTGGGAGGCCACGTCGAAGACTCTCGGCACATCAAGGGGACGGGCGATGTCGGGATGACTCCGGCAGAGGCAGGTGCATGCGTGCTGCGCGGGATCGCTCAGGACCTGCCCTACATCCTCACGCACCCGGAGTATCTCGGTCACATCGAGAAGCGGATGGACGCCATCCGGGCGGCGGCCGGCCGGGCGAGCCGACAGGAACAGCCGGAGTAGCTCCTGGGCGGGAACGGTTCAAAAAGACAACTGTTCTTGACAAAAAATGACAAGCGGACTTTACTTTCCGCATGCCGGACACACCGAGAGCCAACAGGGTTCGTGACCTGCGCAAGCAGTCGCGCCTGACGCAGGCAGAACTCGGTGCGGCCGTCGGAGTCAGCCGTCAAAGCATCGTCTCGACCGAGAAGGGCGACTACGCGCCGAGCGTCTACCTGGCGCTGCGGCTCGCCCGGACTCTCGGAACCACTGTCGAAGAACTGTTCCCGCTCACCCCGGAGGGGCTCCCGTGACCGCATTTCTCAAGGTTGCTCGAATCGTCGGCGACCTGGACGATGACTTCTACCACGACGAACGACAGCGCGATGTCTGGAACGAAGCCTCTGCGGTCGGGTTCCAATTGTTCCAGTGGTCTGCCCTTGTGGCCGGGGCCGTCCTGCCCTGGGCCGCAGGTCGGGTCGGCGCCTACGCCGCCATCGCGATTCTGGCCACGTGGTTCGCCATCTCGATGGTGACCATCGTCTACGCCCGTGTCCGGGACGTCGACGTGTACGCCACCGCGAGAACGCTGCGCCCGCGGTCGATCTTCGCCTTCGTGCTCTACCTTGCGGGTGTCGCCGGCATCTACTTCGCACTCGCGAATCCCGTCGACTACGACAGCGCGACCTGGGCGGGTACGGCCGTGGGGGCCTTCGTGGGTGCCGGCGCGGGGGGGGGCCGCCGGGGGGTGGGGGG
>JAEZDV010000128.1 GCA_023417985.1 Actinomycetes bacterium | reverse complement strand
TCCCGGAAGGGCGCCGGTCGTCGGACGCCGACGACCAAGGGGGCGAGGACATCGTTCTCCCCGTCGTCGGTGAAGTTCGCGCCGGATCGCGACAGCCCATCCGGTTGCAGCCTCGCCAGGCGGTGCGCGTCGACACCGGTGCACCGCTGCCCACACTTGCCGACGCCGTCCTGCCGCTGGACTACACCGATCAGGGTGCTGCCCGCATCAAGGTGCTGAAGGCGGTCCGCACGGGCGACTTCGTACGTCGCACGGGCGACGACGTGCAGCCTGGTGACGTCGCCGTGCGGGCGGGCACGATCATCGGTGCGGCGCAGGTCGGTCTTCTCGCCGCGGTGGGCCGCGACAAGGTGCTCGTCCACCCGAGGCCACGGCTGTCGGTGATCTCCGTCGGCGGCGAACTCGTCGACGTCGAGCGCACCCCCGGTCCCGGCCAGGTGTACGACGTGAACTCCTATGCGCTCGCGGCGGCGGCGCGCGACGCCGGGGCGGACGTGAACAGGGTCGGCATCGCCAGCACCGACCCGAAGCGCCTGCGCGAGGTCGTGGAAGGCCAGCTCATCCGCGCCGAGATAGTGGTGATCGCCGGTGCTGTGGGCGGCGGCGCGCTCGAGGACGTCCGGGAGGCCCTGGCCGATCTCGGCGAACTCGAAGTGGAACGTGTCGCGATGCACCCGGGGTCTGTGCAGGGCTTCGGCAGACTCGGCCGGGACGAGGTTCCGACCTTCCTGCTGCCGGCAAACCCGGTCAGCGCACTCGTCGTCTTCGAAGTCATGGTCCGGCCGCTGATCCGCATCGCGCTCGGCCGCAGGCAGCCGATGCGCCGCATCGTGGCCGCGCGCACGGTCGCGCCCGTCACTTCGATCCCAGGCCGGAAGGGATACCTCCGCGGCCAGTTGCTGCGTGACGAGGCGACCGGCGACTATCTCGTGCAGGCGCTCGGTGGCGCGGCCGGTGCGTCATCGCACCTGCTGGCGACACTCGCCGAAGCGAACTGCCTCGTGATCGTGGAGCCGGAAACCTCCGAGGTGCGCGCCGGCGAACGGGTCGACGTGGCGTTTCTCGGGCAGCGCGGTTGATGTCCGGACACCCCGGATGGCCGGCACGCCTGGGGCCGTTGCGCGTGGCCGGTGGGCTCGTCACCGTGCGCTCGCTCAGGCTGCGGGACGCGGCCGCCTGGAGTCGCCTGCGCTTGCGCGATCGCGCGCATCTCGAACCGTGGGAACCCACAGGTGACGCTCCCTGGGAGATGCGGCATCAAATCTCGGTGTGGCCCGGGCTCTACCGCAGTCTTCGTGCCGAAGCCCGTAAGGGGCACATGATTCCGATGGCCATCGAACTCGACGGCCGATTCTGCGGTCAGATCACGGTGGGGAACATCGTGCGTGGTGCGCTGAGGTCGGCGTGGATCGGCTACTGGGTGGAGAAGGACGTCAACGGTCTGGGCGTGGCCACCGCGGCGCTCGCGCTCGGCCTGGACCACTGCTTCGGTCCCGTTGGACTGCACCGGGTCGAGGCGACGGTGCGACCGGAGAATCTGGCCAGTCGAGCGGTACTGCACAATGTCGGATTCCGTGAGGAAGGCCTGCTCCAGCGCTATCTCGACGTGCACGGGCGATTCCGTGACCATCTTCTGGTGGCGATGACCGTCGAGGAGGTTCCCGGTTCGGTCTCCGACCGCCTCGTACGGGGTGGCCGGGCGACGTGGTCCTGAAACCTCGGATCGGTGTAACAAATGTAACTCCGAACCTGAGTGAAAATCCTCAGGTTCCCCGTGAATTCTGTGACTAGAGTGAACAATGTGTCACGTGGGGAACGGTGACTCGAGTGGCTGCAGAGTCACCTGAGTCGGCGTTTCGCTACGGGTAATGGTGTGGTTGCCGCTAGCCTGAGTTAGGTCGGTGGCGCCGACGGACTGGCAGGTGACGACTGGGAGGAGGGCCGCCGGATGCCGAATTCACTCCTGTGGATCGGTCTTGTTGCCGTGTGGCTCTTCGTTCTGGTGCCCATGCTGGTCACCAAGCGTCCACGGATCCGGCAGACGACCGACGCCGCGCTCGCGACACGGGTTCTGCACCGCGGTGACGACGAGCCCATCGCCCCGAGAGGGCCCGCGGCCGGGCATCGCAGCGACCCGCATTGGCGTCCGAGTCGTGATCGCACGCAAGGACACCCAGCGGAGGACCGCATGGAGACAGACCTCGAAGACAGGCCCGATCTCGACTCACACTACGACTTCGATTCAGACCACGAACACGCACACGACGACCGTCCCCAGCGAGCGGCCGCACGAGATTTCGTGCCGCAGCGCAGGGGTCGCGGTGGATTCGACCCGCACGCCGATGCAGTAGCCAGCGCCCAGCGGTACGAAGCCCGTCAGCGCTCGGTTCTCGCCCTGTTGATCGCCGCGATCCTCACCGCAGCGCTCGCTCTCATCGTGTCGCCGGTGATGTGGTGGCTATGTGGCGCGGCGACGGCCGCGCTCGTCGGCTATCTCTTCTACCTTCGTCGCCAGGTGCAACTCGAGCAGGAGATCCGCCGGCGTCGGCTCGCCCGGCTCCAGCGCTCCCGTCTCGGCGTCGAGTCACGGACCGACGAAGAACTGCGACTCGTTCCCGAGCGTCTGCGCCGACGCGGCGCGGTGGTGGTCGAGATCGACGACGAGGATCCCGATTTCGACCACCTGGGCTACTACGTCGACGACTCGGGCTACGTCGACCCGGACTACGAAGAGCCCCGCTACGGTGCACGGGATTACGGCGACCGGGCTTACGAGGACCGGGCTTACGAGGACCGGGGTGCGGACGAACCGCCTCGCGACTACGTCCCCCGCGCAGCGGGACAGTGATTCCCGCGAGATGAGGGGATCGGACGGCAAGCGAAGGGTCTGCGCCACTATGGTGCGGGCTCTTCCGCTACGGTCTGAAAGCATCTCCCACCTGCGACGATGCTGCGATTTCGTTTTGTACGGGGAGGTTTGCTAAGGTTTCCGAGTCGGTTCCGTCAGGAACCTACGGGGCTGTGGCGCAGTTGGTAGCGCGCTTCGTTCGCATCGAAGAGGTCAGGGGTTCGATTCCCCTCAGCTCCACCACGAATTCGTGCAATGCGGTCTTCCCTTCGGAAGGCCGCATTCGTCGTTTCCGGTGGGCAGGACTCGACCCGCTCGAGTGGGTAGCGAGGCCCACTCGAAACGTTCAGACTGGATCCATGGACCAGAGGATGAGTGATGACGAACTTCGCCGCGCCATCCGGGTGCTGCGCGAACGCGCAGACCTCGCGCGCAGCGAAGGTCGCACCGAAGACAACGCGACCATCGAGAAGACCATCCAGCAGTACCAGGAGGAAATGGCTCAGCGTCTCTGAGCGTCGGCATCCGAGAACGTCGACTCGGCACCGGACTGTGCCGTGGCCGTTAGTGTGTCGCCATGGCGATCACGGATCTGCGCGGCACCAAGTTTCTCGTGACCGGCGCCGCCAGCGGCATCGGGCGTGCCCTGGCATTGCAGGCGGCCGGTGAGGGCGCAGAACTCGTCCTCACCGACCTCTCGGCCGACGGCCTCGCGGAAGTCGTGCGTCAGGTCGAGGACCGCGGCGGCGCGGTGCTGCATTCCGCTGCTCTCGACATTGCCGACTACGACGCGGTGGCCTCGTTCGCCTCGGAAGTCCATTCGCGGTGCGGATCGCTCGACATCGTGGCCAACGTCGCGGGTGTGTCCGTCTGGGGAACGGTCGACCGCCTCGAGCACAAGCACTGGCGGCAGATGGTCGACGTCAACCTCATGGGTCCCATCCACGTGATCGAAAGCTTCGTGCCGCCGATGATGGAAGCGGGACGGGGTGGGCATCTCGTCAACGTGTCCTCTGCCGCCGGACTGCTGGCGCTGCCGTGGCATTCGGCGTACAGCGCGAGCAAGTTCGGGCTGCGCGGGGTGTCGGAGGTGCTCCGGTTCGATCTGAAGCGCGACGGCATCGGCGTGTCCCTGGTGGTGCCGGGTGCGGTACGGACACCACTGGTCGACAGCGTCCAGATCGTGGGTGTCGACCGCGATCGTCCCGAGGTCCGGAAGATCACCGAGCGCTTCGTCGAGCACGCGGCCTCGCCCGAGAAGGTGGCCCGGTGCATCGTCACGGGCATCAAGAAGAATCGATTCCTGGTCTACACGTCCTTCGACACACGGTTCGGTTATTGGTGGGCACGCAAGTTCGCGCCTCCCTACAACCTGGTCATGCAGGCCGCGAACGACTACTTCCGTCGCGTCGTCACCCCTCGCGACGCAGTTCGGCGCGCAGATGGTGGGTGAGTGGCGTGTCGGCGTGCGCCATCCACAGGTCGTAGCGGAGCGTGTCGCCGTCGAGGACGAATCGTCGTTTCAGTTCGTGGACGGGCTTCGCGTCCGGCGATCGTTCGAGCACCGAGGGTGTGAAGTCGAGCACCCCATGCGACAGCTGGGAACGCTGGATTTCGACGAACCCGGTGGGTTGGGAGATGAGGAATTCGACGTCGCTGCCGGTCCGTCGCAGGTAGCCGTTCTCGGTGTGTAGCGGGCGTCCCTCGTCGCGGTGTTTCGTGCGGCTGACGTACATGAGGAACGGCTTGCCGGGCAACGGCATCAGCTCGATCGTCTCGATGTAGGCGAAGTCCTCGATGGTGGGATAGTGGCCCTCGCCTTCGCCGGTCCAGCGACCGGCGAACGGTGCCAGTTCGCCCAGCGGATCGGGGGAGTCCTGGGACGTGGATTGTGACACTGGTGGGCCTCCTGCTCACGACGGATACGTTCGTGTGATCCTCCCACCGGACGCGCCGAACCTGTCCGCACTCGCTAGATTCGGAGCATGAATGCTCCGTTGGGTGTCGATTCCGAAGTCGGTGCACTCCGGGCGGTGATGTTGCACCGGCCGGGTGCGGAACTCGAGCGGCTCACCCCGCGGAACAACGACCAGCTGCTGTTCGACGCCCTGCCCTGGGTGGCACGCGCCCAAGAGGAGCACGACGCCTTCGCGGAAGTGTTGCGTGGCCGCGGCGTGGAGGTGCTGCTGTTGGCCGACCTGCTGACCCAGACGCTCCAGGTGAGCGGGGCAGCGCGGGTGCAGAGTATTTCGAGCGCCGTCGACCCGCGTCGTCTCGGGCACCCGCTGGCGGAAGAACTCGCGGCGTACCTCCGCGCCGTACCCGCGCCCGATCTCGCCCGGATACTCATCGCCGGCATGACGTTCGACGAACTCCCCGCGGAAGGGCTGGAGGCAGCGCCGTCGCTGGTGCGGCTGATGCACCACGGTGGGGATTTTGCGATCGAGCCGCTTCCCAACCTGCTCTTCACGCGCGACTCGTCGTTCTGGATCGGCCCGCGTGTCGCGATCCCGTCGCTGGCGTTGCCCGCGCGGCGCCGGGAAACCAACCTCACCGATCTCATCTACGCGTTCCACCCGAAGTTTCTCGGTGTGCGGCGCGCCTACGAATCCCACACCGCTCCGGTGGAGGGTGGCGACGTGTTGTTGCCGGCGCCGGGCGTCATCGCCGTCGGAGTGGGGGAACGCACGAGTCCTGCGGGAGCAGAGGCTCTGGCGCGCAGTGCCTTCGAAGACGGAATCGCACACACGGTGCTCGCGGTGCCGATCGCTCAGCAACGGGCGTCGATGCATCTCGACACGGTGTGCACGATGGTCGACGTCGACGCCGTGGTCATGTAACCGGCCGTTCGGGAAACCTTGCAGGCCTTCACTATTCGAAAGAACGGCGACGGGGGAGTCCGGATATC
>JAEZDV010000123.1 GCA_023417985.1 Actinomycetes bacterium | reverse complement strand
CCCGCCGAGCTTGCCCAGCTCGTGGGCGTGCTCGAACTCGGCCGAGCGGCGGACGTTGCCCAGGAGGTCGTCGGCGCGGACCTCGAGCGCCGAGTAGTCCCGCCACTTGTCGGGGTAGCCGATCTTGGGCACGAATGCCTCGTAGAACTCGTCGATGTTCCGGACGACACCGTTGCACCGGAATTCCGGAGGTGAGTGCGGGTCGACAGCAAGCCGGCGGAGTGCCTCCTCGTCGCGAACCTTGGTGCGCCACACCTGGGCCCAGCCGAAGAACACCCGCTGCAACCCGGTCAGCCCGTCGATGACCGGTGCCGGGCGGCCGTCGAGCGAAATCGCATACGCCTCGAGCGCGATCGAGAGGCCACCGAGATCGCCGATGTTCTCACCGATCGTGAAACTCCCGTTGACGTGATGCCCGGGCAGCGCCTTCGGCTCGAAATGGTCGTACTGCGCGATGAGTTGTGCGGTGCGCTTGCCGAATTCCTCACGGTCCGCATCGGTCCACCAGTTCTCCAGGTTCCCGTCGCCGTCGTACTTGGCGCCCTGGTCGTCGAATCCGTGGCCGATCTCGTGCCCGATCACCGCGCCGATTCCGCCGTAGTTGGCGGCGTCGTCGGCGTGGAGGTCGAAGAACGGCGGTTGGAGTATCGCTGCGGGGAAAACGATCTCGTTCATCCCGGGGTTGTAGTACGCGTTGACCGTCTGCGGCGTCATGAACCACTCGTCACGATCGACCGGGCCCCCGAGCTTGGCAAGGTCGTGGTCGTACTCCGCCGCGTATCCGCTGCGGTAGTTGCCGACGAGGTCGCCGGCGGTGACGGTGACCGCAGAATAGTCGCGCCACTTGTCCGGGTACCCCACCTTGGGCGTGAACCTGTCGAGTTTGCGCAGTGCTGCATCCCGCGTTTGCGGACTCATCCATTCCAGACCGGTGATGCTCTGGCGGTACGCCTCGACGAGGTTTTCGACCAGCACCTGCATCCGGGTCTTCGCTTCGGCCGGGAAGTGGCGTTCGACGTAGATCTTGCCGACTGCCTCGCCGAGCAGGTCCTGCACGAGGGCCACGCCTCGCTTCCAACGAGCGCGGAGCTCCTGGGCGCCGGTGAGTTCGCGTCCGTAGAAAGCGAAGTTCTCGTCGACGATCGCCGAGGTGAGATAGGGCGCGCGTGCTCGCAGGACCCGCCACGAAGCCCATGCCTTCCAGTCCTCGAGCGATTCGTCGGCCCACAGTTGCGCGAACACGTCCACGAAGCTTGGTTGCCTGACGACGACCTCGGACCATTGCTCGGTGGTCGCGCCCGTCCCCGCGATCCAACCGGTCCACTCGAACTGTGGCCGGTCGGCGATCAGCGAATCCAGGGTGACGAGGTTGTACGTCAGATCGGCGTCCCGCCGTTTGACGACATCCCAGTGGCCGGCGGCGAGCTTGGTCTCCAGCGCGAGCACTCGTGCCGGATCGAGGTCGAGGCCGGCAAGGGCGAACATGCGGCCGATGTGCTCGGTGTACGAGCCACGGATGTCGGCGTAGCGCTCCTCGCGGTAGTACGACTCGTCCGGAAGGCCGAGCCCGCCCTGCGCCACGTGCATCAGATAACGCTGCGAGTTCTTCGAGTCGGTGTCGATGTAGTGCAGGAGAGCACCGCTGACGCCGACCCGCTGCAACGCACCCAGCACCGATGCGAGGGCATTTCGGTCGGGTGCCCCGGCTACGGCCTCGAGCTCGCCGGAGATCGGAGCGAGGCCCGCGGCCTCGACGGTGTCGGTGTCCATGAAACTCGCGAACAGATCACCGATCTTCTGGGCGTCGCTGCCGGGTTCACCGCCGGACGCCGCAGCGTCCTCGATGATCGAGCGGACGTCGGCTTCCGCTTTGTCGGCGAGCGTGCGGAACGCGCCGTCCAGAGCGCGGTCGGCCGGAATCTCGTGTTCGGCGAGCCATCGCCCGCTGACGTGTTCGAACAGGTCGTCCTGCGGCCGAACGTGCTGGTCGACGTATTCGAGGTCGATGCCGGAGCGGATCTCCGAATGTGGGGCGATGGTCATGTGGTCCATCCTTACACCGATTCCCTCGGACCTGCAGGCGGCGTTCGAACTGCTGCGAACCCCCACGCCGGTCGTGTGAGGCTCCTACGATCATGCGCAGAGCAGTGATCATGCGGTAGAGCAGTGGTGGGGGACGGAAGCTAGGAGTTCGGTGGCATGACGCAGGACGAGATTCCTGCCACGCAGATGGTGGTGGACCCGCGGTTCATGCCGGTCGCGGACTCGTTCTTCCGGATGTTCTTCTCGCCCGGTCAGGGCGGCGGAGCACTGGCGTGTTACCTGGACGGTGAGTGCGTTCTCGACATCTGGGCCGGGTGGGCGGCCCGTGACCGGCGCTGGAACCGTGACACCGTTGCCCTGTCCTTCTCGACCGGGAAGGGCGTTGCCAGCACCGTCCTGCATCGGATCGCCGAACGCGGCCTGGTCAAATACGACAGTCCCGTCGCGGAATACTGGCCGGAATTCGCCGCCGCAGGCAAAGAAACCATCACCGTGCGCGAACTGATGTCCCATCGCGCCGGTCTGCACAAGGCGCGTGGTCTTGTGCCCGGACGATTCGGGTTGCTCGATTCGGAGGCTGTTGCTGTGGCGCTCGCCGCCGCCCCTCCCGATCCCCGTCGCAGGGCGGGACCCGGCTATCACGCGGTCACTTACGGAAACCTTGTCGCGGAGGTCGCTGCCCGCGCGTCGGGAAAGCCCTTCGAAGACCTCGTCCGGACCGAGATCGCCGGCCCGCTCGGAATGGACGAGTTCTGGTACCGCGTTCCGCAGGATCAGCGCCACCGGATCGCCAGGGTGTTTCCGAAGGTCAACTTTCTGCCCGCCCCGTGGTCCACCGCGGGCGCCGTGCTGGCCAGGACACCCGGTCTGCGCGGCCTCGCCGAAGCCGGCATGGCCGAGGGTTTCGACGAGCTGATGCGCAGCCCGCGCGCACACGATTCGGTGATGCCGGGCTGGAACGGCGTCTTCACCGCCCGGGCGCTCGCCCGGATGTACGCGGCGATCGCAGGCGAAGGAAAGATCGACGACGTCCGTCTGCTGAAGAAGGACACCGTCGCCCAGATGCTCGAGGTGCAGACCCGGCGGCGCGATTACGTGCTCGGGATCCGGGCGAACTGGCGTCTCGGCTATCACCCGGCCTGGCTCGCGCTGCGGCAACAGCCCCTGCGCTCCATCGGCCACTACGGCTTCGGCGGTTCCGGTGCCTTCGCGGACCCCGACACCGGATTGTCGGTCGCATTCGTCACCAACCGTATGGGCAACGCGTTCACGACGCTGTCGGACGGGCGTTTCCCGCGGCTCGGCGCAGCTGCGGTGTCCGCCGCCCGCCGAGCAGCGTGAGCACGCGTCGATTCCGGCCGCGCTCCCGGCGCGAACACCGAGACGACGTTCTGGTCCTCACATGCCGGGGAACAACTGCGCGTTGGCGCGGGCACGCAGGTACACCGTGCCGTCCGCACCCGAGAGCACCGTCTCGATCGAGGCGAGACGGCGACCGGCACGGGTCACCTCCGCCCTCAGTTGCACAGCCGGGCCGGGAACCGAGGGGGAGCGCAGGTAGTCTGCGCTGATTTGGAGCATCCGGTATCGCCCGCCGACACCGGTGAGGGTCTGCGCGGCGAGACCCGACACGACCTCCGCCATCGACATGAGTGCACCGCCGTGAATGGATGCGATCGGATTCGCCATCCACGCGAGCGGCACGATTTCGCCGTCCACTGTGCCCCGCGCGGCGCCCGTGACGGTCATGCCCAGAAGTCCAGCGAGCGGGCCGCGGGGCAAGCTCCCCGCCGCGATTCCCTCGACGACCTCGAGACCCGCCAGTTCCGCGAGGACACCCGGCTCGGCCAAGCCTTCGGGCTCGAGGTCGGTGACGGAGGGGTGAGTGCTGTCCGGCGCGCGCAGGTCCTCGGACGGCGCGCGTCCGACCACGATCGATCGTCCGGTCAGGTGGATGACCGGGTTGCCGTCGTTATCGAACATCGTTGCTTCGGCAAGCCCGGTGGTGTCGTCGAAGTACACACTCCGCCCCCGTCCCGACACGGAGCCCTCCACGGGGAACGCGTGTGCAGACGACACCGTGATCTGGGACATCACCGTCTGCGGTCGTTCACCGGTCGCCTGCAACCGCCCGACCGCGATGGCGGCGCCCACCGCCACGTCGGTGAGCACCCCGACCGAGCCGATCGTCGTCTGTCCACGGTGATCGAGGAAGTGCGGACCGACGGGCTGGGAGACCGCGATTTCGTTTTCGCCGACGATCGACAGGTCTATGCCTGCGAACGAGGTGGGCCGGTCGAGAGGGAAGGGTGCTGCGCCGGTGATCATGCCCCTTCTCTATCAGGGGCATCGATCGCCGCGAGTTGCGGGTGGCCGAGTCGCGGCGGCCCGTCAGCGTGGGTCCGGCGGGAACGCGGGGAGCCCGAATCGGGCGAACAGGGCGGTCGTGTCGTCGGCGAAGAAGGCCGTGGTGTGCGCGACCTTGCCGCCGACGATGTCGAGTACCTGCAGCTGGAAGGGGCGATGCAACCCGTCCTCGCCACGCATGTACAGCCCGAAGGCAGGCTGGCCGTTTGCCGCGGTGGGGATCAGGATCTGATCGCCCGGCTCCTTCGCCGGACAGTTGAGCTTGATGAGCCGGACGATGGCGTCGGCGCCCTGGTACCAGCCGTCGAACGGCGGCATCTCCCAGATGGCGTCCTTCGTGAGCATGTCGACGAGCGAGTCGATGTCGTACTTCTCGAACCCTTCGACCCACCGCTCCAGCAGCGCTTTCGCTTCCTCGCTGTCGGGTTCGGTCAGATCGTCGTCCGAGGTCACCTTTGCTTCCTTGAGCTGCGCCCGGGCGCGCTGCAGCAAGCTGTTCACGGCGGCGGTCGAGGTGTCGAGTGCTGCGGCGACCTCGGCCGCCCGCCATTGCAGCACGTCGCGCAGCAACAGCACGGCGCGCTGCCGGGCGGAGAGGTGTTGCAGCGCCGCCACGAAGGCCAATCTGATCGAATCGCGTGATGCGACGATGGTCGCGGGGTCGGACGGGTCGTCGGAACGGCCGTCGGCCGTGTAGGTGCCGGGGATCGGTTCGAGCCACGGAACCTCGTGGCGGATCACGAGATCGTCGGCGGGGTCGGAGCTGGGTGCGCCGAGGCCGGTGGGCAACGGGCGGCGTTTACGTCCTTCGAGCGCGGTCAGGCAGACATTGGTCGCGATGCGATGCAACCAGGTTCGGAGCGACGAGCGGCCACCGAAATTGTCGTAGCCCCGCCACGCACGGAGGTAGGTCTCCTGCACGAGGTCCTCGGCGTCGTGGAGCGACCCGCTCATCCGGTAGCAATGGGCGAACAGTTCGCGCCGGAAAGGCTCTGCCAGTCCCATGAAATCGGTCTGGCCGGCGGCATCGCCGGAGATATCGTCCAAGAGCTGTTCTGCCATAACGCACCCACCCTGACTCGTCGGCCCGAACGACTACCCGTCAAAGGGTAGTCGCGACCACCGACAGGTAACACCCGTGCGAGCCGGATCCAGTCAGTGCTCGGACCCCTCGCTCCCGGGGTCCTCTACGGGTACCGTGCTCACAGCCGCGCCGAGGTGGGCGCGTCGGTGAGGGAGATGGGGGCACGCGGTGCAGGATCACACCCTGCGCGACCAGGCATCGGACGAGAACGTCGGGGCGCTGCAGCCACCCGTTCTCGGTCCCGTGGGACCGTGCTCGGGCGGTCCGTCACCCGACGCGCTGCGCGTCGACAGGCCACCGCTCGACCGGTTCGGGCTTGCCGAACTCGGACGCGCGGTGGTGGTGGGCGTGGTCCTCGTGACGTTCGTGTTGTGGGCGGTGCTGCGGTGGCTGGTGCGCCCCCGCTCGCACGGCGTCGTCGTTGCTGCTGCGCACGGCACGGTCGACGCGTTCGAACACCTCGGCCCCACCTTCGTGAAGCTCGGCCAGCTCATCGCTTCGTCCCCCGGTCTGTTTCCCGTGGCTCTCGCCGATGCGTGCCTGCGGATGCTGGACGACGTGCCCACGTTTCCTTCCGAGGAAGCGCGCGCGGTGATCGAAGCAGATCTCGGACACCGGATCGACGAGATGTTCGCGTCGTTCGAGGACGTTCCGCTTGCGGCTGCCTCCGTCGCCCAGGTGCACGGGTGCGTGTTGCGCGACGGACGTCGCGCCGTGGTGAAGGTTCAGCGACCCGGAATCGCCCGTCGCATGCTCGTCGATCTGCGTGCCGCGTACATGGGCGCCCGGCTGTTACAGGTGTTCGAGTTCTTCCGGATCGCCAACACGCCCGCGATCATCCGCGACCTCTACAACGCGACCATGACCGAACTCAACGCGACGGTCGAGGCGGATCGGCAGGATCGGTTCCGGCGCAACATCGGTGCCTTCGGCGACAACGCGTTCGTCACCGTTCCCGAGGTCTACTGGGACTGGTGTGGTCCGCGGGTGATCTGCATGGAGCGGCTCAGTGGTCGTCCGCTCGACCGGGTGCTGCCGGGGCAGGACGGTGTCGATACCGCTTTGCTGGTGCGACGCGGGGTGAAGGTGTGGATCGAAGCCGTGCTGTGCCACGGCCCGTTCCACGGGGACGTGCACGCCGGAAATCTGTGGCTGCTCGACGACGGGCGGGTCGCGCTGCTCGATTTCGGGATCGTCGGTGAGCTGCCCGAGAAGTGGCGGATGCTGCTCCGGGCGTTGTTCCGCGCGGCGCTGCTCGACGGCGACTTCACCGAGGTCGCGCGAAGTGTCCGGGCGCTCGGTGTGGCGGCCGACCTCGATGTCGACGACGTGGAGGTGGGCCGTCAGGTGGCCGAAACCTTCGGTCCGCTCCTCGGCAGTGACATGGGGGAGTTGCGACTGAGCGAACTGATCGGCGCACTCGTGTCCCTCGGCCGCAAATGGAACACCAGCAGTCCCGAGGAACTGGTTCTCTTCGGGAAACAACTGGGATACTTCGAACGCTATGCGACGGCGCTCGCACCGGGATGGATTCTCGGGCGCGATCCGTTCGTGTTCCGCAACGTCTTTCCCGACGAGGTGCGTATACGAATTGCCGAATCGGGCATGAGCCTTCCCGACTGACCTTTTGCCGCCCAAGTCTTTACAGTGCCACGCGCCAGCCGTAGTTTAACGATCGTTCGACCAAACTCTGGTGCGAGCGATCGCGGCGACGGAAGGACCACAATCCACATGACGACAGCGCAGGACGTCGTACTCAGCGAGCGCAACGGAAACGTCGTCACCTGGACGCTCAATCTTCCCGATGCCCGTAACCCGATCTCGGGAGACGATGTCGTCGAGCGTCTCGTCGGCCTCGTCGACGAAGCCGAAAACGACATCGAGACCCGCGTCGTGATCCTTACCGGTGCGGGTACCGCGTTCTCCGCCGGCGGCAACGTCAAGGACATGGACGAACGCGCCGGAATGTTCTCCGGCGCACCGCATGCGCTCCGCGAAGGCTACCGCCGCGGTATCCAGCGGTTGCCCAAAGCCGTATACCACTGCGAGGTGCCGATCATCGCCGCCGTCAACGGGCCCGCGGTCGGGGCAGGATGCGATCTCGCGATGATGTGCGACATGCGGATCGCCTCGACCAAGGCGTTCTTCGCCGAGAGTTTCGTCAAACTCGGCATCATTCCCGGCGACGGTGGCGCATGGTTGCTGCCGCGCGCGATCGGCGCTGCCCGGGCCGCAGAGATGGCGTTCACCGGAGACCGGGTCGACGCCGCGACCGCCCTCGAGTGGGGCATGGTCTCCCAGGTAGTCGAACCCGGTGACCTCCTCGCCGCGGCGGGCGCATTGGCCGACCGCGTGGCGGTCAATCCCCCCTCGGCACTGCGGATGACGAAAAAGCTTCTCCGCGAGGGGCAACGGGTCGATCTCGACACGCTGCTCGAACTGTCGGCCTCCTTGCAGGCACTGTCCCACCACACCCAAGACCATCGCGAGGCTCTCTCCGCGTTCCTCGAACGCCGCCCCGGCAACTTCACGGGCAACTGACCCTCATCCGAGCCCGAAGGGCAATCCATGCAACGCACGATCATGACGGAAGAACACGAGCAGTTCCGGAAGATGCTGCGCGACTTCATCGAGAAGGAAGTCGTGCCCCATCGGGAGGAGTGGGACGAACTCGGACGTCCGCCCCGCGAATTCTTCCGACGACTCGGTGAACTCGGCGTCCTGGGTATCCAGGTTCCGGAAGAGTTCGGCGGTGGCGGCGAATCCAGTTTCGTCTACAACGCCATCGTGTTCGAAGAGGTCGCCCGGGCCGGAGTTTCGTTCGGTTCGTACACCGTCCACGCCTGCTTGATCCTGCCGTACCTCCTCGAGTACGCCACCGAGGAACAGAAGGCGCGCTGGCTGCCGGGCTTCGCAGACGGGTCGATCATGACCGCGATCGCGATGACCGAACCGGGAACAGGATCCGACCTCGCCAATATCGCGACCACCGCGAAACTCTCGGACGACGGAACCCACTATGTCGTCAACGGGGCGAAAACGTTCATCACCGGCGGTGTGACCGCGGATCTCGTCCTCACAGTGTGCCGGACCTCGCCGTTCGATCCGGAGGACCGCCGCGGTGGCCTGTCGATCATCGCGGTCCCCACCGACAGCGAGGGGTTCTCCGTCGGGCGCAAACTCGACAAAATCGGTCTGCACCAGCAGGATACGGCCGAACTCTCGTACAACGACGTCAAGGTGCCGGTCGAGAATCTCCTGGGTGACGAGGGCGCCGGATTCGGATACCTCACTCACAACCTGCCACAGGAGCGTCTGAGCATTGCGCTCAACCAGGTCGGATTCGCCGAAGCAGCGATCGCGCACGCCATCGCATACACACAGGACCGCAAGATCTTCGGTAAACCGGTCGCGGCATTCCAGAACACCAAGTTCGTACTGGCCGAATGCTCCGCAGAGACTCAGGCCGCCCGCATCTACGTCGATCGCTGCCTCGGACTGCTCGACCGCAAGGAACTGAGCGTCGCCGACGCTGCTCGCGCGAAACTGTTCTGCACAGAGGTCGCCGGCCGCGTGATCGACAAATGCCTCCAGTTGCACGGTGGCTACGGATACATCACCGAATACCCGATCGCCCGCCTCTACGCAGACACGCGCGTCACCCGGATCTACGGCGGCACCAGCGAAGTCATGAAGACGATCATCTCGAAAGACCTGGGGTTGTAGAGGATGTACCCGGGCCGATACGCAGCCGCGGACCCGGATCGCCCCGCCGTGCACGAGGTCGCGACCGGCCGCACCATCACCTACGGTCGACTCGAGGAAGCGTCGATACGGTTCGCACACTGGCTGCGTGCACACGGTACAGGAACCGGCGACCACGTCGCCGTGCTCTCCGTGAACGACGCGACCGTGTTCGAACTGTATTGGGGCGCAATCAGGTCCGGTGTCTACATCACCTTCGTCAATTCTCATCTGACAGCTGCCGAGGCCGGATACATCGTCGACGACTGTGATGCCCGGGTGCTGGTCGTGTCGGCTCCGCTCGCGCAACTCGCCGAGGAGGTCGTCGTCCTCACACCGAGGGTGCGCCACCGGTTGGCCTTCTCCGGTTCGATAGCAGGGCACCTCGACTACGAGGTCGAGGTCGCCGACTTCCCGACGGATCCGCCGGCGGACCAACCCCGTGGCAGCGACATGCTGTACTCGTCGGGCACCACCGGGCAGCCCAAAGGAATCAAGCCTTCGCTCACCGGTGCGCAGATCGGGGACGAGCCCGGCCCGTCCCTGTTGAAGACGGTGCGCGGGTTCGGGTTCGACGAACGGACCGTGTACCTCTCGCCTGTGCCGATTTATCACTCGGCACCCTTGCGTTACAGCGTGTCCACCCAGGCGCTCGGCGGCACTGTCGTTCTCATGGATCGCTTCGATGCGGAACGCAGCCTCGAGTGCATCGAGCGCTACCGCGTCACCCACAGTCAATGGGTACCCACCCACTTCGTGCGCCTGCTGAAACTGCCGCAGTCGGTACGCGACCGCTACGACCTGTCCTCGATGACGTGCGCGCTCCACTCCGCCGCGCCGTGCCCACCTGAGGTCAAGCAGGAACTCATGCGCTGGTGGGGCGAGATCGTCTACGAGTACTACTCGGCGACGGAGGCGATCGGCAGCACGGTCGTGACCCCGCAGGATTGGCTCCGCAAGCCGGGTTGCGTCGGAAAGACGGGTGGTCCGGGCACTCTGGGCCTTGCACGGGTCTGCGACGAGGAGGGAAAGGTCCTGCCGGCGGGGGAGATCGGAACGGTGTACTTCGAACGTCCGGACTTCACGTTCGAATACCACAAAGACTCCGTCAAGACTGCGGAGACGCGGCACCCCTTCGAAGAGAACTGGTATACGACAAGCGATCTCGGATACCTGGACGAGGACGATGTTCTGTTTCTCGCCGGCCGCGACAAGTTCACGATCATCTCGGGTGGGGTCAACATCTATCCGCAGGAGGTCGAGAACATTCTGGCACTCCATTCCCTCGTCGCCGATGTCGCTGTCGTGGGGGTACCCGACGCAGACCTCGGAGAGCGGGTCGAGGCGTTCGTGCATCTCGCGCCGGGCGCGGAGAGTGACGAACTCGAGCGCGACCTGATCGAGTTCTGCCGGGAACGGTTGTCACACTTCAAATGCCCGCGAAGGGTGCGGTTCGTCGACGGCCTTACGCGGACGCAGACCGGGAAGATGGTCAAAGGTGAACTCCGCGCCCTGATCGCGCGGTACGGCAGTGCCGAGGTGCCGTCGTGAAAGCACCCTCGGCAAAACAACGTGTCTTCATCGAGGCGGGCCGCAGCGAGTTCGTGCGCAACGGATACGGCGCGTCGTCCATCCGCACGATCGCGCAGGAGGCAGGGGTAAGCCTGTCCGCCCTGTACTACCACTACAAGAACAAGCAGGAGTTGCTGCTGGCGACTTTGATGGATGGCGTCGATACGTACGACGCGGTGTGTGACGCCGAACTTGCCGGAGCCGGCGATGATCCGGCAGAGCAACTTCGTGCCTTCGTTCGCGGGAACGTCAAGTTCCGGACCCAGTTCCCCGAGCAGGGCAGAATGATCGCCACAGAGGTCCGCAACCTCGAACCGGAAGGCGCACGATTGTACGAGGAGCGTCGCCGGGCCGGGCGCCGCCGGGTCCGGGACATCATCGATGAAGGAATCGGAATAGGGGTGTTCACCACGCGCTTTCCCGACGACTGCCGCCGGTCGATCCTGGCGATGACCTCCGCCATCGCGAACTGGTACGACCCTGAAGGTCCGGATTCACCCGACGTGATCGCCGAACGATACGCCGAACTGTCCTTGACTCTGCTGTGCCCCGGTGGCGTTCCGGTGCCGGCGACCGACGGAAGAGATGAACGATGAGCACACGGTTGGTGCCACAGGCCGGACCCGAGGATGCCGCACTCACCGAACTGCGCCTCCGCGTCCGCACGTTTCTGAAGGAACAGGTGGACGCAGGGGTGTTCGTGCCCGGTGTCGACACGTGGCTGACCCGCTGGGACACCGACTTCACCCGCCGACTCGCCGCGCAAGGATGGGTGGGCATGACGATTCCGGTCGAGTACGGCGGTCACGGGCGAACCTTCATGGAGCGTTTCGTCGTGACGGAGGAACTCCTCGCGGTGGGCGCCCCGGTCGCCGCGCAGTGGGTTGCCGACCGGCAGGCAGCACCGTCGCTGCTGAAGTACGGGACCGAAGAGCAGAAGCGGCGGTTTCTTCCCGGCATCGCTGCGGGCGAGATCTGCTGGGCCATCGGTATGTCCGAGCCCGAATCGGGTTCCGACCTCGCGAGTGTGAAGACGAGAGCCACGCAGGTCGAGGGCGGGTGGCGGATCACCGGCACCAAGCTGTGGACCTCCGGTGCCCACCACGCCGACGCGTTCTTCGCGCTCGCGCGATCCGCCCCGCTCGACCCGGCCCACCGGCACGACGGCCTGAGTCAGTTCATCGTGTTGCTCGATTCGCCGGGCGTGACGATCCGGCCGATCCTGTCGATGTCGGGCGACCACCACTTCAACGAAGTGCAACTCGAGGACGTCTTCGTCCCCGACGATCGCGTGCTTGGCCGGATCGGAGCCGGCTGGGAGCAGGTGACGAGTGAACTCGGGTACGAACGCAGCGGTCCGGAGCGATTCCTGTCCACCTTCGGTGTGCTCGACGGCCTCGTTCGTGCGGTCGCGGACTGTGCGCTCGAACCCGACCCGAGGATCGGGGCCACCATCGCGCGGATCGTCGGTCTGCACCACATGTCCACCGCGGTGTCCGAATCGCTCGAACGCGGTGAGAACGCAGAACTCGCCGCGTCCGTCGTCAAGGTACTCGGCACGAAGACGGAAGGAGACATCGCCGACCTCGCCGACGAGATCACCGGGTACACCGCCACCGACGACCGGCTCCGCAGTCTGGTCCGAACAGGTGTCATGCAACGGCCGGGCTTCACGCTGCGCGGCGGAACCAGCGAGATCCTGCGCGGGGTCATCGCACGAGGATTGGGAATGAGATGACCGAGCCCACCGAACTGCGCGACCTCGCGCAGATGCTGTCCGAGGTATTCACGGCAGGTGACGACCACCGCGTCTGCGAGGTCGTGGAATTCGACCGCACGCTGTGGTCCACCCTCGGTGAACTCGGGCTCGACCGGTTGACCGGAAACGAATCCGACGGTGGCAGCGGCGCAGGCTGGACCGAGGCGGCGTTGCTTCTCGGTGCTGCCGGTGGCGCGGCAGCAGCAGTGCCGGTCGCGGAGAACGATCTGCTCGCAGGGTGGCTGCTCGAGCAGGCCGGTCTCGGAGGCGGTGGCTCGGTGCGCACAGCCGCCCTGCTGGACGAGAACGGCGGCGCCTGCCACGTGCCGTGGGCACGATTCGCCGACACCATCGTCGTGTTGTGGCCTGCCGCCGACGCATCGTGGCGGGTCGCGGAGGTGCCGGTCGCGGACGTCGAACTGACCGAAGACGTGAACCTTGCATCCGAACCGCGCGACCACATCCAGGTGGATACGTCGGCGCTCGCAGGCACCGAGGTACCGGGAACGCTCGCCGAAGAGTTCCGTTACCGTGGCGCACTCGTACGGGTACTGGCCTCGGTCGGTGCGATGGACCGGATCCTCGAGCTCGTCGTCGAACATGTCACCGCGCGTGTGCAGTTCGGTCGCCCTCTCGCCAAGTTCCAGGCGGTGCAAGCGCTTGTGGCGGACCTGGCCGCGGAGTCGGCTCTCGCCCACGCCGCCGCGGACGCTGCCGTGATGGCTGCCGACTCGCACGGCTTCGGCAGTCCCGGGACACGATTCGCGATCGCCGCCGCAGCCTCGTGCAGCGGTCACGCCGCGGCGGTGATCGTGCGGAACGCGCACCAGGCTCTCGGCGCGATCGGATTCACCGTGGAGCACGAACTGCATCGTCACGCGAACAGGCTTCTCTCCTGGCGCAGTGAATTCGGGACGGTCGCGTCCTGGGATGCCGAGATATTGGCCACCGCCGTCGCCTCGGGCGACCTCTGGCCGCTCGTCACCGACGGTCCCACCGGCTGACGCCTCATATCAGGAAAGGACGGTTCGCGTGACGAGCCATCGATCGGAGTCGACGGCCACCGGCCACACCGCTGAACTGCCGCTCGAAGGGGTGACTGTGGTCAGCCTCGAACAGGCTGTCGCGGCCCCCCTCGCCACCCGGCATCTCGCAGATCTCGGGGCGCGGGTGGTGAAGGTGGAACGGGTCGGTGACGGCGATTTCGCGCGAGATTACGACAGCGCCGTGCGCGGCCTCGCCGCACATTTCGTCTGGCTCAACCGCGGCAAGGAATCGTTCGCAGTGGACTTGAAGTCCCCGGCCGGTGTCGAGGCAGTCAAGGCGCTGGTCGCCGGGGCGGACGTGTTCGTGCAGAATCTCGCCCCCGGCGCGGTGGATCGACTCGGGCTCGGCGCCGACGTGCTCCGCGCCGACCATCCCGAGTTGGTGGTAGTGAACATGACGGGATACGGCACCGAGGGTCCGATGCGGGATCGGAAGGCCTACGACCTGCTGGTCCAGTCTGAAACCGGATTGTGCTCGATCACCGGAACTCCCGAAACGGCCGTGAAGACCGGCATCCCCACGTCCGACATCGCGGCCGGAATGTACGCACTGACGTCGATCCAAGCCGCTCTGTTGCGCAGGCACCGGACGGGGGTCGGCGCGACGATCGACGTGTCGATGTTCGATGCCACGGCGGAATGGCTGGGGTACCCGATGTATCTGCAGATGTATCAGGATCGGCAGGTTCCCCGGATGGGGCTGGCACACACGTCGATCACTCCGTACGACAAGTACCCGACGTCGGACGGCGAGATTCTCATCGGGGTGCAGAACGACCGCGGGTGGCGCACCTTGGTGACCGAGGTGCTGGGAGTACCTGATCTCGCGAGCGACCCCCGCTACGCGACGAACGTCGAGCGGGTACGCCGACGTCACGAGGTCGACAAACTGGTCGGCGACGCGACACGCCGCTTCACCGCAGTCGCTCTCGACGAGAAGCTCGCTGCCGCAGGAATTCCTGCGGCACAGCTTCGAGACCTGCGCGGGCTCATCGAGCACCCGCAGATCACGTCACGCGATCGGTGGCGTGAGGTGGACACCGAGGCCGGGGCGGTGCGGGGCTTGTTGCCACCGATGAATTTTCGCGATGTCGAACTCCCGATGCGCCCGGTGCCCGCTCTCGGACAGCACACCGATGCTGTGCTCGCCGGGCTGGGCCTGACGGACGCACAGGTTGCGGGACTGCGAGAAGCGGGCATCGTCGGCTGACGGTGACGTGGTCGAGTCCGTCGACCACGTCACCGGGACGAGATCGGCTCAGACCGCGAGTATTGCTGCGGCGTAACCGGACTCATCGAAACGGATTGCGTTGCTCACTATTGGGTGGCCAGGGCGTCGATCGCGGCCTGGAGACGCTTCCCGGCGTCCTCGGCGACAGCTTCGAGTTCGGGTTCTCCGGTGACCTGCACCATGAGCTGCGGGTTCATCGCTTCCACCAAGACACGGCCTTCGGTGGCCGGATCCTCGCGCACGACGACGTTGCAGGGCAGCAGCAACCCGATCTGACGGTCGACCTCGACGGCCCGGTGCGCGAGGGGCGGATTGCAGGCACCGAGGATGACGTAATGTTCCATGTCTTCGTCGAGCTTCGCCTTGAGCGTCGCCTGCATGTCGATCTCGGTGAGTACTCCGAATCCTTGGCTCTGCAAAGCCGTTCGCGTTTGCTCGACGGCGTCGGCGAACGTGGTCTGCATTGAGGTGGACAGTGCGAGTTTCATCGTCGGTCTCCCTTCACCCCGTGGGGCTGATTTCAGTGAGTTCGAGTGGTGGTCGCCGGGACGTGGCAGCTCGCCCGCTCCAGACCGGCCTTCTGCATAACGAGACTGGCGGGGCACCATCCGGCCGCGGAGTAGAAGATCAGGTTGGCGCCCACGAATCCGGTGAGGATCAGCCACCACGGTGAGAGCGCAAGCGTAAGTGCCACGCTTATCAGGACCATCACCCCGGCCATGAGTGGAACGACACGTTCGACTGTCCAACTCTCTGGACGTGGCAGGCGCGTCACGAACTTCCCCTTTCTTGCGAGTCTGTCATGCGAGGGCGAGGAAGAGCTTCTCCAACTGCGCTTCGCTCATGGGTTCCTTGCCGTCTCCGGGTTCTCCAGTGAGGCATGCGCGCAAACCTCCGGCCACGAGCTTGAATCCGGCTCGGTCCAGGGCGCGCGACACCGCAGCGATCTGGGTCACCACGTCGGTGCAGTCGCGGCCGCTCTCGATCATCGAGATCACGCCCGCGAGTTGTCCGTGCGCGCGACGCAACCGATTGAGTACCTGGGCGATGCTCTCGTCGTTTCCCACCATGGTGTCTTCCTTTCAACAGCTTCCACTATACCCCAGGGGGTATGCGTGGCGGGGTGAATCCCGCCACGCGCATACCTCGCGTCAGCCGTGCGAGAAGCTGATCGACGGCAGGATCCGGCGAAGCCAGGCCGGCGACCACCAGGCGGCGTGACCGGTCAGTCGCAGGAGGACCGGCAGCAGGACGAGGCGGATGAGGACCGCGTCGAGCAGGACTGCGACGCCCAGGATGATGCCCATTTCCTTCGGCGGCAGCGGTTCGGCGAATGCGAAGGTGAAGAACACCGCCACCATGACCGCTGCTGCGGCAGCGATGACCCGGCCGGAGTGCGCCAGACCCATCACCTGGGCAACCTTCGGGTCACCCGACTCTTCGTAGTGTTCCTTGGCGGTCGAGAGCAAGAACACGGTGTAGTCCATTGCAATGGCGAAGATCATCGCGAAGAAGAACACCGGTCCCCAGCCGTCGAGGAAGCCCTGCGGGGTGAAGCCGAGCAGCCCGGCTCCGTGTCCGTCCTGGAAGATCAGCTTGGCGACTCCGAACGCGGCCGCGGTCGAGAGCAGACTGACGATCGTGCCGAGGATGGCGATCAGCGGGGCCTGCAGCGCAACCAGCAGCAACAGGAATCCGAGGGCGAGGATGACCCCGATGATGATGGGGAGGTAGTCGTTGAGTGCCTGCTGCAGGTCGAGGTTCTCCGCGGGCGCGCCGCCGACCAGTGCCTGCGACGGCAGGTCGGCACGCAAGCGATCCAGGATCGAGCCCATCGCGTCGTCCGACGGGTCGACGTTCGGGACGGCCTGGAGCATCACGTAGTCGGAGCCGTCCATCGCCGGCATCGGCGGGGTGACCATCGAGATGCCTTCGGTTTCCCGCGCCGTGGTCGCTGCCGCGTCGGCGTCGGCAGCCGGGCTGATGATCTGGAGCATGCCCGGTGCGCCCTCGCCCATCTGGGACTGGACGAGTTCGTAGCCCTGTCGGACGGGTGCGTCGGTGGGCACCACCTGGATCGACGGCATCGCGACCTTGAGGCCCAGCACCGGAATCGAGAGGGCGATCAGCACGAGAAGCGATCCGATGGCGAAGGGCCACGGGTGCTTGTGGAGCAGGTTGCCCCATGCCTCGAACTTCGGAGACCGGTGCTGCTGCCGCTTGGCGTACGGGAGCGCGCCGGCATTGACCTTCGGTCCGATCTTGCCGAGCACCGCCGGAAGAAGCGTCAGGGTTGCGGCAAGGACGAATGTCACCGCAAGCATGATCCCGACGGCCATGGTCCTGACAGCGGGGGCGGGCACGAGGAGCACAGCGGACAAGCTCACCAGCACGGTCAGGCCCGACAGCACCACAGCCTTGCCGGCGGTGTCCATCGTCTCGGCCACCGCGGCGCGTGGATCTCCGGTCTTGCTCAGTGCGTCTCGGAAGCGCGCGACGATGAACAGCGCGTAGTCGATACCGAGCGCGAGTGCGAACATCATCGCAAAGTTCATGGCCCACACCGAAATCGGAGTGACCTCATTGAGCAGGACGAGTCCGCCTGCCGAGGCGACCAGTCCCGCAAGGGTGAGCAGCAGTGGTAGTCCCGCGGCGACGAGGGAGCCGAATGCGAGCACCATGATCGCGAGCGTCACGGGCCAGGAGAACATCTCCGCCTTGATCATCGCGTCGTGGTTGGCCTCGTTGAAGTCGCTCCACAGCGCGGACGCACCGGTCGGGTAGACCTCGACGCCATCCCTCGAGAGGGCGGTCAGTTCGGCTTTGAGTTCGTCGACGGCTTTGACCATCTCGTCGGTGCTCGCGTTCGCACCCGCGATCAGGATGCCGGTGTGCCCGTCCGGGCTGATCGACATCCCCGGCTGGGGTGCGATGACCTCGCCGAAGCGCGGGTCGTCTGCGAAGACCGCAGTGGCCTCGTCGACGACCTGCTGGACGGAGGGATCGGAGACCGGAACGGCATCCGAGTGCACCACTACCTGGACCGCGGCGGACGAGTTGCCGCCGAAGTGTTCCTGGGCGAGATCGCGGACCTGGACGGATTCCGAGCCGTTCGCCTGCCAGCCGGCGCCGGCGAGCGAGCTGAACACGGTCGGGGCGGCAGACCCCAGTGCGACGAGGGCGATCAGCCACACGCCGAAAACCCACTTCGCGTGGGTGGCCATGACCGCTCCCATGCGGGCCAGCATGCCGCCCGTTTTCGTCGGGACGGTTCCCGGTTTCTCCTTCGCCATCTTCGGCGGCTGGTCGCCGTCGACGGCGTGCTTGCTGCTCATACTCTTGAGCTCCTATACGGGTGGGGGTATTAATTCGGGTGCAGTGCACCCACTGAACTTGCGCGGCGAGCGACCGTCCTCGGACAGCTGCCACGCGGGGCACGACCGTAAATGATATACCCCCCGGGGTAATAAAATACCCAGGGGGGTACCGGAAGGGTTCTGCGGTCGAGTAACGGGGAGGGTGAGAAGACGCGCGGCAGTTCGACGCTGAATCGCAGTAGTAGACAGGCTTAGTCAGTGTCGGAACGCACGTACCTGAGCCCCCTGAGCGAGGTGGGTGGCGTCTTGTCGTGCGGTGCGCAGGTTTGGAGGCTGAGGGCGGCGGCCGCGTTCGAGCGGTATCTGCCGGATCGGCGAAAGAGCCCCGGGCTTCCTTATCTTACGGAGTCAGCGACCGAAAAGCCGACTGAAGAAGCCGGTCGTGGTGCTGGCCTCGGTGTCCTTCTTGCATGTGCAGCGACGGGAGGCGGGGACGGACTTCATGACGCTGTCGACGTGCCGGCCGCACCCTCCCCAGGTCGTCTTCTTGCAGGTCGAGCAGGTAACGGGGTAACACATGTGATTCTCCTCAGGGTTGCAATCAACTCTCATGATACCCCCAGGGGTATATGCTTTCCACGTGTTGGTTGTCACCGTGGTGGATTCATGACGGGTCGCATACGAGGCGCATTGTCAGCGCCTGTGCTCACCGGGTGCCACCGTGCTCTGCGGGACGCCCGGATTGCAGCCATGCGGCCGTACCACCGGCGACCGAAACCGCACGACGGCCTGTGCTCTCGAGAATGTCGGCGCCGGACAGGCTGCGTCTACCGGATGCGCAGATCACATAGACGACTTCAGCATCAGGAACTTCGTGAATTCGAGAACCCAACTCCCCGAGTGGAATCCAGAGCGCTCCGGGAACGTGCGCCTTCTCGTACTCGTGATCCTCGCGCACATCCACTACCGTTGCGCCGGCCTCCCACGCAGTGGAGAAGGCCTCGATGTCGATTTCCTGCATTTGTGTACTCCTCGAGTTCCGTGTCGCGGTCCGGGGGTGTTCGCGGATTGCCCGGATGCGCCGCTCAGGGAGACAACTATACCCCCAGGGGTATATGTTCGACCGTAACGGCCACCACAAGCCTCGGGCCTACCCGGGGGAGAGTCGTCTACTCGGCCCGGTACGGCCGGATGCGGTGGTGTGGGTCACGGGTCTGCATGACGACTCGCGAGAGCGGCAATTCGCTCTCGCGATCGCGGGTGGTCCGCTGTCTCAGCAGAATTCGGAAAAGGTTCGCGTGCGCCTGACCCAGCGACCTGCCCGATGTTGTCCCGGCGGATTGTTCGTCTCGAGAGTCGGTGTTCGTGGCACCCGAAGATCAGCCGACGTTGGTCACCGGAATCAGGGCGCCGGTGATGGGCGAGCCCGCGTCGGAAATCAGGAACTCGATTACCTTCGCGACATCGGCCGGTTGCGACCACTTGCTGGTATCGGCGTCGGGCATCGCTGCGCGGTTGGCGGGCGTGTCGATCACCACGGGCAGCAGTGCGTTGACCCGGATGTGATCGCCCCGGTACTCGAGTGCCATCGTCTCCACGAGTGCGGAGACCGCGGCCTTCGACGCGATGTAGGACGCGCCGCCCGGGAAGGGATTGCGAGTCGCGGCGGGGGGGGTGGCGTCGCTCGGT
>JAEZDV010000084.1 GCA_023417985.1 Actinomycetes bacterium | reverse complement strand
GCCCAGCTGTATTTTCCAGTGCCCCAACCACTCCTGGCGAAGACGGCTCACGCCCGCAGATACCGCTCGGCGATCGCGGCATGACGGCTCGCGGCGACGCCACAGGCATCGCGCAGTTCCGGCGGGTCGAGAACGGTGAAGTCCACCTCGAACGCCGCGAGCCAATCGGCAATCGACTCGAGCGAACTCCCTGCCAGAACGAGCGCGCAGTGCTCGTCGTCCACGGATTCGATCGTGCCCCACCAGTTGTTCACGCGCGGAGCGACAGCGTCGAACGGCGCGTGCAAGAGCACCCTGGCCGTCACCGACGAGGTTCCCCTCACGATTCCCCGCTCGACGAACTCACCGGGCCCACCGGGCGGGAGCTCCCGCGGCGTGAAACGGGGCCCGGTGGGAGTCCTGGGCTCCATCCGATCGATTCGGAACGAACGCCATCCGCCCCGCTGGAGATCCCACGCGACGAGATACCAGCACAGCCCCGAGCGCACCACCCGGTGCGGTTCGACCTCTCGCCGGGAAGACGTCCCGTCGTGCGTGCGGTAGTCGAATCGCAAACGTTCGCGGGCGTGACACACGGACGCGACGGCGGACAGCAAGCCCGCGTCCACCGCCGACTCGGCAGGACCTCGGTCGACGATGTCGACCTGCAGCGCCTCGAGCCGGAATCGGATCCGCGACGGCATGACCTGCCGCAGTTTCGCGAGCGCGCGGGTTTCGGCGTCGCCTATCCCGCTGACCGTGTGTGTGGCGCCCGACCGCAACGCCAAGGCGACAGCGACGACCTCGTCGTCGTCGAGCAGCAGCGGCGGCATCTCGGCACCCGCGCCCAGCCGGTAACCACCGCCGACCCCGACCGTGGAGTCCACCGGGTAGCCGAGTTCCCGTAGCTTCTCGACGTCGCGGCGGACGGTTCTCGGGGTGATCCGGAGGCGTTCGGCGAGTTCGGTGCCGGACCACTCCCGCCGCATCTGCAGCAGCGAGAGCAGTCGCAGCAGCCGGGCCGAGGTTTCGCGCATGAATCGACCCTCGCACGAATTGCGGACCGGAGGTGTCCTCATCGGCCGAAGTGCGAAATGATGCCTTCGATAGGGTGCAACGGTGAGTGAGTCCCGTGTTGCAGGAGGCGAGTCGGCTGTAAAGGCGGTCGAGTCCGCTCTGGCGCGCACCGATCTGCCGACGCTGACCGGCGTGCTCGGCGAACTCACCACCGGGCAGGTCGTCGACGTCCTCGAGCGACTGGATCCGACGCAACGCGCGATCGTGTACCGGTTGCTGTCCAAGGACCGCGCCATGACCGTGTTCGAGGGGCTCGACCCCGCGCTTCAGGGCAGCCTCGTCGGTGCGCTCCAGGACGACGACGTCGCGGCTCTGTTCGCCGAACTCGAGCCCGACGATCGGGTGGGTCTCCTCGACGAACTGCCTGCGACGGTCGCCGGGAAGCTGCTCCACGGTCTGCCGCCCGGCCAGCGCGATCTCACCGCCGAGATCCTCGGGTATCCGCGGGGATCGATCGGGCGCCGGATGAGCCCGGAATACGTCGTCACCCATCCCGACCTCACCGTTGCCGACACCCTGGACAAGCTCGAGCAGAGGATCGAGGACGCGGAGACGATCTACACGCTTCCGGTGACCGATCGCGCGCGGGTCCTCGTCGGCGTGGTGAGCCTGCGCGACCTGCTCAAGGCACCCCGCGACGCGCTGATCGCCGACATCGCCGGACGCCCGGACTGGGCATACGCCACCGAGGACAGCGAACAGGCTGCCAGGCGATGCGCCGACCTCAAACGCCTCGCCCTCCCGGTCGTCGACAGTGAGACCCGGCTCGTCGGAATCTTCACCTTCGACGACGCGCTGCGGATTCTCGAAAACTCCGACAGCGAGGACCAAGCGCGCATCAGCGGGACCGAACCGCTTCGGCAGCCGTATCTGACAACCCCGGTGTTCGCAATCGTGCGCTCCCGTGTCGTGTGGCTGCTCGTGCTGGCCATCGGTGCGTCGCTGACGGTGCAGGTTCTCGAGGTCTTCGAGGCGACGCTGGGACAGATGGTCGCGCTGGCGTTGTTCATCCCGTTGCTCATCGGGACGGGTGGCAACACCGGTAACCAGGCGGCGACAACCGTCACACGTGCCCTCGCTCTGAACGACGTGACTCCACGCGACGTCCGGAAGGTGTTCGTGCGTGAGCTGAGTGTGGGAATGTCGCTCGGACTGACGCTCGGAACCGTGGGTTTCGTCCTGGTCACTCTGCTATACGAGCCGTCGATGGGGCTGGTGATCGGACTGACCCTCCTCAGCATCTGCACGATGGCCGCGTCGGTCGGCGGTGTGATGCCCATGCTGGCACGCGCGGTCCGCGCCGACCCGGCGGTGTTCTCCAACCCGTTCATCACGACCTTCGTCGACGCGACCGGCTTGCTCGTGTACTTCATGATCGCGAAGGTGGTCCTCGGGATCTGAGGTGCCCGCCAGGATCGCCCGCTCACCGAGCGGCGGTCCGGGTCCACATCGCCACGCGGGTAAGCTGTGTACTCGTGCTTTCCGTCGTCCCGGCTCCCGTCATCGTGCGAGCCCCGTCCAAGGTCAATCTGCATCTGGCGGTCGGCGATCTTCGCCCGGACGGTTATCACGATCTGCACACCGTCTTCCAGGCGCTGTCGCTCTACGACGAGGTCTCGGTGGTGGGCGCGGACACCCTCAGCGTGCACGTCTCGGGCGCCGATGCGGGTGCGGTACCCACCGATTCGACCAACCTCGCGTGGCGCGCAGCAGAACTCCTCGCCGAACGCGCCGGCCGCGCACCCGAGGTCGCGATCACCATTGCCAAGGGCATTCCCGTTGCCGGCGGCATGGCCGGCGGCAGTGCGGACGCGGCCGCGACGCTCGTCGCCCTCGACGCCCTCTGGGGACTGGGGGCTTCGCGCGACGAACTCGACGGCCTCGCGGCGCAACTCGGCAGCGACGTGCCGTTCTGCTTGCACGGCGGCACCGCGCTCGGCACCGGTCGCGGCGAACGCCTCGTGCCGGTGCTCACCCGCGGAACCTTCCACTGGGTCCTTGCGCTGGCCAAGGGCGGCTTGTCCACTCCTGTAGTGTTCCGCGAACTCGACAGATTGCGGGAGGGTGGCGATCCGCACCGTGTCGGCGACTCCGACGACGTCCTGTCGGCACTCGCGTCCGGCGATCCGCACGAACTCGCACCGCTGCTCGGCAACGATCTGCAGGCCGCAGCGTTGTCGCTCGACCCCAAACTTCGTCGCACGCTCCGAGCGGGCGTCGACGCGGGTGCCCTCGCGGGGCTGGTCTCCGGATCGGGACCGACCTGCGCATTCCTCGTCGCCGACCATCACGCGGCCGTCACCGTGAGCGCCGAACTCGCCGGCGCCGGGGTGTGCCGCACCGTCCGCGTCGCGTCCGGCCCGGTCCCGGGCGCCCGCGTCGTGGCCGACACCGACACAGCACATCACTGAACACTCCGGAAGGCATTGCTCCACGTGGCGAATCTGATCAATCTCGAACAGGTCTCGAAGTCCTTCGGCGTCAAGCCGCTGCTCGAGTCGGTGTCTCTCGGCGTGCAGGAGGGCGAACGCATCGGTGTGGTCGGTCTCAACGGCGGTGGCAAGACCACGATGCTCGAGGTCCTCGCCGGTATCGAGGAACCCGACTCCGGTCGCGTGAGCCGGGTCGGCGGACTGCGGATGGCCGTGGTGACGCAGCGCGGCGTGCTGCCCCCCGGATCCTCGGTCGCCGACGTGGTTCTCGGTCCGCTCGGTGTTGCTGACCACGAATGGGCCGGTGACTCCCGGATCCGGTCGGTGCTGACGGGCATCGGCATCGACAAGCTCGGTCTCGATGCGGTCGTGGACGGACTGTCGGGCGGTGAGCGCCGCCGCGTCGCCCTCGCGGCTGCCCTCGTCCAGGACCTCGACCTGCTGGTGCTCGACGAGCCCACCAACCACCTCGACGTCGAGGGAGTCCAGTGGCTCGCCGAGCATCTGATCTCGCGGCGCAGCGCACTCGTCGTCGTGACGCACGATCGCTGGTTCCTCGACACGGTGGCCACCCGGACCTGGGAGGTCGTCGGTGGCAAGGTCGAAAGCTACGAGGGTGGCTACAACGACTGGATCTTCGCGCGCGCCGAACGGTCGCGGCAGGCAGATGCCATGGAGGAGCGGCGCCAGAATCTTGCTCGCAAGGAACTGGCGTGGTTGCGGCGCGGTGCGCCCGCGCGCACGTCGAAGCCCCGCTACCGCATCGAGTCCGCGGAGGCGCTGATCGCGAACGTGCCGCCGCCGCGCGATTCGGTGGCTCTTGCCTCGTTCGCGAAACGGCGGCTCGGCCGTGTCGTGATCGAACTCGAGGACGCGACGCTGACCACTCCGGACGGCCGCGAACTCGTGCGCGATCTGACGTGGCGGCTCGGGCCGGGAGAGCGGATCGGTCTGGTCGGCGTCAACGGGTCGGGCAAGACCACGCTGTTGCGTACTCTCGCCGGTGAACTCGAACCGGCGTCGGGTCGCCGCATCCAGGGGCAGACCGTCGAAATCGGCTGGCTGCGACAGGAACTCGACGACCTCCCCACCGACATGCGTGTTCTCGACGCCGTCAAGGACGTGGCGGAACGGATCATGCTGGGCGACAAGGAAGTCTCGGCGGGGCAGCTCGCCGAGCGGCTGGGATTCACGCCGGCGCGCCAGCGCACCCCCGTGGGGGACCTGTCCGGCGGCGAGCGGCGACGACTGCAGCTCACCCGCGTGCTCATGGCCGAGCCCAACGTCCTCCTGCTCGACGAGCCCACCAACGATCTCGACATCGATACGTTGCAGCAACTCGAAGACCTGCTCGACGGCTGGGCGGGCACGCTCGTCGTCATCAGTCACGACCGCTTCCTGATCGAGCGCATCTGTGATTCGACGTGGGCGCTCTTCGGAGACGGCAAGCTCACGAACCTTCCCGGCGGCATCGAGGAATACCTCCGCCGTCGCGCGGCGATGGGCGACGAGGGCGTCGTGTCGGTGGCGTCGACCGTGTCCAAGCCGGGCGACTCCGGGGGAGGGGCGCCGGCGAAGCGCGACGGCGCGGCGGACCGGGCAGCGCGCAAGGAACTCTCACGCCTCGAGCGCGCCATCGCCAAACTCGACGAACGTGAAGCGAAGTTGCACGTCCGCTTGGCGGAGGCCGCAACCGAACCGGACACGCTGCAGAAGCTTGATGCAGAGCTGCGTGGGGTGGTGGCCGAGAAGGAAGCCGCCGAGGAGCAGTGGATGGAACTGGCCGACGAGCTGGGCTGAGCCGACGCGGAGTCGCGAGAGGCCTTGACCTCGAGTCGGCTCGAGGTCGGAGCATGGGTGTCGTCGATGACAACACCCGTGAAGGAGTACCCATGGCCTCGACCGAAGCTTCTCGTTCGTCTTCCGCTCCAACGCTTTTGCGCAAGGTGGGTGCGCCGGTTGTCGTAGTGGCGACCGTGCTGCTCGCACTGGTGGTCAACATCGTGTTGTGGCTCGTCGGACTCGCCGCCGGTGGTTCGTTCGAGCACACCGACGCCGGAACCTTGAAGTCTGCCGCACCTGGTGGTGTCGTGCTGATGTCGGTGGTCCCGCTGGCGGCCGGTCTCTCGATCGCGGCGTTGCTCGGCCTGTGGTGGGGCGGTTTCCTGCGAGTCGCGCAGGTGGTTGGAGGGCTGCTGCCGCTCGCCACGATCCAGGGAACCGTGGTGGCGGACTTCGATGCCGCGAGCACCGCTGCGCTGGCGGCGATGCACGTGGTGATCGCGGTTCTCGCGGTAGCCGGACTCGAAGTCCTGCGACGCAGGCGCGATCTCGGAAACCGGGAGGTCGTGCGCTGAGGCCGGCGTGGGGGGGGGGGGGGGGGGCGCGGGGG
>JAEZDV010000008.1 GCA_023417985.1 Actinomycetes bacterium | reverse complement strand
GACAGCACCGACTTGCCGGAACCGGATTCGCCGACGATCCCGAGTGTGCGCCCCGGTGCGACGTCGAGTGTGACGCCGTCGACCGCTCGGACCATCCCTCGCGGCGTATCGAACCAGACACGTAGATCGGTCACCGCCAGTGCCGGTACCTCCGTGTCCTGCTGCAGTACCTGAGTCACAGCCTCGATGTCCTTTCCGTTGACGGTCACAGCGATGACTCCCGGCCCACGCGTCCCCGCGCCCAGTCCCCGACGCGGTTGAAGGAGAACACAGTGAGGAAGAAGAACACGCCCGGGACGAGCACCAGCGCCGGGTTCTCGTAGAGACTTTCCCGCCCGGCAGCGATCATTCCTCCCCAACTCGGTGCGGGTGGGGGGACACCCAGTCCGAGGAAGCTCAGCGACCCTTCGGCGACGACGAGAGTGGCCGCGACGACGGTGGCGAACGAAACCACCGGCAGCAGCACATTGGGCAGAATCTCTCGGCGGAGTATGCGACTACTGCTCGACCCCATGGACTTTGCCGCGACAACGAATTCGCGATCCGCATAGGCGATCGTGTTGGCACGGGCAATACGTGCGAATGTCGGAGCCCCGACGACGCCGAGTCCGATCGCAAGGGTCACCGCATTCGGTTCCCGCAGCGCGACCAGCGCGATCAGGAGGATCAGCGGTGGGAACGCCAGGATCGTGTTGGTGGACAGGTCGAAGACTACGTCGAATGCGCGACGGAAATATCCCGCGATGAGACCCGCGACGGTGCCGATCACCATCGCCACCAAGGTGGCGCCGATCGCAACTGCCAGGGAAACCCGCGCGCCGTGCAGCGCGCGGCTGAGTTGATCGCGTCCGAGTTGATCGGTACCGAGGATGTGTTCGGCATTCTGGAAAGGCGGTAGGGAATACAGATTCCCCACGACATGCGGAGCCGGCAACGGCAGCAGGTCGACGAACAGCGCGGCGAGCACGATCGCGACCAGCCAGCATCCGCCGAAGAATGCCCCGACATCCCGACGGCGCCGCCGGCGTCCGGTGGGTTCCACTTCGGCCGGTGGCGGAGTCAGTTCGTCGACTGGTGCGCTGCCGTCCTGCGGATCGAGGATCGGGAGCCGTTCCTCGGAGACGGCCGAAGCGGGTTTGTCGAGGCTGTGGCTCACGAAGTCCTCACTCTCGGATCCAGAAGCGGATAGGTCAGATCGACGAGTGCGTTGAGCAACACGTACGCGACCGCAACCACGAGGACGATGCCCTGCACGAGGAGGAAATCCCTGCCGGTAATCGCGGTGATCACCAGCGTGCCGAGACCTGGGAGTGAGAACAGCGACTCGACGATCACCGTCCCCCCGATCAGTCGCCCGAGGGACACGCCCATCACCGTGAGTAGCGAGAATGCGGAGGGGCGCAGTGCGTGGACCATCAGGATGCGTGGTGTGGACAGCCCTCGTGCCCGCGCAGACAGGACGAAGTCCTGTTGCAGTGTCGCCACCATGTCGTTCCTGAGAAGGCGGATGAAACCCACCGTTTCGACGGCAGCGAGAGTCACGACCGGGAGAACAAGGCTGCGCAGGTGTGGCACGAGCCCTTCGGACAGTGGCACCCACCCGGTGACCGGCAGTGCCGACAGTGTCACCGCGAAGACGAACACCAGCAGCACGCCCAGGAGGAAGCTCGGGATCGATAGGGTGATGGAGCACACGAACGTCGTTATGCGGTCGACGATTCCACCCGGGCGATAACCCGAGTAGACACCAACAGGAACAGCGATGAGCAGTGCGAGAAGTATCGACACGGCGGCGAGTTCGAGGGTGACGGGCAAACGCTCGAGGATCGATTGCGTCACCGGAACCTGGGAGTGCATCGAACGTCCGAGGTCACCTTGAAGTGCACCGCCGAGCCACGCCATGAAACGCTCGGTGAGGGACCCGTTCAATCCGAACCTCTCCTCGGCGGCGGCGCGCATCTCCGGACTCGCCCCCTCGGGCAGAACCGAAGCGAGTCGATCGCCCGGGATCGTTTCCAGAAGAAGAAAAGTCGTCACGCTCACCAGGCCGAGAACTGCGACGAGCTTTGCGACTTGCCGCATTGCGGACCGGTACATCACTGCTGGATCCATACCAGTTCGGGACGGAACCAGTACTGGTAAGCCACTTCGACGCCATGAACGTTTGCCGGGCTGATCAGGTCGGTGCGGGCGTGACGCCAGAAGCGATAGGCGTTGGTGGCCACCAACTCGTTGATCGCAGTCTTGTATGCGCTCTCCACCACTGCCGGGTCGTTCGACGTGTGGGTGAGATCGAGGGCCTCGTCGACGATCGGGTTCGAATAGCCCGAGTTGTTGGACGACCCTCCGGTGCGGAACACCTTGTAGAGATTGTCGGGATGTGCGCCTCCTAGAGCGCTGACGATCAGGTCGTAGTCGCCGGAGGTGAGTGCGGCCGCGAAAGCAGCGCCTTCGAGAGGAGCAATACGTACGCGCAGACCGTCGACCTGCTGCAACTGGGACTGGATCAGTTCGGCCGTCTGGCTCAGCACCGGGCTCCCGGCGGTGATGACATACGTGAGTTCGATATCGCCGGTGCCGGTACGGGCACGGTAATCGTCGAGGAGTCGCTGGGCGCCTTCCACATCGCGCGCGGGCCACAGCGAGGCCGAATCGTGGAACGGGCTGTCCTCCGTGACGAAACCCGACGCCACCGGCTCACCGGGGTAGACGGCGTTCATGATCTGCTCGTTGTCGATCAGCTTCGCGATGGCGGTGCGTACATCGAGATCGGCGAGTGCGCCGCGATGACTCGGTCGGAGACCCGTGCCTCCGAGCAGGGTGCCGTGAGCGACGTTCATGCCCGCGCTTTTCGCGCGTTCGGCGTATTTCTGCACGGTGACCGTCATGATGTCGACTTCGCCGGACTGTAGGGCATTGAACCGCTGGTCGTCGGCGGGGATCGTCTTCAGCACGAGGCGGTCGACATACGGACGTGGCTGGTCCCAGTAGGACGGATTGCGGTCGAGGACCATCTCCGTGCCGCGCGCCCACGAGGTGAGGGTGAAGGGGCCAGCGCCCACCGGATTGTTGCCGAAATCGGCGCCTTTCGCCTCGATCGCGGTGGGGGAGGCGATATATGCGAGTGCCTCGGTGAGGCCGAAGTCGAGCTGATAATTGACCTCTTTCGCCGTGACCGACAGGGTGGTCGGATCGATGACCTCCCAGTCGATGGTTTTTGCGACAGAGGCGCTGGGCGACAGAAGAGCGGGATCCAGTATGCGGTCCCAGTTGAACGCGACGGCGGCTGCATCGAGTGGAGTGCCGTCGGTGAAGGTCAGGCCGGGGCGCAGCTTCAGCGTCCAGTTCCTGCCGTCCTCGGTGGTGAACGACTCTGCCATGCCCGGTTCGATTTCTCCGGTCTCGAGGTCGTAATAGAGCAACGCGCCGTACACCGCTTGACACGGCCCGACCCCGATGCCGATGGCACACGTTGCAGGATCGACGGATTGTGCCTCGGTGTTGTACGAATACACCAGCGTGCCACCACGTACGGGGTCGCCGGCTGGCGACGCGGAGGACGCCGCTTCACCGCCGCACGCGGATACGAGCAAAGCGACGGCAGCACCGATACAGGCGGCCGTTGTAAGACGCGGACCAATTTTCACAGCACTCTCCTCGACGACATCGGGGGTCAGGCGCGGGGGTTAACGGGGACCAATGACAGTGAGTGCATTAGGGCATAGTTCACAAGAGACGCCGAACCGAATGTTCCACTGAGTGGGTGATCGGTTGGGTCGGCGGGCGCGTGAATACCTTTATGGATCAGGGAGATTGCCGAGTCGTACGCGGAATCCGCGACGCGGCTCAGGTTGACGATCGGAAACGAAGGGATGAATATCGTCGTTGCCGTCGCCGCCTTTGTGGTTCGTGGGATGGCGGAGCGTAAGACGCATATCTTCCCCCTCCCGAATGGCTGGGTCGGTGGTAGGGACGTGTCGACAACGTGAGGGCGCAACTATGAGGAAAACTCGAGATTCTCGATCGGTACTGCATACGAGGACGTTCGTTTCTCCGAGGATCAGGACACTGAGGGGCAGGTATGACGACCCGGCATTCCATCCATCGGACGGATCACGCTCGCAGGGTGATGTCGACGGCAACCTCCCGCTCCGTGGAATCCGATCTGAGCCGATGCGATCGAAAGTGCCTACTGTGACCCGGATTGCCGTTCCGCCGGGCTGATGCCGCGGCAGTTAGGAGCCCCAATGACCACCGTCGAACGTCATCCGATGATTCCAGTAGCGCCGCCTTCCGTGATCGAGGATTTCTATACTCCCGAGGAGATCCAGACGATCTTCTCTGTGATCCGGGGGAACGGACCGTGGCGCCTGATTCTTGCGCACCATTTCTCGTCGACCGAGGAGTACCTGGCGATTTCGGGCGGCAAGGACCGCAAGCCGGATGCAAAGCTGTCGGATTTCGTCGCGCCGGTATTCCGGGGTTTCCTCGGCAACGAGGGTGTGGTCTTCCACCCCGAATTGCACGACATCTACTTCGGCCGCAAGCTTCTCGACACTGCACGGTCGCTCCACGGAGCGAAATACGGCATGGCGCACGACCTGCTCTTCAACTTGTGCGGACCTTCGCACAGTTACGATCCCGGCCACTTCGACACCGCGGTCTTCCGAGGCATGGGACTGTTCAACACACCCATCTGGTTGTTGGCGATCATGTCGAAATCCGGGCTCTTCGATGCGTGGGAGGTCAAGTCGGCCCAGGTTCTCACCTACTTCAACAGATCCGACATCGACGGCGGTTTCACTTACTGGCCGGACGGCCCGGACGAAGATCCGGCCCGGATCGCGGCTCCGTTCTGGAATACCGCCTTTCTCACGGACAATTCCCGGATGTATCACCGTAGGGAATCCAACGGGGCCAGAGACGAGCGGGACTATCCAGAGTTGGACATGAAGTCCGAGTTGCATGCAGTCGCCGACGGTGAATGGTCCGTTCGCAACGGTGACAAAGAAATTCGCCGATTCGGTGAGGCCGATATTCGAGTCCTTGTGCACTACACAGCCTTGCTGTTCGACGATATCGACGATGTCCGTCGCTACCAGGACCACACCGATGACCTGACTCCCGACAAGGTGTTCGGAATGCTGATCGACGACATGCGAGCGAAGGGGCATGCGGTCGACGAACCGAGCGATCCGATGAACGACATGGCGTTCGTGGCGCGATCGACCGAGTTCTACAAGATGGCGCCCAGCCGTTACCCGGCGGAAGCTCCGCTCGAAGTGCGTTGAGCGATTGCTCTTCCGTGCCCGGACCGCGCCGGGCACGGAAGAGCGGCTGCCGCGAACCCCGCCGCGGCTCGCCTGTCTACAGATTCTGGGCGATCTCGATGAGGTGCCCCTCGGGGTCGTTGACGAAGGCCACCGCGAACCCGATGTCGGGCATGTTCTCGATAGGTGTGTGGACAGTCCCGCCGGCCTCTTCGACTGCATGCACGGTGGCGACGATGTCGGTCACGTTGAATCCGAGCACGGACTCTCCTACCGGGGGAGTAGGTCGCTCGACGTACCGCCACACGATCAGTGAGGAGTCGTCGCCCCGACCGCTGGTGAGAATGATCTCCTCCACGGCGTCGTTCCCTCGACCGACGGTGAGCCGGTTCTTCTCCTTCATGCCGAAAGCAGCAACGTAGAAGTCGGATTCGGCTTCGATGTCGTCGACGAATATCTTCGTGAAAGTGAAGCGTGTGCCCGTCTCCATGTATCTCCCTGTCGGATCGCGTGTGACTCGAGGATGTTCGTGTGTATTTCGCCGGGGGTGACTCCACGCGACAAGTCGAAGTTCCACTCAGTGGTTCGTTGCGTTTGCGAATCAGCATGTTTCGAGCATTGTCCTGGACTCTGATCCGGCTGAAAGAGAAGGCACGTCCCGGAGACGAGATTCGACGGCGGCGTTGCCGTCGAGGGTGCCGGTGACGGTCCGAAGTGCGCGTACGCAGTGTTGCTCGCGGAGCGAGGAGCCGAGAGCGATCTCGGGGCAGTCTTCACGGCACGGGAGCCGACTCGGTCAGTTCCGTGCCCGCAGTCGGGTGGCATCCCCGGTGGACGACGAATCTCGTCGCCAGGCAGATGAAGAGTGTGCTTCGAACGCACCCAAAAGGAAGCTGACCGCTCAGCGGGATGCACCCGGTACAGGCAATTTTCCGGGACCTAGGGTCCCACCTGAACGCAGTTGTGACGTAGTTCACGGCCCCGGTGGGTCGTCCTCGTCGCGTTGGCAGAACCACCGTGGACACCTGAGCCCGGTCTCTCTCTCACTGGAAGGCAAGACATGACCAACGTAGTCGCCGACACCGCCGCCGCTGTCGCAGAAGCGAAGGCGCGCATCGTCGAACCCCGCAAGATCGCGGCTGGGTTCTCGTGGCCCGAGTGCCCGCGCTGGCACGACGGTGCCCTCTGGTTCAGCGACATGTACACCGCCACACTCAAAACCCTCGACGCCGACGGCAACGCGACGGTCGTCGTGGACGCTTCCGACCGTCGTGCAGGGACCGACGTGCCGATCGTGCTGGGTGGCTTCGGATGGCTCCCGGACGGACGACTCGTGGTCACCTCCATGCACGAGAAGCTGGTCCTGGTGCACGGTGGAAACGGACCGGACGATCTCGAAGTCTTCGCCGACGTTTCGGCCTTCTCTCCTGCGGCGATCAACGACATGGTCGTCGATGCGGACGGCCGTCTCTACGTGACGCAGCTCGGGTTCAACCTTTTCGGAGGTGAGGAGCCGGTGCCGTCGCCGATCATCGTCGTCGAACCCGACGGATCCGCCTCCGCAGCGGATGGGGTCGGTCCGCTTTTGTGCGCCAACGGCATTGCAATCAGCGCTGACGGAACGAAGGTCTTCACTGCCGAGGTGATGGCGCAGAAGATCACCGTCATCGATCGTGCAGAGGACGGTTCGCTGTCCAACCCCCGCCTCTTCGCGACCTGCCCGTTCCTTCCCGACGGGATCGGACTCGACGCCGAGGGCGGCGTGTGGGCGGCGATGCCCGGTAGCGGTTACGTGGCCCGTTTCACCGAGGACGGCATGACGGACGCCGTTCCGGTCCCGCTCGAGAACGGCGTCGCCTCCGCGTGCCTGCTCGGTGGTCCCGACCGCACCACGCTGTACATGACGGTGGGCGTCGAGGTCTTCGATTTCGAGAAGTCCGCACGAGAAGCGCTGGGAACCATCTGGGTTGCCGACGTTTCCGTAGGCGGCGGCGAAACCCGTCCCTGACCCCGATCACTTCCCACCACATTCGAGGACAAGTCATGACTTTGGAATTCAACGACCGCGTGGTCGTCATCACCGGAGCAGGTCGCGGAATCGGCCGCGCCCATGCCGAACTGCTCGCTGCACGTGGCGCCGCCGTAGTCGTCGGTGATCTCGGTGCCTCCATCGACGGATCCGGGGTCGACGGAGACGACCCGGCAGCGGAGGTCGTCGCGGCGATCACCGCGGCGGGTGGACGTGCCGTCGCATGTGCCGCCGACGTCGCCACGGAGGAAGGCGCCAACGCCCTCGTCGACATCGCCCTGGCGGAATTCGGCCGGCTCGACGCCGTCATCAACAATGCGGGGATCGTGCGCACCGCGCCCTTCGACGAGGTTCCCTACGAGGAGTATCAGCGTCATCTCGACGTTCACTATTTCGGTGCGCTCCGGTTGTGCCGTGCGGCGTGGCCGCACCTGCTGAAGTCGCCGGCCGGCCGCGTGGTCAACACCATTTCCCAGGCGATGCTCGGTAATCCGGACATGTCGCATTACGGTGGATCGAAGGGTGCGCTGTTCGGCCTGACCCGCAACCTGGCGGTCGAGGGCCTGGCAGCGGGAGTGAAGGTCAACGCGATCGCTCCCGGTGCGGGAACCCGCATGGCCGAGGCGTCTGCGGACACTCTGTCGCCCGAGGTGATGGAGTACATGCGCACGCAGTTGCGCCCCGAGCACGTTGCCCCGGTCGCTGCGTACCTGGTCCATCCGGACTGTGCCGTCACCGGTGAGGTGTTCAACGTGGCCGGAGGCATCGTCAATCGACTCGCTCTGGTCAACACGGTGGGCATCCACGACCCTGCGCTGACGGTCGACACCGTGGCCGAGCGTTTCGAGGAAATCATGGCGATCACCGCCGACGCTGTGCCGCAGGTCGTCGCCCCCCTCGAGGTTCCCGCCTCGTCCTGAGCGGAATCTCCCGACATCGGTTCAGCACCAGGAGAATTACAGTGAGTTCAACGGAAACTTCCACGACTTCCACCGACCAGGTGGTCGACACTTCCTACCCGTTCGCGGCCGTCCCCCCACAGGACGCCGTCCAGCGGTACGTGGCCATCTCGGCCGAGCGACCCATGACCAAGATGACGATGCCGATCGGCGGCGATGTCTGGGTCATCCACCGGAACGCCGCAGCCCGCGACATGCTCAGCGACCCTCGCTTCGTCCGGAAGCCCTTCCGGACCGGTGAGCGGGCCGTGCCCTATTTCGTCGAGTTCCCGGACTTCCTGAAGTCCACGATCCAGTTCGAGGATCCGCCGCACCACACCAAACTGCGCAAACTCGTTCAGAAGTCGATCTCCCCGAAGCGAGTGCGCGCCATGCGCGAATCGGCGGTCGAATTCGCGAATGAGCTCATCGACGACATGGTGGCCAAGGGCAACTCGGCGAATCTGGTCAGCGATTACGCCGTGGCTTTGCCGATCCAGATGCTGTCGAACCTTCTGGGCGTTCCGCCGGAGGATCGTCCGAAATTCCAGAAGTGGAGCGCTGCCACGCTCGCGGTGGCGAACATGCCCGAAGACGAGGTCGTGCAGAACATGACCGAACTCTTCATGTATCTGAGTGCTCTGATCGAAGATCGGCGCCAGAATCCCCGGGAGGACCTCCTCAGCGATCTGGCCAACGCGCCGGACAAGGACGATTCGCTCACCGACGGGGAGATCCTTCCCATCGCGATGATCCTCATCGTGGCTGGTTTCGACAACACGGCGAACTTCATCTGCTCCGGTGTTCTGTCGCTCCTGAAGAACCCCGAGCAACTGGCGGTTCTTCTCGAGGACGTCGACGCTGTCGCCCCCACGGCAGTCGAGGAAGTCCTCCGCAACGGCCGCATGGCCATCTACGACACAGTCGCGGGAGGCGGCGGGCTGGTCCCGTTCGTCGCCACCGAAGACGTCGAGATCGACGGCCAGGTCATCGCCGAAGGCGAAGCGGTACTGGTGGATCCGGCTTCGGTCAACCACGACGCGGTTGCCGTCACGGACCCGGGTACCTTCGATGTACGCCGGAAGGACAACCCTCATCTCACGCTGAGTTACGGCTTGCATCACTGCCTCGGAGCGCCACTGGCACGGATGGAGATGCAGGTGGCGATCAGCGAATTGTTCAAGAGATTGCCGGATCTCAGGCTCGCGGGTGAGGCAGTGGTGGACGACGACAACCTCACGCAGCCCATCACCGATCTCCCGGTCACCTGGTAGGGATTCGACATGCCCAAAGTCTTCTATGTCCAGCCCGACGGAACAGAACGCGTGATCGACGGTGTGGCCGGCGATTCCGTGATGTCGACTGCCGTCCGTAACGGGGTGGGCGGAATTGTGGGGCAGTGCGGTGGATCGCTCTCGTGCGCGACCTGCCATGTCTACCTCGCCGCGGAGGACCAGCAGCTTTTCGAGGCCCCTTCGGAGGACGAGGACGACATGCTGGACTGCACCGCCAGCGATCGCGAGGACTCGTCGCGACTGTCGTGCCAGCTGATTCTCCGCGAAGGTGTCGATCTGCACGTGACGATCCCGGATGAGCAGGCGTGAGATGACCGGACACGTGGAAGGCGCCGGCGGACTGCCACGCAGTGTGGTGGTCGTCGGCGCCTCGCACGCGGCGGTGCAACTGGCCGATCGGCTCAGACTCGACGGGTACACCGGGACTCTGACGTTGGTCGGCGACGAAGTGCATCCGCCCTACCAGAGGCCTCCGCTGTCGAAGGCGTGGCTGAAGGGGGACGCGACACCGGATCAACTGGTGCTGCGCGCCGCGGATCACTACTCGGACAACGATATCGAAGTGCTGCTGGGCACGGCGGTCCGCCGAATCGAGCGTGACGGCACCGGGGTTGCTCTGTGTCTGGAGCAATCCGATGGGTCCGTCGAGACCCGCACGTTCGATCGACTCGTACTCGCCACCGGCGCTCGGGCCCGGCGATTGGACATTCCGGGTTCCGATCATCCGGATGTCCTGGTGCTGCGTGAACTCGGCCATGCACGCCGGCTGGCGGAACGTGTTGCTGCCGGACCGGTGGTGATCATCGGAGGTGGTTTCGTCGGACTCGAGGTCGCCGCCACACTCCGGGGACTGGATGTTGCTGTCACGGTCGTGGAGGCGGGCCGGCAGTTGTTGGGTCGTGCTGTCGGAGCAGGAACGGCCGAGTTCCTGCTCGCGGCGCACCGGGAGATGGGAGTCGACGTCATCCTGGATGCGAAACCCGCCGAGATCGCCCTCGACGGCGATCGGGTACGTGCGGTCCGTCTCGACGACGGCCGTGAGATTGCCGCAGCGACAGTGCTCGTGGGTGTCGGTGCGGAACCACGCACCGAACTTGCCGAGCAGCTCGGCCTCGCCTGTGAGACTGGCGTCGTGGTGGACGAACGTTGCGCGACGTCGGACGGGCACATCCTCGCCATCGGTGACTGCACCGTGCAGGAGACGAACGAGGGAGCGCGGGTGCGTCTGGAATCCGTCGACAACGCGACCGTGCAGGCCGACAGGGCAGCCGCCACGCTGCTCGGTCGCGAGGCACCCGCCCGGCCCGTGCCGTGGTTCTGGTCCGACCAGGGATCGTGGAAACTGCAGATCGCCGGAAGAATCGACGGACACACGGAGGTGGTGGTCCGTACCGACCCGAGCAAGCCGCGTCGCCGTGTCGCGCTCTATTTCGAGGACGACCGATTGCTCGCCGCGGAGTGTGTCAACGCGCCCGCCGACTTCGTGGCGCTGCGGTCGGCGCTGCTGCGGGGCTCCCGACCCTCCCGAGAGTTGTTCTCGGACAAGACGGTACCGTTGAAGAAGCTGCTGGGCGTCGTTCGATCGGCATGAAGTGATGCGACGAAGGCGGCTCGGGACATGTACCCCGCCCGGGCCGCCTTCGTCGGGCCCAGTTCTCCCGTCCCGAACCCGAGCGAGAAGTGTTCCGCA
>JAEZDV010000341.1 GCA_023417985.1 Actinomycetes bacterium | reverse complement strand
GGCCGGGGCTTTCGGCTTGGCGGGCGACGCGGGCGCGGCAGAACCGGGGGTCGTGTCGTTCACGGGTTTCGTCTCCTCGACGCTCTTGGTCTGGGCACCACGCACCGAAGCCGCCGACCTCGACGTGGGTTGGGCGGCAGCGGGCCCGGCGGCAACAGGCTGGAGTACGGCGGGCTTGGGGGCAGAAGGCTTGGGGGCAGAAGGGGCCGCAGCCTGGGACGTCGACGCCGCCGCCTTCGCGGAAGCGGACTTCGTGGCCGCCGCCTTGTTCGCCGGCGCCCCGGCCGGTTGCCGGGTCAGGCGGAGTTCGTCGGTCTCGAACGGCAACTCGTCGTCGACCCCTTTCGGCCGCACCATGACGGTGGTGCCGGATACCGAGATCACCCGCGCCGACGCGCCGGGTTCGATGCCGAGGCTCGGAATGCCGTCGGTGAGATATACAGTCGCGCGACGACCCTCTGCGAGTGCATTACTCAGCTCGCCGAGTTGCTCCTCCGTCAGATGGTCCGCGCGTGTGCGGGGCGGCATGCCATGTCCTTTCTCGGCTCGCTGGATTGTCCGGCGCTTTTTCGACGCCAACTGTCGCACATGTGTACGACACGACACCGAGCGCCGGTGGCGGAATCTACAGCCCCCGCAACCGGAGGACAGGTAAGGATGGTCTCGTGACCCCGTCCGATGAGCGGTCGCAGGCCACCCCCGAGGTGGTTGCGACGATCCGAGCCGAGCTCGAACGCACCCTGCTGGGCGTTCGCCGATACACCTTGCGCGAGGTCGCGGACCTCGCCGGGCTGGAGCCGACCCGGGTCCGCCAGTTGTGGCAGGCCCTGGGATTCACGGTCGACCCCGACCCGGGTGCGGTCATGTTCACCGACGGGGATCTCGGCGCCCTGCGCAATATCGCAGCGATTCTCGGCAGCGGCGCCGTCGACCCCTCCGCCGAGATATCCGCGGCGCGTTCGCTGGGACAATCGATGTCGCGACTGAGCGAATGGCAGTTCGCCCTCTTGAGCAGCCATGTCGTCTCCCAGCTCTCCACCGCGTACGGCACCGCGTCGACACCCCCGGAAGACGAGGAGATCCGAGAGTTCGTCGACGACATCCTCCGCCGGGTGGCGAACCGTGCCGAGAGCCTCCAGGGCTACATGTGGCGTCGGCATCTGGTTGCCACGACCAACCGCACCGCCGTCCGGGCACAGGGGGACGCGCAGACCCGTCCGCTCGTCGTCGGGTTCGCCGACATGGTCGGGTACACCCAGTTGACGCGGCGTATCGATGCCGACGAACTCAACGTGCTGCTCGATCACTTCGAAGCCGCGGTGTCCGGCGTGATCACCCGGCACGCCGGCTGGGTGATCAAGACCGTAGGCGACGAGGTGATGTTCGCCTCCGAAGATGCGGTCGACGCCGCGCGGATCGCACTCGAACTGCAGCAAGCGTTCGCCGCGTTCGAAGACACACCCGCCCTGCGGATCGGTCTGGCCTCGGGCCCGGCGCTGGCCCGGTTCGGCGACCTGTTCGGATCGGTGGTCAACATCGCCGCACGGTTGACCGGTGCCGCTCGCCCCGGTTCCGTTCTGGTCGACGAGCAACTCGCGGAGGCGCTCGAGGACCACGACGAATTCCGGCTCCACGTCGTGCGGAACGTGCGGGTCAAAGACTTCCGCCACTCCCGCGCCTACGTGTTGCGCCCTCCGCGGCATCGCAGCAAGGACGCACGCAACGAGAACGGTCCGTCCCCTGCAGGATCCGCTGCGCCACCCGATCCTGCTGCGCGATCTCCTGCAGGAACGATCGCCGGCGACGCGAACAGGTCACAAGAGTGCGCACCGAAATCGCGGCGGCGAAGGCAGAGGCGGATCGAGCCTGGGTTCTCGACTCGGGATTACCTTCTCAGCCTCGACTCCGGCCGGACCGCTTTGGAGCTGCCCGGCACCGACCTGTGTGCGCAGTGTCTAATCGGCGGGCCGACTGTGTCTGCTCGGGCGTTCCATATACGTCGGACCGTAGGCGACAAAGCCGAATCGAGAGTAGAGCGGCTGCGCGTCTGCTGTATGCAACATCCAGCGGAAGTCCTCTGCCTCGGTATCGGACAGCAGACATTCGAGCATGGCGCTTCCAACGCCCTCGCCTCGACGCTCCGAGAATACGAACCCGTCCGCGATGTATCCGTAGCTCACACCGTCGGATGACACTCGAACCGCGCCGAGCAACTGTCCGGAATCCGATGCCCTTGCAACATAGACCTTCCAAGCGCTCTCGAACTGTTTCCGAATCTGATCGCGAGACCGCCACCTGTTCCAGTAGGCATCGCCGACCAGGAAATCCAGGGTGCGGGACAGTTCTACTTCCGACAGCCGATTGTCGACGACAATGTTCATGCCTGAACCACGACCTCTCCGCGAACAGTTCTCATGTCCACAGCGCCTCGGACTATTGTCACATACACCCCCGCGATAAATACGATGCCCAGCGCTCCGATCACAGATAGCGCTACATGGGGGGCAAATACCGATCCGAGCATGCCCCAAACGAGCGCAGCCACCCCTTGTATTCCAAGGAATACAAGGAACTGCACACTCAATACCGTTCCTCGTATAGCCACGGGGGTAAGTCGTATTGTTAATAAATCAAGCCCTGGCAGGCACATAATTCCGAACCCTGCGAAAAACACGATCGCGATTGTGAATCCAAGGTTCGGCTGTAAAAGGAAAACTATCGGAGCGCCGGCAAATAAGACCGCTGCAGGTAAGATCAACCGCACGCGAAGCTCACTTGAGAGAAATCGCGAAGCTGCGACGTCGCCTGCGACCATGCCTGCGCCGCTAGCGGCTATAACCAACGACAGAAGTGCCGGATCCCGCCCGGTCGACGCAAGGTACGGTGCAGCCAGTGCATCCACGCTTATGGCGAAGCACGGTGCGAGCCAGCCGAGAAGTAGCACGCCGACGAGTCCAGGGGTGCGTAGGATGGTTTCAACCGTGGTAAGCACACTGTCCTTGTCCTTCTCGAATTCCCCGTGCTCGGAGAACTTGAGCGCCCCAGGGACACCCACGAGCACCAGCGCGGCCAAGATCACAAAGGTTGCGGCATTGAATAGCAACGCTTCACTCACGCCGAGGGTCATGATGAAGGCGCCACCCGCGATCGAACCGACTACTTGGGTAGCTTGCGAGGAAATCCGAAGCAGCGCGCGCCCGGCAACATACATATCCTCCTGCGGGAGAACCTCTGGCAGAACGGCCGCTCTCAGACCGAAGTAGATAGCGCCGAAGACGCCGACTATCAGCATGGCCGTCAACGTGACCCACACATTCGTCAGATTCATCGCCAAGAATGCTGTGATTACAGCGGGAATGAACGCAGAAAGCAACAAGCTACCCCGAGGCTTAAACCGCCTCACCACCCAAGGGACAACCGGGACACTGATCAGGCTCGGGACGAACGCCAGGCTGATGGCTACAGACGTTAGAAACGCAGATCTGGTCGTTTGAAATATCCACGTGGCCAAGGCCACGGAGGCGACGAAATCTCCGGTCATAGATACCGCGTGGCCTGCAAATAACGCGGCGAACGCTCGGTTGCGAAGCAAATTCCGATAGGTCGGTTTTTCAGTCCCAGCCGTGTCGCTACTTGGCAGGCTGCCGCCGCTACCAGACACGAAGCCTGACATCCTCTGATCCGCCGTACCACTCGGTAACCTCATGCCCGGTGGCAACGAGGTGTTCACACATGTCGGCAACTCGCAGAAGCACTTCATGCGCTTCGTCTGAGCCAACATACTCGACGGTAGACATCAGGTCGAGGGAGATCGCCTCGTGATCTTCGTCCTCGTTCACATCGGAATGAGCGTTAATCGGCTTCCAGAAGTCCTGCGGTAAACCAAGTCGTTTCGCGTTACGTAGGAACGCATCATTAAACTCCAACTGCGGCTCTTCGAGAACAAAAAGCACAGCCTTCATCGCGAGCGGAAACTGATAGGCGTAGATTCCCAGCGAGGTCATCATGGAGAAGGTCGCCGGGAGTGGCTGGAGTGCCTGTACACGTGGATCGATTCCGACAGCTGAGAGTGACTTGAGGAGCATTCGATCATGATTCTGTTCAGCCTGGTAGAAGCGCCTGAACGCCATCATCGCCTCGTAATCGTCAGCCTGAGAAAGTCCGGGAGCCAACACTCGTGGACAAAACGCGACGACATGGTAGTACTCAATCGCGTACCCGATCAATTCGGCGCGGGTCACGGTGTCATCGAGCAACTTTGCAGACACCTGGTTCGGATATATATCAGCAGCCTCAGCCATAACAGCGTCATAGACGCGTCGAGCCTCCCGGTACAACTGCCTGCCGGTGATCCCTTCCGGCGGAACCTCTGGCGACTCCGTCAGGAAGCCATCCTCATCCAACTCCTTGAGTGCATGCTCGATGGGCAGCGCAGGATACTTTGAAATCAGCAAGTCCCGCGATAGGCCACCGCCGGAAAGATCCGACACGAATTCCTCGCCCTGTCTATACGCCAAATCTCCATCAAACGAGAACGCGATTTCTCGTTCACCCACCGAAAGCGCCAGGCGACCATCGGATTTATCGACCGAAACGACGTCGCGAAGCTTTGGCATTTGTATATCCGTTGCAATGTCAGCGGACACTGGCTGCGCCTTTCATAAGATCAATCGATGGCGGGACACTAAGGAACTTCACGAATTAGCGGATTTCCGGGATTGGCGTAATAGTGATACACACCATCGTAAAAATCTCGGTACAGTTCGATAAACAGTCGAACCTGGCTCTTTAGCCGGGACACGGTGCGCTCACCTTGTGGCGGAAGCATGGCCATAATCTGGCGACTCATCGATCCGTGGTCGTGCCCGTTGTTGATCGCTGCGTGCCGCCGAAGAGGCTCAATGAACCCGGTCGGCAATCCCTTAACCTCGGCCGCCTCAATGAACGAGTCTGAATCACCCCTTGAAGCGATCCCACCCTCGAGCGCACTGATCGTGCTGAAGAAAAAGACAGGATCGGTCCGCGCCCACCAACCGAGGGCGTTGACAAGCGCCGTCGTTGTCCGGAGAGGGCGGCTACGCTGAACCTGATCGGGCGACAGACCGATGGCAGAGAAGGCTTCGAGCACGATGTCGTCGTGCCGATGCTCCTCGATATAAAACTCGTTGACGTGCTTTCGAACAGTACTGCTACTCGGGAACGTCAGGACCGCGGAGTCGAAGAGATTCTCGCGATACAAGAAGTGCCAGTTCTGCAGCGCGAATCCGTAATACACATCTTCCGACACCGCCATGGGAGTGGTGCTCAGGTTTTGCCAGAAGCGCCCTGCTTCAACGTAAGTCTCGAAGCCGTCGTTGATCAGGCCTTCAAGCTCAAACTGGACCTCGATCGCTCGCTTAGCGCCTCGGGTAGTCGGAGGGTCGTCGAGAAGATTTGCTCTGTCCAGCTGTCGAAGGATGTCGTCGATCTCGGATAGCGGGAGGCTGCTCATGTCCGCTAGTTCCTCACGGCTGCTTGTCCCATCAAGGTTTCGGAGCACTGTTTCGAACCCTGAGAGAGATGGGTGGCTGACCTCATACTCAGTTCCCTTGGTGGTGAGCGTGAGCGAGTTAGCGTTATGGTCTCTGGTCACCACCGCGGCCAGGAGCGGAGACGTGAAAGTTTCTGACACGGAGTTTCCTTGGTGAGTGCAGGCGCGTTGCTGGGCGCCCCTCAATCCACAGGAGTGCGGGTCGAGGGGCGCCTGAAACGTCCTTAAAGGTGGACGGCGACAGCGACGATCTTGGGGTTCTTCTTGGTGATGGTCATGAATCTTCACCTCCTCCACTCTGCAGGTACCCAGCGAAACCAAGCCCGGTGGCTTGATCAGTCGCCAACGTATGTTGTCGGTATTCCTGCCGCGTGACTGTCCTCGTTGATCATGACTTGAGTGATCGTGCTTTGTGACAACTAATCAGTGGACTTGCCGATTAACCACCCTTGACCGCCTTAATGGGTGGACGGGTAGGTCCCTCGTCGACGAACTCGACATTGGGTCTCTTGGTCCCCGGTGCAGTTTCACCTGCGGACCGGCGTGCCGATCGCAAATGAGGGATTCTTCAGCCTTCGCACATTCGTTGATCTGACACGCATTACGAGGCTCACGGCCAAAATTTTAAGCACGAAGAGCGTATTCATTCGGTTACCAGCGGTGGCAGTCGAAGCAGTGTCGGGGTCGGGAACGACTGGAAGTTGCACCGGATCCCCTGTTGAGAATCAGAGGATGCATCCGGCGTGGACGCGACGTGACCGGAGAATTCGAGCAGGGCCGAACATCAGCGGTTACGATGCCCGCAGTCTCGCCCATGCTCCGGTACCACCTTCGTCCGGAAGGCACCCGTGTCCGAAACAGCCACGCCACGCCGGAAAACCCGCATGACGCGAGCGCAGGTGTGGCTGCTCACCGTCGCATGTGCCGCGGTGGCGGCGGTCATCGCGGCGATGGCCTCGCTCAACACCGCACTCCCGGACATCGCGGTCGAGACGGGGGCGACACAGGCACAGCTCACTTGGATCGTCGACGGGTATACGCTCGCGCTCGCGGCGCTGCTGCTCCCGGCGGGCGCGCTCGGCGACAGGTTCGGGCGGCGCGGCGTCATGCTGGCGGGGCTCGTCGTCTTCGGGATCGGGTCGGCGCTTCCCCTGTTCGTGTCGGATCCGAACTGGGTGATCGCCGCTCGCGCCGTGGCCGGCGTGGGTGCCGCGCTCGTCATGCCTGCGACGCTGTCTCTCATCACCGCGGCGTTCACCGAAGAGCATCGGTCCCGGGGCATCGGGATCTGGGCAGGAGTAGCCGGATCCGGCGCGGTCATCGGCATGCTCGCATCGGGGCTCATCCTCGAGTACTGGTCGTGGAAGGTCATCTTCGCGGGGTTCGCGGTGATCTCGGTGGTGCTCGTCGTCGCAGGTGCCACGGTGGCGTCGTCCCGTGCGGCGACCCCGGCCCGGTTCGACATCTACGGATCGGTGCTCGTCGTGGTCGCGGTCGGGTCGTTCGTCCTCGGCGTGATGGAAGGCCCCCAACGGGGATGGGTCGACCCGCTCACCGTCGGGTCCCTGATCACGGGGGTGGTCGCCGGAGTGGTGTTCGTGCTCGTCGAGCGGCGCTCGCAAGCACCCCTGCTCGACGTACGGCTCTTCTCCCAGCGCGCGTTCGCCGTGGGAGCCGGCAGCCTCACGCTGCAGTATCTCGCCGGCTTCGGCGTCTTCTACCTCATCGTGCAATACCTGCAGCTGGTGCTGGAGTATTCCCCGCTGATGTCGGCGGTGGCGCTCACGCCGATCGTCCTGGTGGTGATGGCGTTGTCGGTCGGGATACCGGTGTTGTTGCGGTGGTTCGGCCTCCGCATCCTCCTGAGTGTGGGGCTCGCGCTGATCGCGGTGTCGTTGATCGTCATGGGTCTGCTCGATGCGGACTCGTCGTACACCGACGTCGCCCTCGCGATGGCGATCGCGGGTGTCGGGATCGGAGTGTGTACCGCGCCGGCGACGCATGCGATCGTCACCAATACCCCGGAAGACCAGCTCGGTGTCGCGTCGGCGGTCAACGACGCGACCCGCGAGGTGGGTGCCGCCATCGGTGTGGCTGTCGCGGGCAGCGTGCTCGCCGCCGCGTACGGGCACCGGATCGATCCCGTCGCGCCGGCGATTCCCGAACCGGCGCGCAGTGCCGTGCAGGATTCGCTCGCCGCGGCCGTGCAGGTCGCCGACGCTGCCGGTCCACAGGGTGGCGCCCTCGTCGACGTGGCCCGAGACGCCTTCCTGGCGGGGATGCAGCAGGGCATGTGGGCGATCGCGGCAATCCTGCTGGTCGGTGCGGTCGCATCGGCACTGTGGGCGCCTGCCCGCTCGTAGCCGCCCTGCGCTGCTTCCGCCTTCGACAGAACACTCACGTCGCAGGTGTTGTGCTGTGCCCATGATCACGCTAACCTGAATTAACAGTTACCCGTCGTCACACTAAAAGGTGGAGACATGACCGCATCGCTCACCCGCGAATCCAGCAAGGGTTTCGTACCCGGCATACGGCTTTCCGATCGCGAGGAAACGGCAGGTCGTCTGCTCGCTTCGTCCGCCCGCAAGTCGTACGACCCGGTCGTCGAGGTGGACTGGGAAGCCCCCGTCCCCGACGACAAGTTCGGCATGACCCCCGAGTGGAGCACCCTCTACGGCACCGCACTGTGGGACGAACTCACCGACGAACAGCGCATCGAGCTCACCAAGCACGAGGCCGCGAGCGTGTCGAGCACCGGCTTGTGGTTCGAGATCCTGCTCATGCAGATGCTCCTGCGCGACGTCTACGACCGAAACAAGCACAGCCGGCACGTGCAGTTCGCGCTCACCGAAGTCGCCGACGAGTGCCGTCACTCCGTGATGTTCGCCCGCGCCGGCGAACGGCTCAACATGCCCGGCTACGGCCCGCCCCGCTACATCCACCACCTCGGCCGTCTGTGGGGTCACTTCTTCAAGGGCGCCAACGCGTACGCCGCGGTCATGGCCGCAGAAGAAATTCTCGACATGATGCAGCGCGACTTCATGCGCGACGAACGCGTCCAGCCCGTCACGCGGGCGGTCTCGAAAATCCACGTCCTCGAGGAGGCGCGCCACATCCGGTTCGCTCGCGAAGAAGTGGGACGACGCCTCAACGGTGCGAGCCGCCTGCGGCTCGCGATCGAACGGATCAACACCGCGGTGGTCGTGTATTTCGTCGTCAAGAGCATGATCCACCCGGACGTCTACGCCAACGCGGGCCTCGATACCGAACGCGCTCTCGCCGAAGCCCGGAACAACACCTACCACCACGACCGGGTGCGCAAGTCCGGCGCCAAGCTCATGACGTTCCTCGACACCGTGGGCCTCATCGGCGGGCCGTCGAAGTTCCTCTACAAGAAGGTGCACCTGCTGTAGGCATCTGCTGAGCGGGAACGTCGGTGCACCGTCGAAGGTTTCGGCATAACCTCCGCGGCATGTTCTTCGACAATCCTGCAGACTTCACCGGTCGCGCGGTCCTCGTCACCGGCGGCACCAAGGGCATCGGTTACGTCATCGCCGAAAGCTTCCTGGCCGCCGGTGCGGACGTACTGGTGTGCGGGCGGACCTCGCCCGAGCAGTTGCCCACGGTCGACGGCCGCTCCGCCGAGTTCGTTGCCGTCGACATCCGCGACGCCGAGCAGGCGAAGACTCTCGTCGAGACGGCCGTGGAGAAGTTCGGACGTCTCGACGTTCTCGTCAACAATGCCGGTGGCTCACCCGATTCGGACGCTGCGACGGTGTCGACGCGCTTCTTCGACAAAATCGTCGCTCTCAACCTGCTCGCCCCGTTCTATGTCGCCCAGGTCGCGAACGCAGTGATGTCAGGGCAGGACGAGGGCGGTTCGATCATCAACATCGGAAGCGTGTCCGCGCACGATCCGCAACCCGGCACGGCCGCCTATACCGCGGCGAAGGCGGGGCTTCTCGCGCTGACGAAGGCGCTCGCCCTGGAGTGGGCACCGAAAGTGCGGGTCAACCACATCACCACCGGCTTGATCCGCACCGAAGCCGCCGCCGAGGTGTACGGCGCCGACGGCGGTGCCGCCGTGACGAAGACACTGCCGATGCAGCGCATGGCGGTGCCGTCCGACATCGCAGGGGCATGCCTGTTCCTCGCCGGTCCCCTGGCCTCGTACGTCAACGGCGCGGATCTCGCGGTCCACGGCGGCGGCGAACTGCCCGCGCGGTACATGGCCCTGCATCCCGAAAAGTGAGGTGGCGGCGGA
>JAEZDV010000319.1 GCA_023417985.1 Actinomycetes bacterium | reverse complement strand
CCGTAGGCCTGCGCGGTGTCGATGTTGCGGTAGCCGATCTCGATCGCGGCTCGCACCGCGTCGGCAGCCTTGTCGTTGTCGATGAACCAGGTACCCAGCCCCAGCTTGGGAATGGCTACGCCGTTGGACAGCGTGTAGGTCTCGTTCAGGATACTCATGCGTACGTTCCGTTCCTCGGCAGCTCGCAGCTGACGGGCTCGAGCCGTTCGTTTGCCGACGTTCTCCGGGTGTGATGAAAAGCGATGGTTCAAGCTTCCCTGCATCGAGGCAGCGGTGTGCAGGGTTGGGGAGAAATCGGCGGCGCAACAAGCGTGTCGCGAAAGAGAACAGAACTTGCCCGGTCAGCCGTAGAGCCGCGCGAACTCGCCGAGCGAGGTCTGCAGGTCACCCTGGAGAGCGCGCGCAACACCCGCTCCGATCGGCCCGAAAAGCGGCGCTCCCCCGAGGTCGATCTTCATCGTCAAGCGGGACCGGTCACCGGCGGCCGTGACGGCGAGTCGCATCGAGAACTTCGTCCCTGCCTTGCCCGTTCCACGGAGCACCACGTGGTGGGGGGCGTCGAGTTCCACGACAGTCCAGCTGACCCGGTTGCGCATGCCCTTCACCGAGACCACCGACTGAAGAGTCGTACCCGCGGTGAGCGCGTCCGGCAATTCGCTGCGCCAGCCGTCGTGGATGGTCAGCCACTCGTCGAAGGTCTGTAGTCGGGATGCCTTCTCCCAGGCATGGTGCGGGTCCATCGGGAGTTCTGTCGACACCTCGAGTTTCGCCATGCTCGGCAGCGTAGACGACAGCGGCCGTGCAACCGCACAGGCCGGAGGCCCACCCGCGCGGGATGGGCCTCCGGATCTCGGTGAAGGTGTAGCGCAGAGTCAGTGGGAGACAACCTTCTCCACGCCGACGCCGGTGAGCGAGCGAACTTCCATCTCCGCCTGCTTGTACGGGTCCTCCGGCTTGCCGCGGCCCACGTACGTGCCGACGATGCCGAGCAGGAACGCGAGCGGGATGGACACGATGCCGGGGTTCGACAGCGGGAACCAGGAGAAGTCCGCATTCGGGAACATCGCGGACGGGCTCCCCGAGACTGCCGGCGAGAAGATGATCAGCACCAGGCAGCTGATCAAGCCACCGTAGATGCTGAACAACGCGCCCGTGGTGTTGAACTTCTTCCAGAACAGCGAGTACAGCAGCGTCGGGAGGTTCGCCGATGCGGCGACCGCGAACGCCAGGGCCACGAGGAAGGCGATGTTCTGCCCCATCGCGAGGATGCCGAGCACGATCGACACGAGGCCGATGACCACCACAGTGATCCGCGAAACGCGCACCTGCTCGTCCTCGGTGGCATTGCCGTGCTTGATGACGCTCGCGTAGATGTCGTGAGCGAACGACGCCGACGCGGTGATCGCAAGTCCCGCGACCACCGCGAGAATCGTGGCGAACGCGACCGCCGAGATGATGGCGAGGAAGACGGTGCCGCCGAGTTCGAACGCGAGGAGCGGCGCAGCGGCGTTCTCCTTGCCCGGAGCGTTGAGGATGACATCGGGACCGACCAGGCTGGCGGCACCGTATCCGAGAACCAGGGTGAAGAGGTAGAACCCGCCGATGAGCGCGATCGCCCACGTCACCGAGCGACGGGCTTCCTTCGCGGTGGGCACCGTGTAGAAGCGCATCAGCACGTGCGGCAGGCCGGCTGTGCCGAGGACCAGCGCCAGACCGAGCGAGATGAAGTCGATCCGCGACATGTCACTGATGCCGTACTTGGCGCCCGGTGCCAGTACGTCGCGCTGGGCGACCGCTTCACTCGCCGAACCCGACACCATGGCCTGGGCGTCGGCCAGGAGCTGAGAGAAGTTGCCGCGCACCGAGACCAGAACCAGCACGAACATCACACCGGCACCGGCGATGAGGAGCACCGCCTTGACCATCTGCACGTAGGTCGTGCCCTTCATGCCACCGATCAGCACGTAGACGATCATGAGGACACCGACGACGGCGACGACGACCGCCTGGCCGGTCTTACCTTCGATGTCGAGCAGAAGTGCGACGAGACCACCGGCACCGGCCATCTGGGCGAGCAGGTAGAACAGCGACACCGCCAGGGTGGACAGGGCGGCGGCCATGCGCACGGGCCGTTGCTTGAGCCGGAAGCTCAGCACGTCGGCCATCGTGAAACGTCCCGTGTTGCGCAGGAGTTCGGCGACGAGCAGCAGTGCCACGAGCCACGCGACCAGGAAGCCGATCGAGTAGAGGAAGCCGTCGTAGCCGTAGACCGCGATGGCGCCCGCGATACCCAGGAACGACGCTGCCGACAGGTAGTCGCCGGCGATCGCGAAACCGTTCTGCGGGCCCGAGAACTGCCCGCCGCCGGTGTAGAAGTCGGACGCCTTCTTCGTGGTCCGGCTGGCGCGGATCACCAAGCCCATCGTGACGACGACGAACGCGAGGAAGATCGCGATGTTGAGAAGCGGGTTACCGATGTCGGTGGTGCCCTGTGCGAGAACGCTCACTGCTGCGGTCCTTCCAACTCGGTACGGATCGCGGCGGCACGGTCGTCGAGCTCACGACCGGCGAACTTCACGTACACCCCGGTGATGACGAATGTGGTCAGGAACTGCGCCAGGCCCAGCAGGAGCCCGATGTTGATGTTGCCGAGGACCTTGGTGGCCATGAAATCGGTGGCGTAGGTGGCGAGCAGAACGTACAAGGCGTACCAGGCCAGGAAGAATGCCGTCACGGGAAACACGAACCGGCGCAGCCGACTGCGCAGTTCCTGGAACTCGGGGCTTTCCTGCATGTCGACGAAGTCCTGCGGCGTCGGAACACGCCGCTGGGGTACGTCGCTCTCGCTGGGAGGTGCTGAGGTCACTGCCGACTCCTTGGTCGTACGTGTGATGTGTGGTGGTCACACACGTTAATGAGACCTCTGTCACACAGAAAAGGGGTGGATGTCGGTGGCACGCTCAACTGCCGAGGGATGCGCCGAACGGTCGGCTCACTGCGACGAGCGGCGATCTCCGAAGGCGCCCAGCTCGCGATCGCGGCCCATCCCCAGTCGCTCGGGGACGTGCATCCGTGAGAACGTGCGTCCGACGTCTGCCGGGATCCGTGCCCGTGTAGCAAGACTCACGGCAATCATCGTCACGAATGCGAGCGGCACACTCGCCGCGGCCGGGTATTCAGACAGCACCGCCGGCCAGCCGTGCAGGGTCTCCGGATCGAACCGCACCAGGATGGATGTGAGGGCGGCTCCCCCGGAGACGACACCACCTACGACCATGCCCGCGGCGGCACCGAACGCCGTCAGGCCGCGCCACCAGATTCCGAGGACGAGCAGGGGACACAGGGTGGAGGCGGCGATCGCGAACACCTGGCCGACCGATCTCGACAGGTCCAGGGAGGTCACCGACAGCGCGAGTGCCAACGGCACGACCCCCGCGAGCACCGCGGCGATCCGGAAGTCGCGGACCCGCCCCCGCAGCACGTCGGTGGAGAGCACCCCCGCGACGCTGACCAGGAGACCCGACGACGTCGAGAGGAACGCCGCGATCGCTCCCGACGCGACGAGTGCGGCGACGAGTTGTCCTCCCCACCCGGACAACACCGAGCCGGGCAGCAGCAGTACCGCTGCGTCGGATCGGCCCGTGATGAGCAGTTGCGGAACGTACAACCGGGCGAAGACACCGAGAATTGTCGGGAACAGATAGAACAGCCCGAGCAGCCCGATCACGGCGAGCGAGGTCATGCGGGCCGCGCGGCCGTCAGGGTTGGTGTAGAAGCGGACGAGTACGTGCGGCAATCCCATGGTGCCGAGAAACGTCGCGAGCATCAGCGAGTACACCTGGAACAGCGGGTGGGCGCCGCCCGCTCCGATTCCGGCGCCGGGTGCCGCCCACGTGTCGTTGTCCGACGGCGCACCCGCGACGACGGGGACCGCCGCGCCCGCCTCCAGAACCAGTTCGGTTCCGGCGCCGAATTCGTGTTCCCCCGGTGCCAATTCGACGATCCCTGAGGCGGAAGTGCCGTCCACCTCACCCCGCACCGTCACAGTCAGCGGGTCGGCGACCTGCACGATGACATCCACGGTGATGTCGACGGTGGTGGTTTCGGTGACGGTCGGGGGAACAGGCGCATCCACCGCGCGGTGATCACCGACGAAATGCAACGTCAGCACCAGAGCGGGGATCGCGACCGCGGTGAGTTTGAGCCAGTACTGGAATGCCTGCACGAACGTGATCGACCGCATCCCGCCACCGACCACGTTCGCGACGACGATGATGCCGACGACCCCGACCCCGACCCAGTCCGGGACGCCGAGAAGGATATTCAGCGTAAGTCCCGCGCCCTGGAACTGGGGTACGAGGTAGAGCACGCAGATGATGGCGACCACCATCATCGACAGGGTGCGCAGCCACCGCTCGCCGAGGCGGAACTCCGCGAAATCCGGCACGGTGTATGCGCCGGAGCGTCTCAGCGGCGCCGCGACGAAGAGCAGCAACCCGAGATACCCGGCGGTGAACCCGACCGGATACCAGAGTGCGTCGGCCCCGAACTTGGCGACCAGGCCGGCGACGCCCAGGAAGGACGCCGCGGACAGGTACTCCCCAGAGATGGCGGCGGCGTTCCATCGTGGGTCCACACTGCGGGACGCGACGAGGAAATCGGATGTCGTGCGCGCCATCCGGACTCCGTACACCCCGATCGCCACGGTCGCGACCGCCGCAGCGACGAGGCCTACGAGGGTCGCCACAGGAATCGGCTCGGTCATGCGCTGCCCGATTCGCTCATGGCGTCAGTCGTCGGTCAGATCGGTGAAGTCCTGCTCGTTGCGTTCGGCGAGCCGTACGTAGACCCACGCGATGCCGAGCAGGACGGGGTATCCGACGACGCCGAGCAGGATCCACGGCAGCCGCACCCCGAGCACCGTCACCTCCGACAGTCGCGGCAGAAGGTGGAACAACATCGGGATCGCACCCAGCAGCAGGACCGTGGCAAAGCCGACCCGGATGGCAAGCCCGAGTTGGGCACGGACGAGCCCGCGCACCATCGCGTCGCCGACCTCCGTCTGCTGCTGCACTTCGGTACGGGTACGGACGATGCGTGCGCCGCGTCGTTGCGCGAGCACCACGCGCTGCCGCGGTGGCGGCGGCCCACCCGCGGCGGTGCTCACCGCGACGTCCAGGACTGCATCGGGCCACGGATCAGCCGATCCTTGAGCTCGCGGGTGTGGCGACGACTGACCGGCAACTCCACCGGCGGGGCGTCGCCGTTGCCCTTCAGACAGACCACCAGCCCGGAACCGACGCTGCGGATACCGGTGACCAGCGGCAGCGCGACGAGGAACGACCGGTGTACCCGCAGGAACCCGGCGTCCGCCCAGCGGTTCTCGAGTGTGGAGATGGGGATGCGCACGAGGTGCGAACCGGTCGCGGTGTGCAGTCGCGCGTAGTCTCCGTCGGCCTCCACCCACTGCACCGACGACCTGGGCACCAGGGTGGTGACGCCACCGAGTTCGACGGGAATCACCTCGTCCCCCAGTGGAGCTTCCGGCGCGCGGGTCACGCCCGCTCTGCGGCGGTCGACGATGCGCTGCACAGCCTGAGCGAGCCGCTCCTCCCGCAGCGGTTTGAGCACGTAGTCGACGGCTCCGAGGTCGAACGCCGACACCGCTCGGTCGTCGTGCGCGGTCACGAACACCACGGCCGGCGGGGTCGCGAAGTTGCGGAGGATGCCGGCGATCTCCAGGCCGTCCAGGCCGGGCATGTTGATGTCGAGGAATACCGCGTCGACCCCGCCGTCGCGCAACAGCCGCAGCGCGGTCGTCGCGTCGCTCGCGGTGTGGACCCGGGCTATGTGGTCCTGGGCGCGCAAAAGGTACGCCAGCTCGTCGAGGGCGGGTGGTTCGTCGTCGACGGCCAGTACGGTGAGTGTGTCTGCATTGTCGTTCACGGCGGACCTATCGTGCCACGTCCGGAGGCAGTCACGGCCGGATACCCGCGCGGAACTTCGGTACCCGCATGCTCACCTTCGTGCCCGCACCCGGTGCGGTCTCCACCACCAGCCCGTAGTCGTTGCCGAACGCGGCCCGCAGCCTGTCGTCGACGTTGGCGAGCCCGACGTGGGCGGATTCCTTCACGCCGCTGCCGTTCCGGCTCTCGGCGATCGAGTCGAGGGTGCCCGAGCGCAGCAACTCCGGGTCCATGCCCACGCCGTCGTCCTCGACACTGATGACGCAATCGGTGCCCTCGTCGGCTGCAGTGATCGTGATGGTGCCGGTCCGGGTGGCCGTCCCGGCGATCCCGTGGCGCACCGCGTTCTCGACGAGCGGCTGCAACGCGAGGAACGGCAGCGTCACGTTGAGGACCTCGGGTGCGACCTGTAACCGCACCTCGAGCGCATTGCCGAACCGTGCCCGTTCCAGCGTGAGGTAGCGGTCGATGTTGCGTAGTTCGTCGGCGAGCAGCGTGTACTCGCCGGTGGCGCGGAACGAGTACCGGGTGAAGTCCGCGAAGTCGAGCAGCAGTTCGCGCGCCCGGTCCGGATCCGTGCGCACGAACGAAGCGACCGTGTTGAGGGCGTTGTAGATGAAGTGCGGGCTGATCTGCGCGCGTAATGCCCGCAACTCGGCCCGATCGAGCCGGGCCCGGGAAGCGTCGAGTTCGGCAAGTTCGAGCTGGCTGCACGCGTACCGCGCCACTTCGGTGATCGCGCCGAGCAACGCGGGTCCGGGCGTCGTGGTCGTCACCACCCCGAGTACCCCGGCCACCCCCACGCCCTCGATCACGAGAGGCTGGGCGATCAGTGCCCTCGCGGCGAGATCGCCGACGCCGGGCACGAGGTCACGGTGCCCGACCAGTACCCGCCGTTCCTCGGCCACGGCGCGGGCCGCGGCCTCCTGCATCTGGTCGGCGAGCCCGTCGAACGGCCCGTCCCAGGCAAGCAGGGTCCCGTCCGGGTCGATGAGAGCGACAGCCTGTGCCTCTGCCAGCAACATCCGCAGATGGACAGCGGCCTCGGTGGCGGACGATGCGTCGAGGCCACGGCGCAACGGCCGCGCGGCGAGCGACGCCGTGTGCAAGGTGGTGTGCACGGCGCGCTCGGCGGGAGTGGTGACCACTCGACGGGTCCGGGCCCACACCGCGGCGAACACGACGACGACCAGTGTGGTCACCGCCAGGAAGGCGAGCAGGACGGTTGCGTTCACGTCTCGTCCGCGCTCTCTGCTGCGCGCACGGAGTCCGGCGATTCGATCATGGGCCTACGCTACGGCGAGCACCGGCGGCGGGCGCGTGGATCCCTCGGCACATGCGGGCCGGGCAGGTTCCTTCAGGCTCTGCCGCGGCGCTCGACACGTTCTTCTGCGGCCGCCTCTTCGATGTCGAGGCTTTCGAGTTCGACGCGCAGGCTCTCGTCGTCGAGCGTGCCGTCGTCCCGCGCCGCGATGAGGGCGGTGCGCTGCGCGCGCAGCACGGCGCGCCGGAATTCGTCGAACAATGCGCCGGCGTCGATGCCCGGGTCGTTGTCGTGCTCCGATTCGACCTGTCGCGCGTCGACGCGCGCCTTGAGCGAGCGGCGGACCCGTTCGAGGATGCGGCCTACTGCGTCCGGGTCGAAACCGCGAGGCGGGTCCTTCTCCAGCCTGACCATCTCTTCTCTCGCGGCATCCGCCGTGATGGTGCGGGCGAGCAGGCGTTGTTCGTCGTCGCGGAGTCGTTCGTACGGGTCGACGACGTCGAGTCGCCGAATCAGCAGCGGCATGGTCGCCCCTTGGATGAGCAGCGTGCCCACCGCCACGACCAGCGCCACCAGGTGGATGATCTCCCGTCCCGGGAACGGTTCTCCCGACCCGACGACCACCGGGACACCGCCTGCGGCGGCGAGGGTCACCACCCCGCGCATCCCCGCCCACGACACCACGATGTGCTCGCGGAAACTCAAGGGGTCGTGTCCGAGGCGGGTCAGGCCGATGGTGCGCACCACACGTCGGCGACCCCAGTTGAGGAAACCCCAGATGGGTCGGACGAGCATGACAACCACCAGCACGGCGAGGGAGTACCCCAGAACCCGCAACACATCCAGGCCGGTGTCGGCCACTTCGTCCAGGACGAACTTCAGTTGCAAGCCCATGTAGGCGAAGACGAACATCTCGAGCAGGGTGCCGACGCTCTCCCACACGTACCGTTCCTGCAACCGGGTCGTGACCGCGGCATCGGTGGCGCGGTGCCCCATGTAGAGACCCGCCGCGACGACGGCGAGCACTCCCGACGCGCCGACTTCCTCCGCGAGGAGGTAGGCGGCGAACGGAAGGACAAGTCCGAGCGCAGTTTCCAGCGGTGAATCGAACATGCGGCCGCGGACCCAGTGCACGATCACCGCAAGAACCAGACCGACCACGACCCCGCCTGCCACTCCGTATCCGAAGAACAGAACGGGAGAATTGCCGAACACCCGAGTGCCGGCGACTGCGGCGACGGCGACGCTGAACAGGGTCAATGCGGTCGCGTCGTTGACGAGTCCTTCACCGGTCAGAATCGCGATCACCCGTTTCGGGAGTCCCATCTTCCGGCCGACCGCGACCGCGCTGACCGCATCGGTCGGAGCGACCACCGCCCCGAGTACCAGGGCTGCGGCGAACGTGAGTTCGGGGACCAGCCAGGTCGCGAACAACGCCACGGCGAACGCGGTCGCCAGGACCGTGAGGATGCCGAGTCGAAGAATCGGTGCCAGGTGACGCCGGAAGGTGGGGACTGAGAACTTCAGCGCAGCCGAGTACAGCAACGGTGGCAGGACGACCCCGAGCAACACCTCCGGAACCAGTTCCAGCCGCGGCAAGCCGGGGAAGAACGACGCGATCGCGCCGATGGTGACGAGAACCAGGGGAGCTTGGAGGTTTCTCCGATTCGCGAGACCCGTGACGGCGATTGCCGCAATGACGACAAGCAGAATCATGGTCCCGTTCACGGGACCGATTGTCCCCCGCCGTCACCCGTCGCGGGTCTGTCACCGCCGATGAGCCGCAGCGGTCCGGCGCGGCTCAATCCGTGCCGAGCGCCTTCTTCACCGCCCCCTGAGCGGAATCGACCTGTCCGGCGAACTTACCGCCGGTCTTGCTGTCCGCGACGTCACCGATCTTGTCGACGACCTGGTTGACCTTTTCCGGATTCTCGGCCGCGAACTGCCTGCCCTTGTCAACGATGCCCTTCAGGTTGTCCATGAATCCCACGCCAAAACCCCTGTCGTCCGGTGATCGAGCCGATGCTGATCAAGCGAACAAAAGGGTGTCACAGCGCCGGGCGGCGCCACGCGGGGGCCGGGCCGTTATTGTGCGGGCCCCGACGGGGTGGCCGGTCCGGGACCGCCCTCCGGCCGCGGGTCCGGAGCAGGGTCGGGCCGGACGACGGGGTCGGACTCGGGCGCCTGCGTGCCGGGCGCCGGATCGGTGCCGAGGTGCTTCCGCGCGGCGTCCTGCGCCTTGTCGATGTGCTGGGAGTACTTACCGCCGGTCTTCGAGTCGGCGATGTCGCCGGCTTTGCCGATGTAGCTGTCGATCTTGTCGGAGTGTTCCGCGGCGTACCCCTTGCCTTTGCCGAGGAGTCCCTTCACGGTGTCCATGAGTCCCATGGCATGTCCTTCCGTTGGACTACGACCAGCGTGCCACAGGTCACGGTGTCCCGTGCAGCTCCTCGCGGGACGCGAACACGCGGCGGCGCTCGCCGTGGATCCTGCCTGTGGCCCACCAGCTGACCTCGACGAGAACCATGCCGATCACCCCGCATGTCAAGGCGATGCCGGTGTACGCGAGATTCGAGGGGTCGAGCGCGAAGAACTCCCGGAGGAACGGCACGCAGAACAGCACCACGTACCCGAGCGCCGCCCCGACGATCAGTGCGATCTTCCACCACTGGTACGGCCGTGCCACCACGGCGAGCACCCACACCGCGATCATGATCAGTGTGATGAGGGCCGACGTTCCGGCCTGCACCTTCTGTGCCTCGGTCTGTTCCGGACCCGCATAGACGAGCAGATAGCAGACGAAGGTCGCGACCCCGACGATCACACCCGACGGGATGGCCAGACGCATCACGCGGGGCACGAATCCCGGCCGGGCTCGTTCGTTGTTCGGTGCGAGCGAGAGCAGGAACGCCGGAATGCCGATGGTGAACCACGCGGCGATCGTGACATGCCGGGGCAGGAACGGGTACGGGAGCGGATCGAAGCCGAACAGTGTCGCCAGGACACCCGAGACGCCGATGAAGAAGGCGAGCAGCACCGAGTACACGGTCTTGGTGAGGAACAGATTCGAGACGCGCTCGATGTTGCCGATCACCCGGCGACCCTCACCCACCACGTAGGGCAGCGTCGCGAACTTGTTGTCGAGCAACACGATCTGCGCCACCGACCGGGCCGCGGGGCTACCCGAGCCCATAGCGACTCCGATGTCGGCGTCCTTGAGCGCGAGGACGTCGTTGACACCGTCACCGGTCATCGCGACGGTGTGGCCGCGTGACTGCAGCGCACCGACCATCGCCCGTTTCTGGTCGGGCCGCACCCGGCCGAAAGTGGTCGACGCTTCGGCCATGTCGGCGAGTTGCTCGCGGTCGTCGGGCAGAGTTCGCGCATCGACCGGCCGGTCACCGCGGGGCAGGCCGAGCGACGACGCGACCGCGCCGACGGAGACCGCGTTGTCACCGGAGATGACCTTGACGTCGACGTGCTGTTCCGCGAAGAACTCGAGCGTGGCCTTCGCGTCGGTGCGTATCCGCTGCTCGAGGACCACGAGTGCAACCGGGTCGACGGCTCCCGGTGCGAGTGCGTCGTCGACTGAGCGGTCGCTGCGGGCGAGCAGCAGTACCCGCAGACCCTGGGCTCCCAGTTCTTCGGCGCGCCGGGCGGTAGGAGTCTCCTGGTCGAGGAGAACGTCGCAGGCGCCGAGCAGCCAGTTGCCGCGTTCGCCGTACGACTGTCCGCTCCACTTCTTCGCCGAGGAGAACGGTGCGACCGCGGTGGGTTCACCCCAGCCGGGATCGTCGGGCAGCGCTTCCGACAGTGCACGCACGCTGGCGTTCGGGCGCGGGTCGTTGCCGGCCAGAGCGGCCAAGGCGGTGCGAGCCTCGTCGGAAGTGGCATCCGCGGAACCGTCGACGAGTTCGATGTCGGCGAGCCGCATCCCGTTCTCGGTGAGCGTCCCGGTCTTGTCCGCACACACGATGTCGACGCGCGCGAGCCCCTCGATGGCCGGTAGTTCCTGCACCAGACACTGGCGGCGGCCGAGCCGGACGACGCCCACGGCGAACGCGATGGACGTCATGAGGACCAGACCCTCGGGGACCATCGGCACCAGAGCGGCAACCATACCGCTGAGCGACGGGCCGAGCGCCTCGCCGCTGGAGAACAACTGGTTGTAGATGATGAGCAGACCCGCCGGGATCATCAGGTAGGTGATGAGCTTGAGGATCTTGTTGATGCCGGCGTTCAGCTCGGAGTGGACCAGGGTGAACTTGCTGGCTTCCTCCGCGAGCCGAGCCGCATACGCGTCGCGCCCGACCTTCGTCGCGCGGTAGGCGCCGGTCCCCGACGACACGAAGCTGCCCGACATGACGGAGGTGCCGGGGTTCTTGTGCACGGCGTCGGATTCACCGGTGAGCAACGACTCGTCGAGTTCGAGCCCGGCCGACTCCACGACAGTGCCGTCGACGACCAGCTGATCACCCGGACCGAGTTCGATGATGTCGTCGAGCACCACCTCACTCGGGGACAGCTCGCTGCTGCTGCCGTTGCGGCGCACCACCGGTTTGGTCTGGCTGACGATCGCGAGTTTGTCGAGGGTCCGCTTGGCGCGGACTTCCTGGATGATGCCGATGGAACTGTTCGCGATGATGAGCAGGCCGAACATGCCGTCGACGATCGAACCGGTGGCGAGCACGATCAGCAGAAGGACGCCCAGAATCGCGTTGATCCGTGTGAAGACGTTGGCGCGAACGATGTCCTTGACCGAGCGGGACGCGCGGTCGGGAACGTCGTTGGTCTGCCCGCGGGCCACCCGTTCGGCAACCTGCTCGGTGGTCAGCCCGTGTTCGGCATATGTGGGGTCGTGCGCGAGCGCATCACCGGTCTCGACCACCGCGGTGGGCTCTTCTCCTGCCATAACCAATGAGCGTATTCCACCGGAAGGTGCCCCTGTTCCACTGGAGGCCGAGTCAGCCCAGTGGTATCCACCACGGTTCGCGAGCGACGTGGTGCAGTACGTCGACGCGCTGCCCCGGCATCGGGACGGCCGTCGCGACGCGGGAGTCCTGCGCGGCCGGTAGAAGCCGCGCGATCGGCTCGGACCAGGAGTGCAGTGCGAGGTTGAACGTTCCCCAGTGCACCGGGACCAGCAGGCTGTCGGTGCGGTCGGTGCCGCCGAGGTCGAGGTGCGTCCGCACGGCCTGCTCGGGGTTCAGGTGGACGTCCGGCCACCGCCGGTCGTAGGCGCCGACGGGCAGCAGTGTCAGGTCGAACGGCCCGTACTTGTCGCCGAGGTCGGCGAAGCGCGGGGTGTAGCCGGTGTCGCCGCCGAAGAACGCCCGGCGCGTCGGCCCGGCGATGACCCACGACGACCACAGTGTGATGTCGCGCTGCAGGCCGCGTCCGGAGAAGTGCCGGGCTTCGGTGCACGTGATGCGCAGCCCCTCGACTTCCACGTGCTGATCCCAGTCGAGTTCGACGATCCGGTTCTCGGCGACCTTCCATCGCCTCAGGTGGGCGCCGATGCCGAGCGGCACGACGAACCTGGCATCGGGCTGGAGTGCGGCGAGGGCTTCGACGGTGTACCGGTCGAGATGGTCGTAGTGGTCGTGCGAGATGAGGATCGCGTCGACGACGGGCAGTGCTTGCAGTTCGATCGGGACCGGATGCATCCGCTTCGGCCCGACGGTCGGCGACGGCGACACCCGTTCGCTCCAGACCGGGTCGCAGAGCACGCGGTAGCCGTCGATCTCGACGAGGGCGCTCGAATGCCCGAACCAGGTCACGGCGAGTTCTGCGGCGTCGACCGGGGCGAGCACCGGAGCGAGAGGCACCTCGCTTCGCGGCGTTCCCCGCGACCCACGGGTCAGCATGTCCTTCAGCAGACTGCCGCCGTCCTCGGGCCCGAGTACAGACGCGGGATCGTTGTTGTGGAATCGCCCGTCACGGTAGTGGGGCGACCCCGCGGCGCAGGGGCGGATATCGGACACCGACGCCCCGATCGAGCTCGGCAGACCGCGTGCGGCCCGTGCGAACCAGAACGCGCCCGCGCCGGCCAGTGCGGAGGAGGCGGCCTGCCGGGCCCTCATCGGCCGCGGAAGATCGGGTCGCGCCCGCCCGCGCGGGCAAGCCTGGCTTCCTGGGCGTCCTCACTGAGCCACGCGGCCGCCAGGGCTGCGGTCTGCTCGGGCGTGCTGTCGTCGCGGGTGCCGTCGTCGTTGAGGAACAACTTCTGCGCCCGCAGCGACAGCGGCGCGAGTTTCGCGATCTCCTGGGCCCAGCGTTGCGCCGCTGCGAGGTCGCCGAGCTTGTTGGCGAGACCCCGGGCGAGCGCTTCGTCCGCTCCGATGGGCTCGGCGGCGAGCAGCACCGTCCGGGCCGGTCCTCCGCCCACGAGCGAGGCGAGTCGCCGAACCGTCCACCGGTCCACCGAGATCCCGAGGCGTGCCGCGGGGACCGCGAACCGGGCACCCGGGGCGACGACCCGCAGATCCGACGCCAGCGCGAGCTGGGTGCCGGCGCCGATGGCCGGTCCGTTGATCGCCGCGATCACCGGAATCGGCGCGTTCTCGATCGTCTGCAGCATCTCGCCGAGGTTGTCGAGGAACCCGGCGGCGTACACGTCGCCGGAAAGGTCGGCTCCGGCACAGAAGCTCGTTCCGCGGCCGGTGATCACGATGACCCGGGCACCGTCCTCGACGGCCTGCTCGACCGCCTCGCGGATCTCGACGCACAGCTGCGAGTTGAGCGCGTTGCGGCGCTCCTCCCGCTGCAACTCCAGCGTGACGACCTCACCGTCGCGGTTGATCCCGATCATGTTTGTGGCACCTTTCGTCACTGCACAGCGATCATTCCATTGTCTCGTCCTCGCCGCGCGACTCCTGTGCGCGGGGTCGTCCGGGACCGCGGATCCTGCCGACGCCGCGCGGTGTGCGTCCGGCGTCGGCCAGGGCGCGACGCAGGATCAGTTCGATCTGGGCGTTGGTACTGCGCAGCTCGTCGGCAGCCCAGCGCGCAATCGCGTCGTGGACCGCCGGGTCGAGCCGCAGCAGAACCTTCTTGCGTTCGGGCATGCCGAATTCCCTACTGGTACAACGACCCCGTGTTGAGGACGGGCTGGGCGCTCTGGTCACCGCACAGGACGACGAGCAGGTTCGAGACCATCACAGCCTTGCGGTCTTCGTCCAGCGAGACGGTGTGCTCCGCTTCGAGGCGCTCGAGCGCGGTACCGACCATGGACACGGCGCCCTGCACGATCTGCTCCCGGGCGGCGATCACGGCACCGGCCTGCTGACGGCGCAGCATCGCTTGGGCTATCTCGGGCGCGTAGGCCAGCTGGTTGATGCGGGTCTCGATCACCCGGACGCCTGCCGACTGCACACGGGCATGCACCTCCGCCGACAGCTCGGTGGTGATCTGGTCGGCGTTCTGGCGCAGGGACATCGCTTCGGGCGCACCGTCGTACGGGTAACTACCGGCGATGTGGCGCACCGCGGCCTCGGTCTGGACGGCCACGAACTCTTCGAAGTCCTCGACGTCGAAGACGGCCCGCGCGGTGTCCTCGACCTGCCACACGATCACCGCCGAGATCTCGATCGGGTTACCGTCGGCGTCGTTGACCTTGGCCCTGGCCGTCTCGTGGTTGCGGATGCGCGTGGTGATCTTGCGGCGCGAGTTGAGGGGGTTCATCCAGCGCAATCCCGGCTCGCGCAACGTGCCGGCATACGACCCGCCGAGCAGCTGGAGCACGCGAGCCTCGTTCGGTTCGACGAGAACCAGCCCCGCGAGAAGGGCGACTGCGACGACTGCGGCGACCGATCCCACGACGAGCAGTGGCACGTTCTCTTCGACCCCTGCCCAGATGATCAGCGCGGTGGCCACCGCCAGGACGACGAGCGCGACGCCGAGCACCGGCCAGCCGTTGGCCGAACGTCCCGGACGTTCCGACGAGGCGGTGGACGAGGCGGTGACGAAGGCTTCAGTTTCCATGGTTCTCCCTTTCACACGCCGCCGACGCGAACGTGATGTCAAAGTGATATCACATTTTTTCGCGGACGCCACTGCGGGTTTCACAGCGCACGCCTCCCGTGGTCACGGCATGATGGAGGGCAACTTCTGCGGGAGGGCCGGGTGATGACGTCGGACGAAACGGCCGAGAACGCGACGCACGTGGACGTCGTCGTGATCGGCGCGGGCCAGGCAGGGCTGTCTGCTGCCTACTATCTGCGGCGCTTCGGGCTCGAACCCGAAACGGAATTCGTCGTGCTCGACCGGTCGTTCGGGCCCGGTGGCGCGTGGCAGCACCGGTGGCCGTCCCTCACCTTGAACACCGTCAACGGCCTGCACGACCTGCCGGGTTCCGCGTTCTCCGAGGTGGTCGACACCGGATCGGGCGACGTGCCCGCCTCCTCCGCCGTTCCCGCCTACTACGGCGCCTACGAGAAGGAATACGACCTTCCCGTACACCGCCCCGTCCAGGTGACCGTGGTGTGCGACCGGGGCGAGCGACTGCGCGTCGAAACCGACGAGGGAATCTACTTCGCACGGGGAATCATCAACGCGACGGGAACCTGGGAGCATCCGTTCGTCCCGTGGTACCCCGGTGCCGCACGCTTCCGCGGGCAGCAACTCCACACCAGGGACTACCGCGATGCCGAGCAGTTCCGCGGAAAGCACGTCCTCGTCGTCGGCGGCGGAATCTCCGCGGTCCAGTTGCTCGACGAGATCTCGCGCGTCACCACCACCACCTGGGTGACGCGGCGCGAACCTGTCTGGCGCGACGAAGAATTCACGCCCGAGTTCGGCCGCGCGGTAATTGCCGCAGTGGAAGACCGCGTGCGCCAGGGACTACCGCCGGGCTCGGTCGTCTCGGTCACGGGCATTCCCGTCACCCCGACGATCCGCGCGGCACGGGAGCGCGGTGTACTCGACCGGACGCCGATGTTCGCCGAGATCACCGAGACCGGAGTCCGCTGGCAGGACGGCAGCAGCCTCGATGTCGATGTGATCCTGTGGTGCACGGGTTTTCGGAGCTCGCTCGATCACCTTGCCCCACTGGGGCTCCGCAACCCCGGTGGAGGAATCACCATGACGGGCCGCCTCGCGACGCAGGTCGCGGCCGACCCGCGGATCCATTTCGTCGGTTACGGCCCTTCCGCATCCACGATCGGCGCCAATCGGGCGGGACGAGCTGCGGCACGTGAACTCGTCGACCATCTGACCACCGGAGCTGCGGCGCCGTGACGCGGCGCGGGGGGTCTGTTCTGCTGGTCGCCGTCGCCGCGGCCACCAGCCTCCTCGCCTCCGCACCGGAAGTCACCGACATTGCACTGCCTCCCCCTCCCTCTCCCCCGCCCGCAGCACCGCCGGCCCCACAGCCCGGCGCCGAACTCGCCGCCCGCACCG
>JAEZDV010000313.1 GCA_023417985.1 Actinomycetes bacterium | reverse complement strand
CCCCCCCCCCCCCCCCGGGGGGGGGGGGGCCCCCCCCCCCCCCCCCCCCCCCAGCCCACCACCACCGCGCTCGACCGAGGAGCACTCGATGACCATCCTGGATCCGGCCAAACAACGCGGCCTCGCGGCGGATCCGCGCGATCCCCTGCGCCGACTCGAGGCACTCTTCGACTCGGGCAGCACGGAATTGCTCCATCCCCGCGACAAGTCGGGCGTTCTCGCCGCGATCGGATGCATCGACGGGGTGCGCACAGTCGCGTATTGCTCCGACGCGACCGTCATGGGCGGCGCGATGGGAGTCGAGGGCTGCAGGCACATCGTCGCGGCCATCGACGTCGCCCTCGAACTCGAAGCCCCCATCATCGGGCTCTTCCACTCCGGTGGAGCCCGCCTCGCGGAGGGCGTCGAAGCCCTGCATGCCGTCGGCCTCGTCTTCGAGGCGATGGTGCGTGCGTCCGGCTCCATCCCCCAGATCTCCGTCGTCCTCGGGTTCGCAGCAGGCGGTGCGGCCTACGGCCCCGCCCTCACCGACATCGTGATCATGGCCCCCGAGGGCCGCGTGTTCGTCACCGGCCCCGATGTGGTGCGCAGCGTCACCGGCGAGCAGGTGGACATGGAATCCCTCGGCGGACCGGACACCCACACCAAGAAGTCGGGTGTCGCGCACATCGCGGCCCGCGACGAGGACGACGCTCTGCACCGCGCGCGGCGCCTGGTGTCGATGCTCGCCGAGCAGGGCGAGTTCGACGTCGCGGCCGCCGCTCTCGGCGACACCGACTTGCGCGCGCTCATGCCGGAATCGCCGCGCCGCGCCTACGACGTGCGGCCTATCGTCCACGAGTTGCTCGACAACGTCGAAGGCGATTCCAGTTTCGAAGAGCTACAGGGCGGATGGGCACGCAACATCGTCACCGGCTTCGGCCGGCTCGGTGGCCGTACCGTCGGCGTCATCGCCAACAATCCCCTTCGCCTCGGCGGATGCCTGAATTCCGAGAGTGCGGAGAAAGCCTCACGGTTCGTGCGCATGTGCGATGCCTTCGGCGTTCCCCTCGTCGTGATCGTCGACGTACCCGGTTATCTTCCGGGCGTCAGCCAGGAGTGGGAAGGCGTTGTTCGGCGCGGTGCGAAGCTGCTTCATGCGTTCGCCGAAGCCCGCGTTCCCCGCGTCACCCTAGTGACGCGCAAGATCTACGGCGGCGCGTACATCGCGATGAACTCACGCGCTCTCGGGGCCACGGCGGTGTTCGCGTGGCCCGAGTCCGAGGTCGCGGTGATGGGTGCGAAGGCCGCCGTCGGCATCCTGCACAAGCGGGCTCTCGCCGCCGCACCGGAAGAGGAGCGCGAAGCTCTCCACGATCGGCTCGCGGCCGAACACGAGGCCATCGCGGGAGGTGTGGGGCGGGCCATCTCGATCGGTGTGGTCGACGAGATGATCGAACCTACCCGGACGCGCAGCACTCTCGCAGCCGCACTGGCCGCAGCGCCCGCGACGCGTGGGCGCCACAAGAACATTCCGTTGTGAGATCCTGACCTCGCCTGCGACGCCGGCGCCGCCACCTTTCGGAAAGGTAGCGGCGCCGGCGTCGCGGGGAGGTCTGCGCGTGCGATGCTCGGTTCACGCGGAGCGCTGAGGACGGTTCAGCCGACGTCGCGCCGGAGCCACGTGACTTCGGCCCCCTCGTCGCCGCTGCGGTACGGCTCGAGTTCGTCGTCCCACGCGGTGCCGAGGGCGCGATGGAGGTCGGCTACGGTGTCGGAGGAGGCGAGCATCGCGCGCAAGCGCATCTCGCCGACGACGATGTCGCCGTTGGCGCTGGTGCAGCCGCGCCAGAGTCCGAGCCGCGGCACGTAGCTGTAGCGTTCGCCGTCGACGCCCTCGCTGGGGTTCTCGGTGATCTCGAAACGCAGCATGGGCCAGACGAGCAAGGCGTCCGCGAGGCGACCGGCGGTACCCACCGGACCGACCCAGTCGACGGAGGTTCGCAGCACGCCCACGTCGGCGGGCTGCCCCGTCCACGTCAGTTCCGGACGACTGTTCAGCGTGGCTGCCAGCGCCCATTCGATATGTGGGCAGACCGCGGCGGGCGAAGAGTGGATATAGATCACTCCGTTTGTCGCATCCGCGAACTGATTGGATACGCGCATACATTCACCTCCGGTTCGACGAGGACGTCTTCCCCAACGACCTCTGCCCGAAAGGTGTCTCCATGCGGCGTGTCAACAAGTGTGCGCCTGTTGCCAATGTTTCGCCGGGAAACGAAAGAGGTTTATGTGATTTCGGTCAACACTGCGTCACTCAGCGCAGGCCAGAGCGGTTTTGCCCAATTTCCGAAGTTCCTATCGGTAAGTACCACACATGCGGCACCGAATTCGGGATCTACCCAGAGAAATGTTCCCGATTGGCCGAAATGCCCGAATGTGCGGGGTGAATTCCCCGTCCCGGTCCAATGCGGATTCTTCTCCCCGCGGATTTCGAATCCCAGCCCCCAGTCGTTGGGCTTGAACATGCCGTAGCCGGGCACGAGGCCGTTCAGCCCCGGAAACTGCACCGCGGTCGCTTCTGCGAACAACGCGTCGGACACGAGAGTCGGGGTCAGCAACTCCCCCGCGAACGCCGCGAGGTCGGCGACCGACGAACGGCCACCGTGACCGGCCGGCCCGGGCAGACCCGAGTCGTGCATCCCGAGAGGCTCGAAGACGGCCTGCGCCAGATACTCCGGGAACGGGATGTCGGTCTCGGCGCCGATCAACTCGGCGAGGATCTCGAATCCGGCGCTCGAATAGATCCGCTTCCTGCCCGGCTCGGCGGCAACGGTGCGTTCGCCGAAGGCAAGGCCCGACGCGTGGGCGAGCAGATGCCGCACCGTCGATCCGGGCGGTCCGGCGGGCTGGTCGAGCTCGATCGCCCCCTCCTCGATCGCCACGAGCGTCGCGTACGCGACGAGGGGCTTGGTGACCGACGCCAGGTCGTAGACCGCCGACCGATCCCCCTCGGACGCGACCACGCCGCCTCCGCTGGTGACGACAGCGGCGGCGGCGTGTTCGACGGGCCATTCCGAGATCAATTCCAGACTGCGCACCGACCCAGGGTACGAGATGCCGGTCGGCGCAGGGTCACCAGTCGGCTTCGGTGTAGCGGATCACGCCGCGGATGTTCTTGCCGTCGAGCATGTCCCGGTAACCGTCGTTGATCTGTTCGAGCGTGTAGGTTCGGGTCACCATGTCGGCCAGGTTGAGCTGCCCGGACTTGTAGAGGTCGAGCAGGTGCGGGACGTCGACGCGGGCGTTGCAGCCACCGAAGATGTTGCCCTTGAGATCTTTCTGCAGCATGGAGAAGAGGAACGAGTTCAGCTTGACGTCCATGTCGGACATGAAGCCCATGGCCGTGACGACGCACTTGCCGCCCTTGGCGGTGAGGGTGAGCGCCGGGTCGACCAGTTCACCCTTCATCTCGCCGACCGTGATGATCGTCTCCTGGCACATACGTCCCCAGGTGACCTCCATGATGGGCACGATCGCTTCTTCGATCGACGCGTAGGTGTGCGTCGCACCGAACTTCATGGCCTGCTCGCGCTTCCACGGCACCGGATCGATCGCGAAGACGTAGCGCGCACCGGACGCGACAGCACCCTGTAGGGCGCTCATACCCACGCCGCCGACACCGATGACGGCAACCGAATCTCCGGGCTTGACGTCGGCGATGTGGGTGGCCGAACCCCAACCGGTCGGGACGCCGCATCCGACGAGAGCGGCGAGCTCGAAGGGCACGTCCTTGTCGATCTTCACGACCTGGCTCTGGTTCACGGTCATGTAGGGCGAGAACGTCCCGAGCAGGCACATCGGGATGACGTTCTGCCCGCGAGCCTGAATCCGGTAGCTGCCGTCGGAGATCGCCTGACCGCTGAGGAGGCCGGCGCCCAGATCACACAGGTTCGAGTGCCCGGTGGCACAGGAGGGGCATCGTCCACACGCGGGAATGAAGGCCAGCACGACGTGGTCGCCGACCTCGAAGCCGACGACACCGTCTCCGACCTTGGTGATGACTCCGGAGCCCTCATGGCCGCCCATGACCGGGAAGGACGGCATCGGTGTTGCGCCGGTGACGATGTGGTGGTCGGAATGGCACATGCCGGCGGCTTCCATGCGGATCTGGACTTCGCCCGGCACCGGATCTCCGAGTTCGATTTCCTCCACCGACCACGCTTCGTCGAGCCCCCACAGCACTGCACCCTTGGTCTTCATCTGACGCCCTCCATCGCATTGCAAGTTGTGCACGTGACGATAGCCACATTCCGCGGAAATTGGAACAGGTTCTACAAAGGTTTCCCGGCGGCTGCCGGCGAGTGAGTGCGACCCGTCCAGCGGCTTGGATATGCTCCTCTCATTGTGGAGAATATAATTTCCGTCTAGCGTAATTGCCATGGCCGCAGCACGAGGGCAACCGGAGTGGCGGCACCGAACAACGGAGGATGACATATGACGACGAAGGCGCTCGCGCCCGACGTTTCGACCTGGCCCGAGGAGAACCCACAGCTCATCGGCAGCCACTGCGACGACTGCGCCGCCACCACCTGGCCCCGGCAACCGCGGTGCCCGCGATGCAGCGGCGCGAACGTGTCGGACCTGCTGCTGCCGAGGCGAGGAACCCTGGTGGCCTGGACCTCCCAGGGATTTGTGCCCAAGCAGCCCTACGCCGGCAACGAAACCGCCGCGACCTTCACGCCGTTCACCTTCGGCCTGATCCAGCTCGGCGATGTCGTGCGCGTCGAAGCCCGGCTCACCGAAGCGGATCCCGCCCGGCTGCAACCCGGCACGGAGCTCGAACTCACCTTCGTTCCGTTCTACGTCGACGAGGACGGGACGGAGATTCTGACATGGGCCTTCGAGCCGATCTGACCAGCACACACCCGATCGAGGAGTCCTTGAAACTATGAACGACGTTGCCATCATCGGTGTGGGCCTGCACCCGTTCGGCAGATTCGGCACCAAGTCGGCCATCGAGATGGCGGCCGACGCAATCCAGCTCGCACTCGAGGATTCGGGTGTCGCATGGAAAGACATCCAGTTCGGCATCGGCGGTAGCTACGAGGTGGACAACACCGACGCCGTCACCCGCCTGGTGGGCCTGACGGGCATCCCCTTCACCAACGTGTTCAACGCGTGCGCGACCTCCGCGAGCGCGATCGAACAGACCGCGGACGGCATCCGTTCCGGGAAGTACGACATCGGTATCGCCGTCGGCACGGACAAGCACCCGCGCGGCGCCTTCACAGCCGATCCCGCCATGCTCGGCCTTCCCGGCTGGTACGCCGAGAACGGACAGTTCGTCACCACCAAGTTCTTCGGGATGAAGGCCAACCGCTACACCCTCGAGCACAGCATCTCGCACGAGACCCTCGCGCGCGTCGCCGCGAAGAACTACCGCAACGGCGGCCTCAACCCGAAGGCATTCCGCCGCACGGAGTTCAGCATCGAGGAGATCCTCGAGTCCCCCATGCTGAACTATCCGCTCACGGCCAAGATGTTCTGCGCCCCCGACGAGGGCGCTGCCGCCGTCATCATGTGCCGCGGCGACCTGGCTGCCAAGTACACCTCCAACAAGCCGGTGTACCTGCGCTCCACCGCGATTCGCACCCGCACATACGGCGCCTACGAGGTTCACGCGACCTGGGCAGCGATCGAGGAGGACGTCTCCCCCACCGTCTACGCCGCGAAGGCTGCGTACGAGGCCGCCGGAATCGGGCCCGAGGACGTCGACGTCGCCCAGTTGCAGGACACCGACGCCGGCGCAGAGGTCATCCACATGGCGGAGACCGGTCTGTGCGCCGACGGCGACCAGGAAAAGCTGATCGCGGAGGGCGCCACCGAGATCGGCGGCTCCCTGCCCGTGAACACCGACGGTGGTCTCATCGCGAACGGCGAGCCGATCGGTGCGTCCGGGATCCGCCAGGTGCACGAACTCGTGCTCCAGTTGCGCGGCCAGGCAGGCGATCGTCAGGTGCCCGGAGAGCCGAAGGTCGGACTGGCCCAGGTCTACGGAGCACCTGGAACGGCCGCCGCGTCGATCCTGTCCCTCTGATCGTGCGCGCCACGTAACCGCCCGTCCGGGCTGCTCGAAGCCGGAAGGAGGCGGCGCCGCGAAAAGCGGCGTCTCCTCCTTTCGTTCCTCAGAGCTGGTGCGACTAATTCAGGCACGCCGTCGAGACGCAGTTGCGCGACCACCGCACGATGGTCCGATCCCGGCACGCGTACCGTCTCCTATGCGAAGTCATCGAGCACCGCCGATCCCTTGACAGCCGGACCTCACCGTCGGATGATCAGCGAAACATGTCGCCGATTCGGTGGGAGTCCCGTGCGTACAGGTGCCGCCCGTATGAGAGTCGCCGGATCCGTACTCGTGACCGCAGTTTTCGTGACGCTTCTGCCTGCGTCCCAGTCCGCGTCGGCCACTCCGCTCTACGATTCGTATGTTGCGCTCGGCGATTCGTTCACCTCCGGTCCCGGGATTCCGCCTACGGTGTCGGAGGAATGCGGACGGTCGAGCAGCAACTATCCGACCCTGGTCTCGGAAGTACTGAACGTCTCGCGGTTCATCGACGTGTCGTGCGGCGCCGCGGTGAGCACCGACTTCACCGAATCCCAATCGACGTTCCGCGGTGTCGGCGTGCCGCCGCAATACGACGCGTTGACACCCGACGTCGACCTCGTGACGGTCGGGATCGGCGGCAACGACATCGGTCTGGTCCAGTTGGCGGTCGGGTGCATCAATCTCCTTCCGCCACCCGACGGGCAGTCGTGCGCCGTGACGAATACCGCTTCCGGCTCCGACCGGGTCGACGCCACGATCGACGCCTTCGGCCCGCGTTACGGAACCATCACCCAGGAGATTCGGGATCGTTCCCCGAATGCGAAGATCGTATTCGTCGGCTATCCCACGGCCATCCGCGACGGCGGATGTTTTCCCGACCAACGGATGTGGCCCCAGGACGCGACCTACCTCCAGGACAAACTCGACCGGCTGAACGACGCGATGCGGCGGAATGCACAGGACGCGGGTGCGGAGTACGTCGATCTTGCGGGTTCGACCGTCGGGCACGACGCGTGCGCCGAACCCGAGGAACGCTGGATGGAGGGGCTGTCGCCGGTCGCAGAAGCAATCCCGCTGCACCCGAACGCCGCCGGGCACCGCAACGCAGCCGACCGGATCGTGGCCTCCCTCTTCGGGTGATCGCTCGGCCGCCGGGCGCTCGCCGACAGTTCCGGGGCTAGCCGAGAGAGACGTGGACCGTGGCGGCGAGAAGCGCGGCGACCGTCTGACGCATCACGGCGGTGGCGGCGTCGACGTCGAGGCTGTACTCGTCTCGCAGCACCGACCAGGCCGCCCAAGTACTGGCGATTCCGAGTGCCTGGATCGCCTGTGTCCGGCGCGAGCGCGGAAGGGGTGCGAGTTCGCGCGCGAAGAGCACCTCGATCTCGTCGGTGACGCGCGCGATGTGTCGCATCCGGTAGGTCCGCAGCTCACGAGAGAACGGCTCACGTACTCCCGCCGCCCGTGCATAAGGGGCGATGAACTCGAGCAACTTCGCACGTTGGGTGCAGAACCTGTCCACTCGCTCGGGGAGAGCGAGATCGGGCGGCACCGGCACGAACATCGCGTCCTGACGTCTCAGGAGTTCGGCGCCCGTGGTGCCGAACAGCGTCTCCAGATCGTTGAAATTGGCCCACAGCGCGCGCACGGAGATTCCTGCCCGCTCCGCAATCTGCGCTCCGGTCGGCTTGAGTTCTCCCGCCTCGATCAGAGCGATGTGCGCGTCGATCACGGCGCGCCGGGTGCGCTCACCGCGCGCGGTCCGGCCGTCCGAGGTGCTGGTCACCGCCGCTCCTCACTCGCGTCGTCCGTGTGTGCTGCTGTGCTGCATTCTGCCAGTGCGCCCGGCCTCTCTCGCATTCGCACGAGTCGGCCCTTGCGGGCGCTTACTGCGACGACGCCGTGGCGCCGCCACCGTCGACCGACAAAACCTGTCCGGTAACCCAGGATGCGTCGTCGGACACAAGGTAGGCGACCGCCGACGCGACATCGGAGGGCATGCCGAGGCGATGCATCGGATATCGCGCCGCCACCTGTTCTTCCCGGCCCTCGTACAGCGCAGCCGCGAACTGCGTCTTCACCACCGCCGGCGCGACGGCGTTGACGCGGATCGCCGGTCCGAGTTCCGCCGCCAGTGAGCGGGTGAGTTGGTTGAGTGCCGCTTTGCTCACGCCGTAGAACGCGATTCCCGGTGCATGGGAGAACGCGGAAACGGACGAGATGTTCACGACCGCTCCACCTTCGGTGGCCAGCGCAGCAAAGCGCTGCGTCCAGGCCAGCGCTGCGAGCACGTTCACCTCGAGGATTTTGCGGGCAGCCTCCAGGTCGAGATCGACCAAAGGGCCGTAGACGGGGTTGGTGCCGGCGTTGTTGACGAGGATGTCGACCCTGCCGAAACGATCCACAGCGGTACTCATCGCGTCGTCTCGGTGCGCCGGATCGTGTGCCTTTCCCGCCACACCGCACGCGACCTCGGGCCCGAGCGCGGCGACGGCTTCGGCGAGCGGCTCCGGCGACCGCGCCGTGAGCACCACTCGGGCGCCCTCCGCCACGAGGCGTTCGGCGATACCGAAACCGATTCCTCGACTGGCTCCTGTGACCACCGCGACCCGGCCTTCGAGCCGTCGCCGGGCTCCCTCGTTGGATGCGACCACCGTCTCGACTCCTGTTCCGTAATGATCAGTCCGGACACTAGGAACATACACTCACAGTGTTGTAACCTGTCGCTGAAAAGTGATGCCGGTCTCACTCAGGCCGGGCAGACCGCCCGAAAGTCCGACGAGGGCATGAGAGAAAGTGCACCCGCTGTGCAATCAATCGCCACTCGGAGTGAACCTCCGATCCGGCTCCGACTCGACGGCATCGAGGTCCGCTTCGGCGGCCTCGTCGCGCTCGAGGACGTATCGCTGCAGGTCCCGGCCGGCTCGGTGGTCGGTGTCATGGGCCCCAACGGCGCGGGGAAGACGACGCTGTTCAACGTCGTCTGCGGCTTTCAGCGCCCTCGCGCGGGAACGCTGTCGTTCGACGGCCGTCCGGTGCGCCCCTCACCCCACCGCCTGGTCCGGCACGGGGTAGCGCGCACGCTGCAGGGACTCGGGCTCTTCGGTGGGCTCACCGTCCTCGAGAACGTCGCCGCAGGTGCGTCGCTGTCGCATCGCGCACCGTTCGTGACGAGCCTGCTCGGGTTGCCGTCCGGCTCGCGCACCCAGCGGGCGGCCCGCGACGCGGCTGCAACGCTGCTCGACGAGTTCGGGATCGGCGACTACGCGCAGTCCCTCCCCCCGGCGCTTCCCTACGCGGTGGCGAAGAAAGTGGCGCTCGCACGCGCCCTCATCTCGGACCCCACGGTGCTTCTTCTCGACGAGCCCGCAGGCGGCCTGGACAGCGCCGACATCGAGGAACTCGGCGCGCTGATCCGCCGGCTACCCGCGCGCGGCGACGGGTCACGTTCGGTGATGCTGGTGGAACACAACGTCGATCTGATCATGTCGGTGTGCGATCACATCGTCGTTCTCGACTTCGGCAAGGTGATCGCCGCGGGCACTCCCGACGAGATCCGCGCCGATCCGCTGGTCGCTGCGGCCTACCTCGGCGGGGAGGGCCCGGCGTGAGCACACCACTCCTGCGTGTCGAAAACCTCACCGGTGGATACGGTCCCGTACCGGTGCTGCACGAGGTCAGCTTCGACGTCCCGTCGGGCACGATCGCGGCCGTCGTCGGCGCCAACGGTGCCGGGAAAACGACCCTGCTGCGCGCGCTGTCGGGAATGCTGCCTGCCGTTCAGGGTTCGATCAGTGTGTCGGGCACTCCCGTGCTGGGTGTCCCGACGGAAAAACTCGTGCACCACGGCGTTGCCCACGTGCCCGAGGGCCGTGGCGTGATCGGCGAATTGACCGTCGAGGAAAATCTGCGGCTCGGCGGATTGTGGCGCAAGGACCGCGTCGACACCAAACGCGCGATCGCCGAGATGTACGAGATGTTCGAACCGCTCGCCCGGCGACGGAACAGCAGTGGCCATCAACTCTCCGGCGGCGAGCGGCAGATGCTCGCGATCGGCCGTGCCCTCGTCGCGCGGCCCTCGTTGCTCCTGCTCGACGAGCCGTCGCTGGGCCTCGCGCCGCGCATCGTGGACCTGATCATGACGACTCTGCGTGACCTGCGCGACCGCACCGGACTGACGGTGCTGCTCGTCGAGCAGAACGTTCACAGCGCGCTCCCGATCGCAGACCAGGCGATCGTGCTGGCGCTGGGCCGGATCGTCGTCGCCACCTCGGCCGCAGAACTCGTGATGGACAGCGACTTCCGCACCGCCTACCTGGGATTCTGAGGAGTATCCGATGGACAGGTTCCTGTTTCTCACTGTGGACGGTCTCGCGCGCGGCGCCGTATTCGCAGCCTTCGCTCTCGCACTGGTGCTGATCTGGCGGGGCACGCGCGTGATCAACTTCGCGCAGGGTGCGATGGCCGCGGCCACCACGTACATCGCCTATTCGGTGACGTCGGCAACCGGTTCGTACTGGTACGGCCTCGTTGCCGCGATCGTGAGCGGCTTCGTCCTGGGGGCACTCGTCGAGCGAGTGCTGATCCGCCGCCTCGACCACAGCCGCCCACTGGCCGCGGTGATCGTCGCGCTCGGACTCGTCATGGTGATCCACGCAGTACTCGGCATGATCTACGGCAACGACTTCCGGCCGATGCAGTTGCCGTTCAGTCGTGATCCGTTGCGCGTCGGTAACGTTCCGCTGCTGTCACCGTACGACGTGTTCGTCTTCGCAGCGGTGGGCGTGGTGGTCATCGGCCTCGCCCTGCTGTTCACCCGTACCGACCTCGGACTGAAGATGCGGGCCTCCGCGTTCGCTCCGGACGTGTCGCGGCTGCTGGGCGTGAAGGTCTCGGCGATGCTCACCCTGGGGTGGGCGCTCGCCGGCGCGGTCGGCGGACTCGCGGCACTGCTGGTGGTACCTACCGAACTCGGGTTGAACCCGCACGCAGTCGATCTCGTGTTCATCTTCGCGTTCACCGCCGCGGTGATCGGCGGGCTGGACAGCCCCGTGGGAGCGGTGCTCGGCGGCCTCGCGACCGGGTTGCTGCTGAGCTTCGTCAGCGGGTATCTCAGTGGAAGCATCGCGCCGATCGCGGTGCTTCTGATGCTGCTGGCGGTGCTTCTGCTGCGGCCCCAAGGTATTTTCTCCGGCGTCGCCGCCAGGCAGGTCTGATCATGCACACTTCTCGTTTCGACTCCTTCGCCGTGCGCGCCACGGTGGTGTTCGGTATCGCCGTCGCCGTCATCGCAATCATCTTCGTGCTGCCCCCCTTCCGGAACTACCAGCTGGCCACCATCGCCGCATACCTGTGTGCGACAGCCGGACTGACCGTACTCATCGGGCGCAACGGTCAGCTCTCGCTCGGGCACGGGGCGCTGATGGCCTGCGGGGCGTACTCGTTCGCGCTGACCTCCAACTCGATGGGTGACGCCGGCGCGACCGGGATCTCGGTGTTGCTCGTGCCGCTCGTCGCTGCCGTGCTCGTGACCTGCGTGGTCGGCGTCGTCGTCGGGGCGGCCGCCGCCCGACTGCACGGCCCCTACCTGGCCGGCTTGACGCTCGCGCTCGTCGTCGTGATCCCCTCTATCACCACAACGTTCTCCAACGTGCTCGGCGGCGACCAGGGACTTTGGGCGTACGTGGAGGGGCCGCCGAGCAGCATCGCCTCGGTGTTCACCGTCGAACAGTGGCAGGCCACGATCGCTGTGATCGCCGCGGCCCTCACCGTGCTCGCCCTGTCGAATCTCATTGCCGGAGACTTCGGTCGCCGCATGCAAGCCGTGCGCGACGACGAGATCGCTGCTCGCCTCGCCGGTATCGATGTCGCTCGCACCAAGATCACCACATTCGTGGTGAGTGCCGGTGCCGCCGGCCTCGGCGGCGGTGTGCTCGCGATGGTGTCCCAGAGCGCGTCCCCGGGCGCGTTCGGCGTCACCTTCTCGCTGTTCCTGCTCATGGGCGTGGTGATCGGTGGCCTCGGGTCGCTTCTCGGTGCGGTGTGGGGCGCGGTCCTCCTCGTCGTGCTGCCCGCGCTCGTCGCTGCCCTCACCGACACACTCGAGCTTTCTCCGTCGCTCTCCGAGCGTCTGGACGGCAACCTCGCGATCGCCGTCTTCGGCGTCGCCGTCATCCTCATCGTGATGCTCGCCCCGGCCGGCCTCCAGGGCCTGTTCGGGGCAGCAATCCGTCGTCTCCGGCCGGGTAGCGGCGGCCCGCGACACGGCCGTCACCGCGATTCCACTTCCGTCTCCACCCCACCGAAAGCAGAGGCCAGCATATGAAAACAGTTCGGCGACACCACCTTTCCCTCGTCGCACTCGCTGCGACAACGGCCTTGACGCTCGCCGCGTGCGGCAGCGGCACCACCGCGTCGACCGGCGCTTCCGGGGACGGGGACACCACCGGTGTCACCGACACCTCCGTGCTGGTCGGTACGCACATGCCGCTCACGGGCCCGGCCGCCTCCGGATACTCGAAGATCCCGCCTGCCACCAAGGCGTACTTCGATTACATCAACGAGCAGGGTGGCGTACACGGTCGGACCATCGAGTACAAGGCGCTAGACGACGGCTACAACCCGGCCAACACCCAGCAGGTCGTGCGCGAACTGGTGTTGCAGGACCGCGTGTTCGCGATCCTCGGTGGCCTGGGGACACCGACCCATTCGGGTGTCCTCGACTTCCTCGACACCAACAATGTTCCGGACCTGTTCGTCGCGTCCGGTTCCCGAATCTGGAATCAGCCCGACAAGTATCCCAACACCTTCGGCTTCAACGCCGACTACACCGTCGAAGCCAAGATCATGGCGCAGTACGTGAAGGACAATCTCCCCGGCAAGAAGGTGTGCACGCTGGGGCAGGACGACGATCTCGGTGGCGATTACCTTGCGGGTGTCGAGCAGATCGTCGGTGCCGACGCCGTCGTCGAGAAGCAGTTCTACGCCACCAGCAACACCAACGTCGCCCCGCAGATCGGCGCGCTGCAGGCTGCGGGGTGCGAGGTCGTCATGCTCGCCACGATTCCCGGTTTCACGGCGTTGGCGATCGGGACCGCGGGCCGACTCGGTTTCCGGCCGCAATGGACCACCGCCTCGGTGGGCGGCGACTACCTGACCCTGTCCAAGACCCTCGGCGACGCCGCCCCGCTCGCCGACGGGCTGCTCAGCACCAACTACCTGTCCTCGCACTTCAGCCAGGACGACGAGTGGACCACCAAGTTCCGGGAGATCAACGCGCAGTACAACAATGGCGCCGAATTCGACGGCAACGTCGTTTACGGCATGTCCATGGCACACACGTTCGTTCAGGCACTCGAAGCCGCCGGCGAGAACCCCACTCGCGAATCGATCGTCGAGGCGATCCGGTCCACCGACTTCACCGGCCCCAACCTCGTGCCGTTCCGGTTCTCCGAGGACGACCATTCCGGAGCCGGGGGTGCACGAGTCAACCAGGTAGCCAACGGTGTCCAGGAGTACTTCGGACCGGCGTACACCACCACGGACGCACCCGGCGACCCGGTCGTCGAGTACC
>JAEZDV010000312.1 GCA_023417985.1 Actinomycetes bacterium | reverse complement strand
GCGTGGTGCCGCCCGCGCGCACCTGATCATCGATATCGATGCGCCAGCGCATATCCGGTACGCCGTCGACCAGGATATTCCCGCCGTTGCTCGTGATGGCGTAGCGCCAGGGCGCACCCGGCAGCTTGATCCTGTTGAACTGTTTGATGGTGCGGGTGGTGGTCGGGATGACCGCGGCGGGTTCGGTGAGGGTCTGCATCCGCAACGCCGCGGCGGTCGTCATGAACGACAGCGGCGCGCCTTCCAGATGTTCCACGCAGACCATCGGCACTTCCGAGGTCGTACTGAAGGCGTTGCGCGAGTAGATCATCGCCCGGTCCAGGTCCGTCGCGATCAGGGCCTGTCTTCGTGTATTACGTAGGAGCATTCGCTACTGCACTTCCTTGATCAATCCCATGCACGAATAGGCAAGGTCGGGAACGACTTCCACCGGTACCCCACGCGCCGCCGCGAGCAGCCGCAGGTGCGCGTGCTCGGGCGCGTCGGCCTCGCGGACCAGCACTCGCCACGGCACCCGACGCAACAGCACCCTGGTCGTCTCGCCGACACCGGGTTTCACGAAATTCACGCTGGCGATGCCGTATTCCTCGCGCACCTTCTCGACCGAGGCCCAGCCCGACCAGGTGGGAGTCCGGTCACTCGCCAGAACGGCGGCGAGTTCGGCGGGCACGCGGTCGCGGACGGTGTCGAAGGCCGCGCTCACGGTGTCGAGGAGTCTGCCGGACACATCGGCCGAGGCGAGGTCGCGATAGAATTTGGCGCCGTGGAATTCTCCGGGGCCGATGAGCGTGTCGTTCAGGACCGTGCGTGAGATCAGGCCCGACACGGTCGAATTCAGGCAGGCCGAGGCGATCAGGAAGTCGTCGCGGGTGCCGTAGGTGCGCACGCAGTGTCCGGGATCGGCGAGCACGGCGAGGTCGTCCGACAAGACGGGTCCTCCGGCTGCGGAGTATTCCGCGAGCGCGGCGGCCAACTCGCGCGCGATCGCCCCTTTGCCGGTCCAGCCGTCCACGAAGACAACCGACTGGGGATCATGACGTTCGGTGATGTAATCCAGCGCAGCAGTGTCGATTCCGCGCCCCCGCACGATCGAGACGGCGTAGTGCGGCAGGGACAGCCCGTGGTGTCGCTGTGCCCAGCGGCGGACCAGGACCCCGACCGGGGTCCCTGCGCGCGCCAGCGACACGAGCGTGAGATCCGTTCCCCGCTCGGCAATCAGGAGTTCGGTCAAGGTGCCCACGGCGTGTGCGAGACGACCCGCGGTCGAGGCCAGAGCTTTGTCGAACAACTCCCGGTACGGAGCGTCCGGTTGGTACTCGACCGGAAGAGATTCTGCGTAGTGTGCGAGGCCGGCCTGGATCCGGGCCTCACGTTCGGCGATATCTCCTTCGAGATCGACGTGCGAGAGATCCTTGAGGAGCCAGGTCACCTCGTCGGGGGCGTACGAACCGAATTCGGGTCCGGTCAGCGGCGTGGTCATGCTTTCTCCCTCGAGGCGCGCAGTGCTACCGGATCGGTGGCGGGAAGGATCGCGACCAGTACGTCTTCGCCGGCAGCGGTCAGAACGTCGAGCACCCCGCCGTCGGCGCGCAGGCGGTCGGTGTCCGCCGGAGAATCGATCACCAGGATCAGCTCCGGTCGTACGGGGACGGGCTCGGGCCACCGGGCGTTGTACAGGTAACGGGCGGCCTCGGCTTCGTGGTCGGCCGGTATGTGTTCGGGTGCGCCGAAGGAGAATCCGCGTCGCAACGGATAACCGGAGACGTCCCGGACGTACGCGGGCGACCGCGTGGTGGTCTGGAATCTGGTTGCGGTGCCGTGCTCCGCGAGTGCGTGCGCGAGCCGCAGCGGCAGGTACATCAGTTCTTCGTGGCCGATCACGATCGCCGGGCGGTCGGTGTCCCGGCCGGAATCGACCACCTCCGCAGCCGTCTCGATCGCGGCGTCGTAGCGGGCGAAGTCCGCGCGCACCACGCCGTGCCGCCCGCCGTCAGGGACTTCCGACGGCCACGGAACCTCGACAAAACGAACCGAACCGCGCTGCGGCGCCACGGGATTGAGCTCCGGAACCGGCAGCGCGGTGACGCGGTCGGTGAGATCGGCGGGCAGGACCGTGTGTCCCTGCGCGAGACTGACATGCTCGATCGTCGCACCGAGTTCGCGCTCGGCTGCCGAGGTAGTCCGACGGTGGTCGTCCCCGCGCATATCCACCAGCGAAGCGATCACGTACCGGTCGCGGGGGTGGGAGCGGTGCAGCGAACGAATTGCGTCGATTGCGGTTGCGCCGGTGGAGATTTCGTCGTCCACGAGAACTAGGGGCGCGGTATTCGCGAAGAGAGCCTGCGACGTCGGCTGGAGCAGATGCGACGTCGCGTGCGAATGCCCCTCCTCGAACCCCGCGAACACCTCCGCGCCGGGCACGCGACGGCGCGTCGAATGCACGTAACACCTGGCACCCAGAGCTTCGGCGACGCAGTGGCCCAAACCGGTAGCTGTTTCGGCGAATCCCAGCACGAGGGCTTCCGGGGCAACGTCGCCGAGCAGATCGGCGACGAGTTGCCCCAGGCGACGTCCTGCACCCAGGACGACTGCGGGATCGGTGGGAATGTGTTTGCCGAGCACCGTCGATACCAGCAGATGGGCGCGGCGTGGGTTCCGGCGCAGACCGGGCTGGACGAGTTCCGGGACGGTGTATCCGCTCGACATACCGCGATGCTCGAGGGATAGTCCGAATTCATCGGTGGCCCAGTATGTTCGGAGAGTGTTGGTCATCGGTCCACCAGCGCGGTCAGCAGATCGACGAACGTGACACCCTTGCTGGTGACCCCGAATACGGAGGCGCGCACCAACGTTTGTTCCGCCCAGGTGCGGTGCGGACGGCGTTCGTTCATCTTGTTGCCGTATCCGGACGCGCTCACTCCGCCGGTGTCGCGGTCGAGGATGTCCGTGGCGTCGTGGAACTCTTCGTGCGTGACCGCCGACAGCGCGTGCACCGCCGCGACGTGCGACGGATGGATCACCGTCTTGCCCTGGATGCCGTTCGCGCGGTCCAGCGCGATCTCCCGCAGGAGACCGTCGAGATCCCGGCTCACGAGTTGCTGCCGGAACACCACGGCGTCCTGCTCCTCGAACGGGGTAGCGCGCAACATCGGACGGAACATGCGTTCGTGATCGGCGAAGTACTCCCACACCGGGCCGGTGATGACGAATCCGGTGCCGTCGGTGCGGCCGAGGTGGTTGACGATGTCCGCGATCACGTCCACGACGACCCGCACGTCGTAGATCGTGAGATCGCGGTCGCGGCGGATCCCGAAGGTTGCGCACATGTCGGTCGCACCGATCCGGACGGCGAGGATCCGGTCGCGATGCTCGGCGAGCAGGCGGGCGATCGCACGCAACTCGTCGTCGCGTGTTTCACGGTGTACTACGGCAGCCGACTCGATGACGGGCATCGCATAGAGGTTCCGCCCGATCCTGCCGGACGCGGCGGCGACCGCCTCGAGGAAAGCACCTCCGGACGTCGCGCCGAACTTCGGAAGCACGAATCCGGTGAGCACGCTGCGTCCGGAGCCGAGCATCGTGGTGAGCCGCTCGATCCCGTCCGGGGTGCGGACCCGGACGAACAGCATCATCGGCGCTTCGTCGCGGAGAGCGAGCGCGTCGAGGGTCGCGACGGCGTTGCGGAGCCCGTCCTCGACTTCGTCGTCGGCCACGGCGTCCTCGAGGTCGAGGACCATCGAGGTCACGCCTTCGCCGGCCCGGCGCAGGATGGTCGTCATCAGGTCGTGGCGGGTGGCGGGGACGTACAGGGTCGCTCCGAGGGCCATCGCGAGCCGGTCGCGGGCATCGGTGTGACCGAAGGGTTGCGGGGGATGGAGGAACAGCCGGTCCAAGGTGGGCCGATCCAGATGTCGGAAGTGGCGCATCGTGCGCACCTCGGTGATTGTCGCCCCGGTCATCGGTCCGTGTTCCGTCCTCTCATTCGATTCACCACTCCTGTGATGAACGTCGATACCGCGTCCAGGTCTTTGACGTATGCCCAGTAGTCGGGATGTACGCCTGTCAGCGCATCGACTGCCCGGTCGATTCGGTCGAGCTGGGCGTCGAGGACGGACCCCCATTCTGCTGTGAGTTCCCGCTGTACCGCGAGGTGTTGTGCATCACGCAAACGAAAGCGCACGTCACGGACCTTCGCGTCGGGGTCTTCCTTCACCGCACGCAACGTAGCGAGCCGATCGGTCACCGCGTCGACGAGTGCTTCGGCCTGCGCGAGTTCGGCACGCACCACACCGGCCTGGGCGAGAGCTTGCTCGGGATTCCCCGCGCGGAGCGAAGTTCGAGCCACCTCGAGTTCTTCGGCGGCGCGCTCGAGCAGCAGAAGGGCTTGTTGTTCGTTGCCGGACAGATCTGCGGAGCTGGCCGCGTTGAATTCGCGCAGCAATGCCGAGTAGGCCGGCGAGAGCCCCTCCGAACGGGTGCGTACGGCGCCGAGCCGGGTGGTGACGGAGGCGAGGGTGTTGCGCGCCTCGGCTTCGCGTCCCGGCGCTTCGGCGAGCGCTTCACGGAACGCCGACGTCGTTTCCTCCACCCGGTGGGCGGCGGTGCGCACGGCGCCGGCCCCGACCGCGGAATCCAGGTTGCGCAGAGCCCGTTGCAACGCCTCGGTGGTGGCGCGGACCGACGGATAGTCGGCGAACGCACGATTGTCGGGCAGATCCAGTGCCTCCAGGGCGGCGCGGGCGTCGGCACCCACACGCTGCGCCAGTTGCGGCGCGGTCTGCGCGACGGTCACCGCGTGCTCGAGGTGGCCCCGGTTGCTCTCGTAGAACTGATCCAGAGTCCTTGCCGCGTCTGCGATCTGGTGGGTCACCTGCTCGTATGCCGCAGTCGACGCAAGCTCTTCCTCGGGTTCGGTGCGAGCCAGTTGCAGATACGCTTCGGCAGCCAGGTAGCACTTGTGCCGGATCGGTTCCCACACGCGGAGAAGGCCTCGCTCCGGCGCGATCTCGTGGGATGCGACGACGCTCGCCTCTGCAACGGACTGACGTTTGTCCATGTCGAGGAACGCGGCCACCATCGCGTCATGGGCGCGGAGGGCCGCGGGATCATCGGTGCGCCCGCCGCCGAAGAGGCGGCGCGTCCATCGGCTCGCCACAAGACCGAATGGTACTGGTCCGCCAACCCACGCCTGTCTTCTCGACATTCTCGCTCCGCGCGACCCGGCTTTCAGGGGGTGACCCGGCCCGTAGTCGGCATAGTGGGTAGGGGCGCACCTCACACGGACCTATTACTGTGGGGGTACACGCGCACACTGGGCGTGCCCTTCCGGTACGTCGACCGTAGGAACGATCGAAAGGACCCCGCATGGGCGTCAGCTTGACCAAGGGTGGAAACGTTTCGCTCACGAAGGAAGCGCCGAACCTCACGGCTGTGGCCGTCGGCCTCGGCTGGGACGTGCGTACCACGACCGGTACCGACTTCGACCTCGACGCCAGCGCAATCGCTACGGGTGCCGACAAGAAGGTCGTCTCGGACCAGCACTTCGTGTTCTTCAACAACATGAAGTCGCCCGACGGCTCGATCGAGCACCTCGGTGACAACCGTACGGGTGAGGGCGAGGGCGACGACGAGGTCATCAACGTCGACCTGTCCGCCGTTCCGGCGAACATCGAGTCCATCTTCTTCCCCGTCTCGATCTACGACGGTGAGACCCGCAGCCAGTCGTTCGGCCAGGTGCGCAACGCGTACATCCGCGTCGTCGACCGCGCCAACGGCACGGAGCTGGCTCGCTACGACCTCTCCGAGGATGCGTCCACCGAGACCGCCATGGTCTTCGGTGAGCTGTACCGCAACGGTGCCGAGTGGAAGTTCCGGGCCATCGGCCAGGGCTACGCATCCGGCCTGTCCGGCATCGCGCGTGATTACGGTGTCAACGTCTAAACAGAACGTGTCGTGATCCGGTCCCGGCCGCGCCGGGGCCGGATCGACGCTCTCCGGAGCCTGCAGTAACCACCCTGCACCGCCCCTGACCCCTACTCAGAAAGGCCACGCTTCGTGGTTCTGCGAATATTCGGCCCGTCGCTGGCCGTCACCGTCATCTCGTTGGTGGTGGCGTTCCTCTACGGCGGCCCCCAGGCTCTGTTCCTCTGTGTGATCCTCGGCATTCTCGAAGTTTCACTCTCGTTCGACAACGCGGTCATCAACGCCACCGTCCTGCGACGGATGAGCGAGTTCTGGCAGAAGATCTTCCTCACCATCGGCATCCTCATCGCCGTGTTCGGCATGCGCCTGGTGTTCCCACTGCTCATCGTGTGGGTCGCCTCCGGACTCGGTCCGGTGGCGGCACTCGACCTCGCGCTCAATCCGCCGCCGGACGGGGCCGCATACTTCCCCGACGGAAGCGCGAGCTACGAGACGCTGATCACCGACGCGCATCCGCAGATCGCTGCCTTCGGCGGCATGTTCCTGCTCATGCTGTTCCTGCACTTCATGCTCGAAGAACGTGAGATCAAGTGGCTGCGGTGGCTCGAAGTGCCGCTCGCGAAGGCCGGCAAGCTCGACCAGCTCGAGGTCGTCGTCGCCACCGCGCTGCTTCTGATCACCGCCACCGTCATTGCACCCGACGACAAGGTCTCGACGGTGATGATCGCCGGTGCGCTCGGCATGATCACCTACATCGCTGTCAACGGCCTCGGCGAGATGTTCCATATCCCCGAAGAGGGCGAAGAATCCTCGGGCGGTCCCTCCGGGCTGGCGAAGGCCACGGGTAAGGCCGGGTTCTTTCTGTTCCTCTACCTCGAGGTGCTCGACGCATCGTTCTCGTTCGACGGTGTCATCGGTGCGTTCGCGATCACCTCCGACCCGATCATCATTGCTCTGGGACTCGGCTTCATCGGCGCGATGTTCGTCCGCTCCATCACGATCTACCTTGTCCGCAAGGGCACGCTGAACGACTACGTCTACCTCGAGCACGGCGCCCACTGGGCCATCGGCGCGCTCGCGCTGATCCTGCTGTACTCGATCGGTACGCACGTTCCCGAGGTGATCACCGGCCTGGTCGGTATCGCCCTGATCGGTGCGGCATTCGCTTCCAGCGTCTACCGCAACCGCAACAACACGAAGACGGACGCTGTCGAAGAAGTGTCCGCCTGACAAGTACGACCGTGAGACCCACAGCGATGGGAGCCTTCTGTCCGAATCTCGGGACTGGCTCCCATCGCTTTTTCAGTACCCACCCGGGTCTCGCATCCCACCCCTCCGACGAAAGGCAACCGAATGGCCATCGACTACAACAAGAAGCCCGAATCGAACGGCGGGGGCGTGAACCTCAGCAAGATCAACCTCACCAAGGAGGCCCCCACAGTCAGCCTGTCCAAGGGCGGCTCGGGCAAGGGGATCACCCGCGTGAACCTCGACTGGTCGCGCGGGCAGCAGAAAAAGGGATTCCTCGCCAAGCTGACCGGCGCAGGCAACGGCGTCGATCTCGACCTCGGTTGCCTCTTCGAACTCGCCGACGGTTCGAAGGGCGTCATTCAGGCCCTCGGTAACAGCTTCGGATCGCTGAACACCCCGCCCTACATCCACCTCGACGGTGACGACCGCACGGGGCAGGTAGCCGGCGGCGAGAACATGCACATCAATCTCGAGCGCCCCGAACTGTTCAAGCGCGTGCTGATCTTCGCGATGATCTACGAGGGCGCTGCCAACTGGGCCGCCGTCGACGGTGTCGTCACGCTGTCCCCGCCGTCCGGACCGCAGATCGAGGTCCGCCTCGATTCACCCAACAGTGGTTCCCGCATCTGCGCGATCGCAATGATCGAGAGCACCGGGCAGGGCGTGACGGTGAACCGCCTGGTGGAGTACATCGACGGCAGTCAGTCCGATCTCGACCGCAAATACGGTTGGGGCATGAAGTGGCAGGCCGGCCGGAAGTAACACGCCGCGACGACTGCCGGATGCGGTCACGAGAGGCGTGATCGCACGCGGCAGTTCTTCGACCTCCGTGTTCGATGTGGTCTGCCACACTGGGCAGAGCACCACAAGCTGCGTTTGTGAGGAGTGACGATGCGGGACGACCAACGACGCGATTACGACGAGCGGGATCTCAGAGTCGGTGACCACAAGACCAGTGCAGCCGGCGTCACCGGTGTCGCGGTCGCGTTGAAACGCTCTTTCCGCGAGATGGGCATCGTTCGCTCCGCCGAGACCCTTCGCGAGCTCAACCAGGCGGAGGGATTCGACTGCCCGAGTTGCGCGTGGCCGGACCCGGAGCCGGGGCACAGGAAGGCCGCGGAGTTCTGCGAGAACGGCGCCAAGGCCGTTGCCGAGGAAGCCACGCGCGACCGGGTGACCCCCGAATTCTTCGCGCGACACAGTATCGCCGACCTCGACAGCCACAGTGAGATGTGGCTCGGCAAGCAGGGACGCATCACGCACCCGATGGTCAAACGCCCGGGAGCCACCCACTACACGCCGATCGAGTGGGACGACGCGTTCGCGCTCATCGGCGAGCAACTCCGGTCGCTGAACAGCCCCGACGAAGCACTGTTCTACACCTCCGGCCGAGCCTCCAACGAGGCGGCGTTCGTGTACCAGTTGTTCGCCCGCGCGTTCGGAACCAACAACCTGCCCGACTGCTCGAACATGTGTCACGAATCCACGAGCATCGCGCTGCAGGAATCGATCGGCATCGGCAAGGCCAGTGTCACACTCGAAGATGTCCACCACGCCGATTTGATCGTGCTCCAGGGGCAGAACCCCGGCACCAACCATCCGCGCATGCTCACCGCGCTGGAGGAAGCCAAGCGCAACGGCGCGAAGATCCTCTCGATCAATCCGCTCCGGGAAGCGGGCCTGGTCAACTTCCGTAATCCGCAGACCCCGCGCGGGGTGGTCGGTGGAGGCACGGACCTCGCCGACCTGCATCTGCCGATCGCGGTGAACGGCGATCTGGCACTGATGCAGGCGATCGGGTCGCTCCTCGTCGAATGGGATGCACTCGATCACGACTTCGTGCGTGAGTACACGACCGGTTTCGACGACTGGAAAGAGCATGTCCGGAACGTGGACTGGGACGAGGTGATCGCAGCGACCGGACTGACCCGGCAACTGATCACCGAAGCGGCCCAGATGTTCCGCCGGTCCGCCGCGACGGTGTTCTGCTGGGCGATGGGTGTGACGCAGCATCGCAATGCGGTGGCGACCATCAAGGAGATCTGCAATCTCGCGTTCGCGCAGGGAAACATCGGCCGGCGCGGTGCCGGCCTCATGCCCGTGCGTGGGCATTCCAACGTGCAGGGCGACCGCACCATGGGCATCTGGGAGCGTCCCCCGCAGCACTTCCTCGACGCGCTCGAGAAGGAGTTCGGGTTCGATCCGCCACGCGAACACGGGTTCGACACCGTCGATTCCATTCGTGCGATGCGGGACGGCAAGGCACAGTTCTTCCTCGGACTCGGCGGCAACTTCGTGCAGTCCGCGCCCGACACCGTTGTGACGGCCGAAGCGATGTCCGGCATCGAGATGACCGTCCACATCTCCACCAAGCTGAACCGGTCCCACCTGGTGTGCGGGAACACCGCGCTCATCCTGCCCACGCTCGGACGCACCGAGAAGGACGTGCAGGCATCCGGTCACCAGTTCGTGTCCGTCGAAGACACGGAATGCTCGGTCCACGCGTCCCGTGGTCCGCTCGAACCTGCCGGTGAGCATCTCCGGTCGGAGGTTTCGATCATCACCGGCATCGCCGAGGCCACGATCGGAGACCGCTACGGCATCGACTGGAAGGCGATGCGCGACGACTACGCGAACATCCGCTCGCGTATCGCCAAGGTCGTTCCCGGTTGCGAGGGTTACGAGGTCAACGTTCGCCGACCCGGAGGATTCGTTCTCCCGCACCCGCCGCGCGACACCCGGACCTTCCAAACCGAGTCCGGTAAAGCAGAATTCGTGGTTTCACCGATCGAGGTCGTCCAGGTTCCTCCCGGGCACCTCCTGTTGCAGACGCTGCGCAGCCCCGACCAGTTCAACACCACCATCTACGGGTTGAGTGATCGCTATCGCGGCATCGAGGGTGGTCGTCGGGTGGTGTTCATGCATCGCGAGGACATCGCCGCCGCCGGGCTGGACCCCGGTGACATCGTCGATCTGTTCACCCGGTGGGACGGTGACGAGCGGGTGCGTTGCGCACACCGGTTCCGCGTCGTCGAATACGACGTACCGAGAGGATCGGCAGCGGCCTACTACCCGGAGACGAATCCTTTGGTTCCCCTGGATTCCACTGCGCTCGAAAGCAATTGCCCCACTTACAAATCGGTGGTCATCTCGATTGCGCCGACGGGGACTCGCAGCAGCGAATGCCCGGATGTGTCCAGCACGCAAGAGGTGGGATCCGACTGGTCGCACAAGACGCATCCGCAGCCCGAGCATCTGTCGTAACGGCGATCGGGTTGCTCAGGGAACTCCCTCGCGGAGGAGCGTCTCCGCGTAGACGAAGGCGCGGGCCCGCCGGCGGATCGTCGGCGGGCCGGGAGGATTCCCGCTCCACTGGTCGAACAGTGTGCTCAAGCTGAGCACGACGCGTTCTGGCGACTCCCACTCCCGCCACTGATCGAATTCGCTGCTGCGCAGGAGTTCTCGTGCCGCATGTAGGGGCGGGATGCCTGCACTGTGAAGGTCACGACCGGCATCGTTCACCCACGCCCAGTAGTTGCGCAGCGAATGGATCTCGGCCTTTCCGCACAGCGGCCCGTGGCCCGGGACATACGCCGCGGCGTCCCACGACAGCAATCGATCCAACGCCGAGAACCAATTCTCGAGCGGTCCGTGCCAGAGGATCGGTGTCGAGCCGATGAAGAGCAGGTCGCCGGTGAACACCACACCGGCGTCGGGAACGTGCACGACGAGATCGCCTGCGGTATGACACGGGCCGAGTTGTTCGAGTTCTACACGGCGGCCGCCGATCTCCACGACGTCCCGGGTCTCGAAAGTCCGGTCGGGTAGGCGTGGGGTGCGGCGTGGGAAGCGAGCGCCACCCCGCACTCGCGCCATGTATGCACCTGCCGCACCGACCGGTCCCGGGAGCTTTCCGAGCAGGCCACCTGCTGCGGCGAGCACGGCGAGTGCCGCAGGCGGGAGGTCCTCGTGCATCCCGGCCAGTGCGGCACGACTCGTCGTGATGCGGGCCGTCGGGGGAAGGGTGTCGTTGCCCCACCAGTGGTCACCGTCGCTGTGGGTGTTGACGGCCTCGGTGATCGGCGCGTCGGCCACGAGAGGTCGCTGAACCTCGGCCACCCGCTTCGCCCACGCCGTGTCCCAGACGGTGTCCACGACCATCGACGCCGAGCCCGGAGCCACGATCAGTCCTGTGTTGGCCTCGCCCCAGCCACCCGGCTCGCGTACGAAAGCCCATGTCCCGTCGCCGATCTGTGTGAGCCCGCTCATTCATCCGCCCCCAGATGTCGTCGCATGCTGTCTTCGCGTCAGGCTACGCGAACGGGCCGGAGCGTTTCGGTCCGCGGCGGGGACCGGAGCGTTTCGGTACGGAACGGCCCGGGTAAGCGATCGGAACCGACGACTTGCCACGCTCACGACGAGGAAACGCAATCGACAGGAGTCACGCCGACATGAAGATCACCACCGTTCTCTCCACCGCCGCGGCCACCACCGTGACCGCGATTGTCGGTTCCATCGCCTCGCGCGAAACCGATTCGAGGTGGTACCGCAAACTGCGCAAGCCCGGTATCCAGCCTCCTGCTGTGGCGTTCCCGGTGGTGTGGACCGCGCTCTACGCGGATATCGTGGCAACGTCGGCGGTCGCGATCGACGCGCTGACCGAGCGTGGTGACCACGACGGCCGACGCAAGTACATCACTGCTCTGGGCGTGAACCTGGTCCTCAACGCGTCGTGGTCGTGGATGTTCTTCGCGTGGCATCGGCTCGTTCCGTCGACGATCGTGGCGGCGGCTCTCGCGGCGAGTTCTGCGGACCTGACCCGCCGGACTGCTGCCGCCGATCCGGTGGCTGGTGCGGCTCTCGCCCCGTACGCCGGGTGGACAGGTTTCGCGACACTGCTGTCCGGACGGATCACGCAGCTCAACCGCTGATCGCGAGCACCGCCCATCCGACGGATCCGCACGGGTCGCGGCCGGAGCGGTGCGCGATGATGGAGCCATGCTCGAAACATCGGTGGTCATCGGCATCGGCTCCATCTGCATCGGCTTCGTTTTCTTTCTTCTGGCGGCGACGGGGGCCAGATCGCGCTGGGACAGGAAGGTCACCATCACGCTGTTCGTGATCGCAATCGTGTTCATGACGATCATCCCGGTGATCGGCGCCGTCGGTTTCGCTGCCTGACCACTTCTGTACCGAATGCGGCTCGACGCCGAATCCAGGACCGAAACCGACCGCAATCGTTTCTACCGTGGCAGCATCGACGGAATCGGGAACGAGGAGTGGTCATGGAGCAGAACGCAGTCACCGGTGAACACGCGGACATCCTCGAGATGCTGGCCGAACAGCGCGAGATGTTCCTCATCACCGTCCGCGGAATCGACGACGAGCAGGCTCGCACGCGCTCGACCGTGAGCGATCTGACGCTGGGTGGCCTCGTCAAGCACGTGGCGAAAACCGAGCGGAGCTGGATCGAGACCATCCGGGAAATGGACGAGAACGCCGCGGTCACGGACATGGATGCGCAGATGGCGCAGTACTACATGCGTGACGACGAGAGCATCGCCGACTTGATCGAGACCTACCGCGAGGTCGCGGACGCGACGGAGGAGTACGTCGCGACACTCGACCTGAACCGCCAGGTGCCGCTCCCGATTGCTCCGTGGTCGCCGACGCGGGAATGGATGAGCGCCCGCAAGATCCTCATCCACATCATCCGCGAGACCGCCCATCACAGCGGGCACGCGGACATCATTCGTGAATCACTCGACGGCGCCAACACGACGAGGCAGCGCGGTGAGGCGGCCGGCATGGAGTTCGACTGATCCATCGGACCGCACACCTCCAGAGGGGAACGATGACCGAAGCGTTCGAGGAAGCACTTGCTGAACGGCTGTCGACGGTGTTCGGGGCGGGATGCGTCTTCACCGACGTCGGACGCCTCACCGGTGGAGCGAGCCGCGAGACATGGTCGATCAGGACGAAACCCACCCCCGGGGTGCCACCCGAACTGATCCTGCGCCGCGATCCGCCCGGTCGCGAGGATCCCGAGCGGATGGCCATGGAGGCAGCAGCTTTCGTGGAGGCGGGCAGAGTGGGAGTTCCCGTCCCGGTCGTCCTCGACAGCAGCGGCGACGACTCTCTGCCCGGTGTCGGCTCCTACCTGGTGATGTCGCGGCTCGCGGGCGAGGCTCGGCCACAGCGATTGCTTCGTGCAGAAAGGTTCGAATCCGTGCGTGCGAGGCTGCCGTACGACCTCGGGCGCACCCTCGCAATGCTCCATCGAATGGACCCGTCGGCGGTACCCGGCCTCCCCGACCGAGACCCGATGGAGTTCCTCCGCGAGCAGTACGCCCTGACGGGCGGCCCGTTGCCCGCCTTGGAAGCTGCGTTCTTGTCGCTTAGTGCAAATCGTCCACCATCGTCGCGAAAGTCCTTCGTGCACGGCGATTTTCGCAACGGGAACATCCTCATCGACGAGCACGGTATCCAAGGTGTCCTGGACTGGGAGTTGGCACACCTGGGTGACCCGATGGAGGACCTCGGCTGGCTGTGTACCAAGACATGGCGGTTCGGGTCGCCGCACCCCGTCGGAGGATTCGGGTCCCGGGAAGACCTGTTCAGCGGTTACGCCGACGAATCCGGGGTGGCGCCCGATCCGAACGTCGTGCACTGGTGGGAGGTGTTCGGGTCGCTGCGCTGGGCGGTCATCTGCCGGATGCAGGCGGCGCGCGCCGCCGCGGGCGGAGACAACGTTCTCGAGTTGCTGGCGATCGGGCGCCGGGTCGCGGAATGTGAACACGATCTGCTCGATCTGCTCGGCGTTGCGGCGAGCCCGGACGACGCGCCCAGCACCACGAACGAACCGGATGACGAGTTGTTCGGAGGCCCTCGTGCCGGAGAATTACTCCGGGCTGTAAGGGATTTCGTCATCGACGCGGCGTCGGGCGCCGATGACCGCAACGCGTATCGAGCTCGTGTCGCTGCCCATGTTCTCGGTATCGCGGCACGCGAATCCGAGGTCGGCTACGGAACGCGCGAAGAGTTGCGGGCGAGGCTCGCTTCCCTCGGGTACCGCTCGGAGACCGAACTCGCGCTCGGTCTCCGCGCCGGCGTGATCACTATCGGGGAAGCGCCGGTCGCCGGCGTGATCCGCGCTCTGGCAGGCACCCGGCTGAAAGTCGCCAACCCTCGGTACTGAGCAGTCACGGCACACCCGGGCTTACGCTCGACGAGTACCAGTCGTTGTCCCGAGAAAGGCCCAGTCGTGCCCAAGCCGCCGTTGCCCGTCGCCGTTGCCGAATTCCTCGCTCAGCCCAATTACGCCACGATTGCTTCTCTGCGTGCCGACGGGCAGCCGGTGTCGGTGCCCACCTGGTACATGTACGAGAACGGACGCATTCTCGTGAACATGGACGAGGGACGAAAGCGACTCGAATACCTGCGCAACGACCCGCGCGTGAGCCTGTCCGCGATGGATCCCCAGGATTGGATCACTCACGTCAGCCTCCAGGGCCGGGTGGTGGAATTCGTCGACGATCCGGACCTGACCGACATCGATCGAATCGCGACGCACTACACCGGCAAGCCCTATCACCAGCGCGACCGGCGGCGGGTGAGCGCGTGGATCGAGATCGATCGCTGGCACGCGTGGGGGCGGCTCGCGAACGCCTGACCGGCGCTATCGGTTGGCGGAGGCTACCCGCACTGCGGGGAGGCTACCTATTCGCAGGCGACGCCATCCCCGTCCCTGTCCATACGAGTCGAATACCCGGGTTCGCCTCTGTAGAGGGGAGCGGCACCGGCTGCCCTTGCCTCAGCGCAGTTCGAGTACGACACGCTCGGCTCCGGTGGAGCCGGTGGAGGTGTGTACTCCGTTGTGGGCGGAGGTGTGTCTCGCGTCGCCGGGGGCGGGGTGTACGCGGGGGCAGGCGGTGGCGTGTATTCCGTTGTGGTGCTTGCTGTCGTTTCGATCCGAGGTACCACAGGCACCGGAGCCGGAGTCTCCGAGGTCGTTGTCGGTGCCGACGTCGTTGCGCGGAGCGTTGTCGTCGTGGTGGGTTGCGCCGTTGTGGTGGTCGGAACTGCCGAAGTGGTCGTAGTAGTTACTACCGAGGACGAATCAGGCGTGGGCTGTTCCTCACCTACAACGGCTCCCAGGGCCAACAGTCCCACGAACCCGGCGCCCACCACCCACGGCCACTTCCGGCGCTTCTTGCCATTGCCAGTCGACGGGCTGTCTCCTGGGTTCACAGCTCCGAAGACCTGGGTAGGAGTGTCGCTACCCTTCGGCCTGGTCTGCTCGGTCCACCCGTTACCGTCCCAGTAGCGATCGATCGCGGGGTCGACGGGGTCGGGATGCCAACCGGCAGGAGGATTCATAGCCCATCCGTTCTGAGGAAGTGTGTTCCGTCAGGACGTCGGGAATACCGATCGGTTTGTTACACGCGAATCGTTGAAGTGTGGGCCTGTACCGCCGAGATTCGGCGGGTCCACGACGCATTGCCGGCTATGAGACAACATCGGCCGTCAGACGATGCCGACCCGCTTCGCGGCACTGCGCACCTGGAAAGCCATCACGATGAGCAGCGCACCGAAGAGGATCGCATAGATGCCGACGAGGAAGATCAGGCTCAGGATTCCCTCGCCGGGGAAGATGAGCAGGATCAGGCCGAAAAGCACCGCGAGAACTCCGGCGACCACCGACCACACCCACCCGGAATCCGGGGCCTTCCGGAACCGCAGGCCGCCCACTATGCCGGTGATGCCGTACAGGAGCGCGTAGAACGCAATCACGTACAGCAGCGCCAGGGCCGTGATGCCGGGCCAGACGAGTGCCAGGATGCCGGCTACGACGGACACGACACCCATCGCGAGCCACCAACCCCACCCTTCCAGCGACGCGCGGTCGCGTAGCGCATGGGCCGCGAGGACGACTCCGTCGACGATCGCATAGATCGCGAAGACGATCACCAGCGCCCATACCGTGATGTCGGGCCAGGCGAGCGCGACGATGCCGAAGAGCACGGCGAGGATGCCGCGGATCAGCACCACCCACCAGATCTGCTTGAACAGCGACCGGAACGGGTCGGAAGGTGAGACAGGGTTCGCGGACATGGGAACTCCTCGTGGTGACACCTCGGAAGCCATGATCTTGGTGTGCCCAGGATAGGCCCGGTGACGTGCCTGTGACCTGTAAATGGTGCTGCCTCGTTTCCGAGAGTGTGAACCCCGTCCGCGGGTCCGTCGGCCTGTCGTGAAAACTGGGAACGACAGGATGCCTCCAGCTCGGTGGATCTGCGACGGAAAGTGAGGCGAACACCGTGTGGCCCGACCACTGGCCGAAGACGACTCGGCAGATCGCGTCCGCGACCGACGCTGCGCTCGTCGCCGCGCGCACCGGTTCGAGCGACGGCTTCGGTGACGCGCTCGACGACCTCACCGGTTTGCCGTACGAGACGGTGACAGCCGTGCATGCCGGGATGGTGCGCGAATTGTTCGAGGAGCTTCATCCCGACGGGCTGACCGGCGAGGACGTGCAGGCCGTTCTCACGCGGGCGGTACGCGAGGGCCTCCGGTGGCTTCCGTCCCTGCAGCCCGACGCGGCTGTCGCGGTGATCACCGGCGCGCTCGGTGTCCAGGACTCCGAGGCAACCGATCCCCGTATCTCATCCGGGCAGTACCTCACCGCGGGGTTGCTGGTGCTCGCGGATCTCCTCGCCGTGCGGAAATCTGCTCCCCGCCCTTACCTGCGCCGGGCGATCACGGAGATCGAGCGGTCGGAAACAATCGAGATGCCGTGATCCGCCCCGGTGGTCTCCCGTACCGGGCCACATGTAGAGGGTGCGCCGGTCAGGAGAACGTCTGATCCTCGACGTTGCGTGCGATGCGTCGTAACAGGTGGGTCAGTACGGCGAGTTCGTCCTCGTCCAGTCCCTCGAGCATGCTCTTCTCGCTCCGGACCCGGCGCGGTAGTTCGGATTCGACGAGCGCGCGGCCGGCGTCGGTGAGCGAGAGCAGGAC
>JAEZDV010000245.1 GCA_023417985.1 Actinomycetes bacterium | reverse complement strand
CGGGTGCTCAGGGTGAGCATGGTCTCGCTCATTCCGTACCGCTCGATCGGCGTCAGACCCGTCAGCTCCTGCACTCTCTCGAACACCGGCACCGGGAGAGGCGCACTTCCGGAGACGAGCAGCCGGGCACCGCTCAGCGCACGCGCCGACTCCTCGTCCTCCGCGATGCGCGACCACACGGTGGGAACACCGAAGTACAGAGTGCCCCGCGCCTGCGCGTACGCCTGCGGGGTCGGACTGCCCGTGTGGATCAGCCGGCTTCCGACCCGGAGCGGGCCGAGCAACCCGAGTACGAGTCCGTGGACGTGGAACAACGGCAGACCGTGGACGAGGGTGTCGAGCTCCGTCCAGTCCCACGCCTCGGCGAGCGCGTCGATCCCGGCTGCGATCGCCCTGCGGCTGAGCAGCACCCCCTTCGGCGCCCCCGTGGTCCCGGACGTGTAGAGCACGAACGCGATACGGGAGGGCGACGGCTCGGGCACGTGATGCCAGTCGCGGGCGTGGAGCCGGACCGGGAGCACCGGCAATTGCGGCACGTCCGGGTGCTCGATGTCCGGGGCGGCCCCCACCCAGGCCTGGGCGCCGGAGTCGGTCAGGATGTGCGCCAGTTCCGCAGGCCCCGAGTCCGGCGGTACCGGCACGACCGTCACACCGGCGAGGAGGCACCCGACGACCGCAACGACGGTTGTCGCCGTGGGGTTTGCGAGGACCGCGACGCGTTCTGCCCGCGCGACCCTCGCCGCGAGTGCGGTTGCGGCGCCGAGGACGTCGCTGCGGGAGAGGGTGTGGCCGTCGATGCGGACGGCATCGGGGACGTCGTCGCCGCGGGCGACAGCCAGAGGATTCAGCGAGCGGAGAAGTGCAGACACAGGCGAAAGGATTCCACACCCCGCGCCGACGCCCGCACACTCGTCACGTCGTGACGCTGCCGAGCGCCCCCGAACTGGGCACCGTGGAACGTGGCGGGGGCAATACGGTTCCCAGGACCGCACCCAGCAGCATTCCGATCATCACCGCGACACCGTGCGCGTCGTCGAGCGCCACGAGGACCACCCCGAGAAGGAAGGTTGCCGAGGACGCGAGCAACAGTCGCCTCCGGGCCCCCATCACGGGCCACAGCCCGGCGATCGACGCGGCGAGGGCGAGGGTCGCGCCGGAGGTGCCGGCACCCACCGACGGCGACACGAAGGTCGTGAACAGGCCCCAGAGGATCTGCCCGACGACGAAGAGCGCCACCGCGCGGTACCAGCCCCAGATCCGCACGGCGGCGACGGCGACCACTGCGAGCAACGCGAGATTCGCGACGGTCACCACGACTCCGCCGTCCTCGACGAGCCCGGCGGATAGTACTCGCCACCACTGTCCACCGTCGCGGGTGCGCACCGGTTCGCGGCGGAACAACTCGACCAGCGAGGGCACCAGCAGTCTCGTCACCGACGCGACCGCGACGACTCCCCACAGCACCACGGCAGCCACCGGCGGCGGCCACCACCACGAGCGCGCGGCTGCGCGTTCGTCGCTGCGGGACGAGCGGAGATTCGGCATCGCGGCGAGGGCCGTGAGCGCTACGACGGCAGCGTAGAGCGCCCACAGCCACGGATCATCGCCGGAAGCACTCACGCGCCCAATCTACCGGCCCGGGCGTGTCCGCACGCCGACGCCACGAGGCGATGCGCCCGGCCCGGTCGCAGTCAGCTCAGGCGACGCGCGGCCGCTGCGATCGCGTCGTCCGTCGCGGTGAGTGCGATTCGCACGTGCTGGACGCCGCCGGGACCGTAGAACTCGCCGGGAGCGACGAGTATGCCCCGCTCGGCGAACCAGTCGACGGTCGCGCGGCACTCTTCACCGCGGGTCGCCCAGAGGTACAGTCCGGCCTCCGAGTGGTCCACGGTGAAACCGGCGTCACGCACCGCGGGGAGCAGGATCTCGCGGCGCGCCCGGTACTTCTCGCGCTGGATGTTCTCGTGCTCGTCGTCGTTCAGCGCCACGGTCATGGCCGCCTGGATCGGCAGCGGCAGCATCATGCCCGCGTGCTTGCGCACCTCGAGCAGATCGGCGACGAGATCCGCGTCGCCGGTCACGAACCCGGCGCGATAGCTCGCCAGGTTCGACGTCTTCGACAGCGAATGCACCGCGAGCAGGTTCGTGTGGTCGCCATCGCACACGCTCGGATGCAGGATCGACAGGGCTTCACCCTCCCAGGTGAGGCCGAGGTAGCACTCGTCGGAGACGACGATCGCGTCGCGGCTGCGCGCCCAGTCGACGACCTTGCGCAGGTGGTCGAGGCCGAGCACCTTGCCGGTGGGGTTCGACGGCGAGTTCACGAACACCAGCGCGGCACCTTCGGGGCCGAGCCGGTTGAGTCCGTCGGCGCGGATCAGCCGCACCCCGGCGAGCAGTCCGCCCACCTCGTAGGTGGGATACGCCAGTTCGGGGATGACCACGAGGTCGTCGGCGCCGAGTCCGAGCAGCGTGGGCAGCCACGCGATCATTTCCTTGGTACCGATGGCGGGCAGCACTGCCGCCGGATCGAGTCCGGTGATGCCGTACCGGCGGGCGAGCGCGCCCACCGCCGCGACACGCAGTTCCTCGGTCCCGTGGGTGGTGGGATAACCCGGTTCCTCCGCGACCGATGTCAGGGCGTCACGGATGACCGGAGCAACCGGATCCACGGGCGTGCCCACCGACAGGTTCACGATTCCCTCGGGGTGCGCCGCCGCGGTGGCCTTCGCCTCCGCCAGTGAATCCCACGGGAAGTCGGGAAGTTTGCTCGCTACCGACCGGCGCACGCGTGGCTTCACCGAAGCACCGCCCGTCTGCACATCGAGCGACACCTACTCCTCACCCATGGGCGGGAGGTTCTTGATGAACGGCGGATCGTAGGCGACCTTGCCGAGCTTCGCGGCTCCACCGGGCGAACCCAGATCGTCGAAGAAGTCGACGTTGGCCTTGACATAGTCCGACCACTCGTCGGGCACGTCATCCTCGTAGAAGATGGCCTCGACGGGACAGACCGGCTCGCAGGCTCCACAGTCCACACACTCGTCGGGGTGGATGTACAACATGCGTCCACCCTCGTAGATGCAGTCGACGGGGCATTCCTCGATACATGCCTTGTCCAACACATCCACACACGGTTCCGCAATCGTGTACGTCACTGCTGTTTCCCTGCCTCTCTGTCTGCCCGCCGACCCACCGCACCGGCGATCCACCGGTCTGCGCGGTCCATCGTTCGTGGCCTGCTCACCACTGCGGTCCAGTATCCCCCGTCGGGCGGGCGCGCCTGCGCATTAGGGTGCCCTGACCCGAGCTTCCGCGGTCTGTGCCGGACGCCGCCAGGCTACCGAACGGTGACGTCGGCCTCGCGGGGTGCGTACGCGGTCGTGCGCTGGCGCGCCGGCCGCCCGATGCCCTCTGCGATTGCGACGAGTTCTGCGACGGTCTTCTCGGAGCCGTGCTGTGATCCCGCCATCCGGGAGATCGTCTCCTCCATCAACGTGCCACCCAGATCGTTGGCTCCGCCTTCGAGCATCGCCCGCGTTCCGGCGACCCCCAGCTTGACCCAGCTGGTCTGGATGTTGTCGATCCGCCCGTGCAACATGACGCGGGCCAAGGCGTGTGCTGCCCGGTTGTCGCGCATCGTCGGCCCGGGACGCGACGCGCCGGCCAGATACAGCGGTGACGACTGGTGGACGAACGGCAGCAGGACGAACTCGGTGAATCCACCGGTGCGGTCCTGGATGCCGCGCAGTACGTTCAGGTGCCCCACCCAGTGGTGCGGCTGGTCGACGTGGCCGTACATCATCGTCGAACTCGAGCGCAGGCCGACCTCGTGCGCGGTGGTGACCACCTCGACCCACTCGGCGGAGGGCAGTTTGCCCTTCGTCAGCACCCAGCGCACCTCGTCGTCGAGGATCTCCGCGGCCGTGCCGGGGATGGTGTCCAGTCCGGCTTCCCGCAGGTCGGTCAGCCAGTCCCGGATCGAGATACCGCTGCGCGCGACACCGTTGACGATCTCCATCGGCGAGAACGCGTGCACGTGCATGGACGGAACGCGGGCCTTCACCGCGCGCACCAGGTCGGCGTACCCGGTCACCGGCAACTCGGGGTCGATACCGCCCTGCATGCACACCTCGGTAGCGCCGGCGACGTGTGCCTCCCAGGCGCGGTCGGCGACCTCCTGCGCCGAGAGCGTGAACGCGTCCGCGTCGCCCTTGCGCTGCGCGAACGCGCAGAACCGGCATCCCGTGTAACAGATGTTGGTGAAGTTGATGTTGCGGTTGATCACGTAGGTGACGTCGTCGCCGACGGTGTCACGGCGCAGTTGGTCGGCGAGCGCGACGAGCGCCTCGAGGCCGGGTCCTTCCGCATTGGCGAGCGCGATGTACTCGTCATCCGAGCATCCCGCGGGATCGCGCTCGGCCGAGCGCAACGCGGCGAGCACGTCGCTGTCGAGCCGGACCGGCGCCGATTCGCCCAGTGCGAGTACCTGCTCGCGCACCGTTTCCCAGTCACCGAACGCACTCCCGAGGTCGGAGCGGTACTCGGTGTTGCGTCCGCTCACGTCGATCTCGGAGTTGAGGTCGACGCGGCCGGAGGACTCCCAGTCGATGTCGGGTTCCTGCCACGGCAGGCCCGTCGGGAGCACGTCCCGGGCGAGTCCCGTCTCGGGGTCTGCCAGTGCGCGCACGTGCGTGGTGATCCGGGGGTCGATCCACGGCTGCCCCGCCAGGACGTACTGCGGCTGGGCGGCGATCCGCTCGGTGAGGGTGAATCCGGCGTCGGCGCTGACCTCCGCGAGCGTGTCGAGGTTCGGCCACGGCCGCTCGGGGTTGACGTGGTCGGGGGTCAGCGGTGAGACGCCGCCCCAGTCGTCGGCACCGGCGGCGAGGAGGGCGCGGCATTCGTCGAGGGAGACCAGATTGGGCGGCGCCTGGATGCGCATGCCGGGGCCGAGGACGAGCCGCGAAACCGCGACCGCAGCAAGAAACTCTTCCAGACCGGCATCGTCGACATCGCGCATCGCGGTGTCGCCCTTCGCCCTGAAGTTCTGGACGATCACTTCCTGGATATGCCCGAATGCCTTGTGCGACTTGCGAATCGTGTGAATGGAGTCGGCGCGCTCGACAACGGTCTCCCCGATGCCCACCAGGATCCCGGTGGTGAAGGGCACAGACAACCGGCCCGCGTCGGTGAGTACCCGCAGCCGCACCGCGGGGTCCTTGTCGGGGCTGCCGTAGTGGCACTCCCCCTTCTCGGTGAACAGTCGCTCCGAGGTGGTTTCGAGCATCATGCCCATCGAGGGCGCGACCGGCTTGAGCCGCGACATCTCGGCCCAGCTCATCACGCCGGGGTTGAGGTGCGGCAGCAGGCCGGTTTCTTCGAGTACGCGGATCGACATCGCGCGCACGTAGTCGAGAGTCGAGTCGTACCCACGCTCTTCGAGCCATCGGGCCGCCTCCGGCCACCGCTCCTCCGGCCGGTCGCCGAGTGTGAACAGAGCTTCCTTGCAGCCCAGTTGGGCGCCTTGCCGCGCGATCTCGAGGATTTCGTCGGGCTCGAGGTACATCCCCCGGCCCTCGGCCCGGAGCTTGCCCGGAACCGTCACAAAGGTGCAGTAGTGGCAGCGGTCCCGGCACAGCCGGGTGATCGGGACGAAAACCTTGCGCGAGTATGTGACGGTTCCGGGTCGCCCGGCCGCGAGCAGTCCCGCGTCGCGCACCCGGGCCGCGGAGGCACACAAGTCTTCGAGGTCGGATCCGCGCGCCTGCAGCAGCACCGCGGACTCGTCGACGTTGAGCGTCACGCCGTCACGCGCTCGGCGCAACGCCCGACGCATCGCGGAAGGTGCCGGCGGCGGTACCGCCCCGGGACGCACGGACGGCGTCGGAAGCATCGCGGACTGCGCGGTGTCGTTCGCGGAATCGGTCATCGGCCGATCATCCGCCTCACGGGGGCGGCATGCCACCTCGGGGTCTATTCGCGCGGGTAGTCGTCGTCGACGGGCACTTCGAGGTGCTGCTCGTACGTGTCGGCAGGGTCCGCCTCGAGGGGCACATCGGACGGTGGAACGTCAGCGGGTTCTTCACCCACCGGAATGGCCTGGTCGATGCGGTCGGCCTCGGAGTCGTCACCCTGCTGGATGTCGAAGCCGAGTGCATCCGACGATTCGGTCATGGCGATCCTCCTGGTGCGGTTCCTGCCCGACGGGTCGGACTCGTGTTCCGGCATCAGCCTAGCCTGGATACCGACAACGATGTCGGGCCGCCGCGGGGCCCGGCGAGCATAGGAGGGTCATGGTGGACAGCGACGCCGACGTGGGTTCGGCGCCTCCGGAGGAGCGGAATCCGCTGCCTGCCTCGGGTCCGGCGCCGCAGGTGCGGATGGCCGACCCGGCCTGGCGTCCGAGCGAGCGAGCGCGAACGCTGTGGGCGATCAACGCCGCGCTCCTGTGGGTGCCGGTGGCGCTCGCGCAGGTCGTGTGGGGGGTGATCGATTCCCGTCTCGTCGGCTGGCATGTCGCTGCTGCCGTGGTGACGGTGGTCCTCGCGACGCTGCACATCACCGTGGTGCCGCAATGGCGTTACAGCGTCCACCGCTGGGAGATCAGCGACACCGCCGTCTACACGCGGTCCGGATGGTTCACCCAGGAACGGCGCATCGCCCCGATCTCGCGTATCCAGACCGTGGACACCGCACGCGGCCCGATCGATCGCTGGCTCGGCCTGGCGACCGTCACCGTCACCACCGCGTCGTCGGCCGGGGCAGTCGAGATCACCGCCCTCGACGCCGCCGTCGCAGACGACACCGTCGCGCGGCTGACCGAGATCGCAGGTCGCGACGGAGTCGACGCGACATGAACCCCGACCCCCATCCCGGCCCGGCCGACGGTGCCGCCGCCCTGTCCCCCGGCGACGACCCGGACGCGGCGGCGCCGTGGTCCCGGCTCGACCCCCGGATGTTGCTCGTCCACCCCGTCGAAGAGGTGCTGCGCCTGCTCCCCGTGCTGATCGGCACCGTGGTGCTCGGCACCAGCAGCGGCAACCCGTACTGGGGGCTCGCGGCCACCGTGGTACTCGTGGCGGTCGGTGTGTCCCGCTGGTTCACGACGACGTACCGGGTGGGGCCGGTGCACGTCGAGTTGCGTCGCGGGCTGCTCCAGCGACAGGAACTGTCGATCCCGCGCAGCCGGATCCGGTCGGTGGACGTCGAGCAGAGGGTGCTGCACCGACTGCTCGGCTTGGCGGTGGTGAAGATCGGCACGGGGCAGTCGGCAGGCGCCGGTGATCGCAACCGGTTCGAACTCAACGGGCTCTCCGCAGACTCCGTGCCCGAGTTGCGGGCCGCCCTGCTCGCCGACCTGCCCGGCACCGGCGGCACGAACCCCGACGGTACGGACACCCGGATCGCCGGACCCACCGCGACCTCGTCCCCCGAGGTCGAACTCGCACGCTTCGACCCGCGCTGGGTGCGCTACGCACCGTTCTCCACGACCGGCTTGATCGGCATCGCGGCCGTCGTCGGCCTGGCGTTCCAGTACGGGCTCGGCGAGCGCATCGCGGAGTCGGGGAGTTTCGAACGCGGCGTCGCGGCGTTCGAAACCGCCGGTGTGGTGGTCTCGATCGCGGTCGTGGCTTTCGTCGTTCTGCTGGTTGCGAGCGTCGCCGCGTGCGCACGTTACGTGTTGCTCTACGGGAACCTGCGGGTGACGGACGACGGACGCATGCTGCGTATCGGCCACGGCCTCGTCAAGGTTCGGCATTCCACGCTCGACCGTGAGCGCTTGCGCGGGGTGAATCTCCGCGAACCGCTCGCGCTCCGGCTCGCCGGAGGCGCGCGCCTCGACGCCATCATGACCGGGGTCGCGGCCGAGGGCGGCGAATCGTCGCTGGTGTTGCCGTCCGCACCCGAACGCGAGGTGCGGCGTGTCGCGGCGGACGTACTCACCGATCCGCGCCCGCTGCAGGTTCCGATACTCGCACACGGACCCGCGGCCCGGCGTCGCCGCTACACACGAGCTCTCGGGCCCGCGATCGTGGTGGCCGCTGCCGTGATCGGGGCGTTCGCGCTGGCCGGTCGGGCTCTGCCACTTCCCGCGACGATCGTCGTGGTCGCCGCGGCTGTCGCGACGGGCTGCGCACTGGCGTGGGACCGCTATCGCGGACTGGGTCATGCGGTCGTGCCCGGTCGCCTCGTCACCCGTAACGGGTCGGTCGATCGTGAGCGCGTGAGTCTGGACGCCGATGGCATCATCGGCTGGACGGTCCGGCAGTCTTTCTTCCAGCGCCGGGCGGGTCTCGCGACCGTCGTCGCGGCCACACCGGCGGGGGCCGGGCATTACGAGGTGATCGACATTCCCCAGGATCAGGCCTGGTCGCTGATCGACGCGGTGACTCCCGGCTGCGGCGACCCCTGGACACGCCGATGACGGATCCGCGTTCGGGCCCGGACCCCGGAACACTCGAGGAGATGGACGCCGAACTGGTGCAGTGCCGTGCCTGCCCGCGTCTGGTGGCGTGGCGCGAGCAGGTCGCCCGGGAGAAACGGGCCGCGTATCGCGACGAGGAGTACTGGGGCCGGCCGGTCCCCGGATTCGGTCCGGACGACGCGTCGCTGCTGATCGCAGGGCTCGCGCCCGCGGCGCACGGTGGCAACCGCACCGGCCGGATGTTCACCGGCGACCGGTCCGGTGACGTGCTGTACGAGGCGATGTTCGAGGCGGGGCTGGCCTCCCAGCCGGTCGCGACGCACCGGGGCGACGGACTCGAACTGTTCGGCACGCGGGTAACCGCGCCCGTGCACTGCGCGCCGCCGGCGAACAAGCCGACGGTGGGCGAACGGGACATGTGCCGGCATTGGCTCGAGCAGGAACTCGATCTGCTCGCGCCGACGCTGCGGGCGGTCGTCGTGCTCGGCGGTTTCGGATGGCAGTCGCTGCTGCCGGTCCTGTCCACCGCAGGGTGGACGGTGCCCACGCCGCGGCCGAAGTTCGCGCACGGCGCGCACGTGGTCCTGCAGCCGGCGTCGTCGTCACGCCGTCCGCTACACCTGTTCGGCTGCTACCACGTCAGTCAGCAGAACACCTTCACCGGCCGGTTGACGCGGGAGATGGTGACCGACGTGCTCAGGAACGCTGCTCGGGCGGCCGGGCTGCCCGTGTGATCTCGGTGATGCGAGCCGAGAACAGGTAGACCGCGGCCGGCGCCAGGGCCGCGACCGGCAGCAAGAGCAGACGCCAGTCGGCGACGACCACCTGGTCGCCGCCGGGGCCTCCGGCAAGACAGAGCAGGAACACCACGCCCCACGCGACGAGCGGAAGGGCCGCGCGGCTCAGCGAGCCCGTCTCGGTACGCGTCGCCGCCACCAGGAGGAGGTTCATCACCGCCGCGAGGACGATCACGACGGGAAAGGGCACCCCGCCGATGTAGAGGCCGAGGTAGAACACCGACAGCATCGCGCACAGGCCGCCGCTGATCACCAGCAGTACGACCACGCCCCGGCGCGGTTCGGGTTCGGATACGGGACCACCGGGCTGCCCGGTTGCGGGATCGACCGTCATGACACGATAGTGCGCCACGGACCGGGAGACCGCGTCACCGGGTCCTGTGGGCTCACGGGACCGGAGGGTAACCGAGCATCGTCAGCAGGGCGCTCTGCTGATCGGCGAACTGGTAGAGCGCGTCGTAGTACTCCGCGCGGATCTGATCGGAGTAGGGCCGCAGCGAGTCCACGAACGCGACGATCTGATTCTGTACGGACCAGTTGTACATCGTGCCCCCGGTGATCTGGGCCGCCCCCCGCGCGGCAGTCTGTATGACCGGGATCACACTAACCTATGCCGGCGAACAGGTCATCCTCTCGACCGGTGTCGTCGAGCAGCCCGAGTTCCCCGCGCGCGAGCACGAAGTGCTCCTCGGCGAACACCGGTTGAGCCACCATGTTGGACAGTGCGAACTGACCGCCGTCCGGAGCGAGCACCACCTGTGTCGCGTGCGCGGCCATCGCGGCGCGTTTGGAGTCGAGCACAGCCGACACGTCGACCGCGGTGGTCACCCGGTCGTCGGCGACGCTCGGAAGCTCTCCCGGTTCGGGGCGGCGCCAGCCGTCGGGCAGGTCTCCGATGGCGGCGATCCCCGCGTCCAGCGCCGACCTCTCGGTCACCGTCCAGTACACCTTCGCCGGGGTCCACGGGGCGCCCGCCTCGGGGAAGTCCTCGGTCCCGGACAGTTCGACTGCGGCGGTGACACGGTCGTGCACCGCGATGTGGTCGGGGTGCCCGTACCCACCGCGCGGATCGTAGGTGACGACGACGTGCGGCCGCGTCTCGCGGATCACGGCGACCAGCGCTTCCAGCGCCTCCTGCGCGTCGGCGTTCACCCATGCCCGCGGGTTCCCGGCGGCCGGTGTCCCGGCCATACCCGAGTCGCGCCAATGGCCTGCGCCACCGAGGAATCGGGGGCCGTCGACGCCCAGCGCCGCGAGCGCGCGGCTGAGTTCGAACACCCGGTAACCACCGAGCTGATCGGCCTGGTCGGCGGCGAGCTGCGCCCAGCGCTCGCCGATGACCTCGCCCTCTTCGCCGAGTGTGCAGGTCACGACGGTGACCTCGGCACCTTCCTCGGCGTAACGGGCGATGACGCCGCCAGTGGTGAGCGATTCGTCGTCGGGGTGCGCGTGGACCAGCAGGAGCCGACGATCCGGGACGTTCGGCCGCTGGACGAAATCTGTTGTCACGGTTTGCTCCTCCACCACAGGTGTGCGTCGCCGACGATGCCGGCCGGAATCGAACCGGTCAGCGACACGTTGTCGATGTCCGGTCCCGCCGCAACCACGGTGCGATCCTGCAGTATCGGGAGGTTCACCGCCAGTGCCCACAGGTCGGGCTGCGCGGCGGTGATCACTTCCCGCGCGTCGGCGGTTCCGCGCACCGCGGCAAGCAGGTCTTCCTCGAGGCCGGGCACGCACGTACCGGACAGGTTGCTCGGCGCTTCGAGCGTCGCACGGATCTCGTTCTCCCGGTCGTCCTCGTCCTGCGGCGTGGGCGAAGCAGGCGTGGTGGCGGCGTCCCCGGCTCCGGCGTCCGGGGACTCGCCGGGTTGTGCATTCACCGTCGGATCGGTGGTGCGGGCAGCACCCTCGACGGTCGGCAGGACCGGCGGGCAGCCGAAGCGCGACAGGGCTGCGGTGGCCGGATCGTCTCCGGCCCGCATCCAGCCGAGGATCGCGTGGATGTCACCGTCGACGAGAGACTCTCCGTACAGCTCGTCGGGCGGCAACTCCACGACGCTCGCGGCGATCCCCGCCTCCCGCAGGACGTCGGTCGCGGTACGCGCGACCGAGAGGGGGATCTCCGCGTCCTCGGGCACCCCGACCACGAAGTTCAGGGG
>JAEZDV010000240.1 GCA_023417985.1 Actinomycetes bacterium | reverse complement strand
GGCGAGCACTGCGAAGAAGACGGCCGCCAACAAAACACCGGCGAAGAAGACGGCGACAGGCGAGACCGCGGCGAAGAAAACAACAGCGAAGAAGACGGCCGCAAAGAAATCCCCGGCCAAGAAGACGCCGGCGAAGAAGACGAGCGAACGCAAAGGCGCCTGACGCGCGGCGCCGACTGCACGTGCGTGCAGTCAGTCCATCGACTCGCCGAGGCGCTGGAGCAAGGCGGTGAGCTCGCGAATATCGGCGGAGTTCCAATCGGCCAGCCGTTCACGCCAGAGTTCGGTCTCGTTCGCCAGGATCTCGTCGAGCTTGCGCCGGCAGTCCGGGTCCAACGCGACCAGGCGGGCGCGAGCGTCGTCCGGATCGGGAATCCGCTCGACCAGTCCGAGGCGTGCCGCGCTGTCGATACGACGAGTCAACGTCGATTTCTCGATCGCCAGTTCCGTAAGGAGATCCGACATCGCGACCGCATCGGCGCGACGCAGCATGAGCAACATCGGGTAACACACCGGGTCCAGCCGCGGATGCAGCGCGCGAGCCCGGTCGGCGATCAGGCGCCGGAAGCGCCGGGTCACCGCGATCATTTCGTGCTCGAGCGCGACGACGGGATCGGCGGCAGCCGCATCGGCCTTGTCAGCCGACGGGCTACCGCCGTTCTCGTCCGCGCGCCGCTGTGTCTCGGTCACGGAGTTCCGTAACCGTCACACGGTGAAGCCGAGGGCACGCAACTGCTCGCGTCCGTCCTCGGTGATCTTGTCGGGTCCCCACGGCGGCATCCACACCCAGTTGATGCGGAGATCGCCGCACATGCCGCTGCGCACCAGCGCGTTGCGGGCCTGATCCTCGATCACATCGGTGAGCGGGCACGCGGCAGATGTGAGGGTCATGTCGACGGTGACCGTTTCCTCGGCCTCCGAGATGCCGTACACCAGACCGAGGTCGACGACGTTGATACCGAGCTCGGGGTCGACGACGTCGCGCATCGCCTCTTCGAGCTCGTCGAGTCGTACCGGGTCCAGCGGCGGCACGGTGTCGGCGACCAGCGTGGTCGCGTCGCCGCTGGTGCCGTCGGCCACGGGAGTGGAGTCCGCGGTCTCGGGGTTCGTGGTGCCGGGGGCGGGTTCTGTCATCGGTTCTGTCCTCCGCTCGAAACGGTGTCGGCGCCGCCGCTCGCGGGAGCGGCGGAGTCGCCGGTCTTGTCCACGATCTGCGCGACGGCATCCTTGAAAGCCATCCAGCCCAGCAACGCGCACTTCACGCGTGCCGGGTACTTCGATACGCCGGCGAATGCGATGCCGTCGCCGAGCACGTCCTCGTCGCCCTCGACGGTGCCCCGACTGCCGACCATCTCGACGAAGCTGTCGACAGTGGCGAGCGCATCGGCAACGGACATGCCGATCACCTGGTCGGTGAGCACCGAGGTGGACGCCTGGCTGATCGAACAGCCCTGCCCGTCGTACGAGACATCGGCGACCGTCCCGCCGTCGAGGTGCACGCGCAGGGTCACCTCGTCCCCACAGGTGGGATTGACGTGGTGGACCTCGGCGCCGAACGGGTCACGCAGGCCGCGGTGATGCGGATGCTTGTAGTGATCCAGGATCACCTCCTGGTACATCTGCTCCATTCGCATCAGGCACGCTCCCCGAAGAATTCCTGGGCGCGCCGAACAGCCGCGCCGAGTGCCCGAACCTCGTCGAGCGTGTTGTACACCGCGAACGACGCGCGTGCCGTCGCTGCGACCCCGAACCGGCGGTGCAGCGGCCACGCGCAGTGATGGCCGACGCGGATCTCGACGCCCTCGTCGTCGAGGATCTGCCCGAGATCATGAGCGTGGATTCCGTCGACGACGAACGACACCGCGCCTCCGCGCTGCTCAGCCGTCGTGGGCCCGATGATCCGTACCCCGTCGATGCTTCCCAGCTCGCTCAGTGCCGCGGCCGTCAGCTCGTGCTCGTGCGCGGCCACCGCGTCCATGCCGATGTCCTGCAGGTATCGCACCGCGGCGCCGAGGCCGACGGCCTGCGACGACATCGGAGAGCCGGCCTCGAATCGCTGCGGGGGCGCCGCGAACGTGGTGGCCTCCATGGTGACGGTCTCGATCATCGAGCCGCCGGTGATGAACGGCGGAACGTCGGCGAGCAGGTCGCGGCGGCCGTACAGAACACCGATCCCCGACGGACCGAGCATCTTGTGCCCGGAGAACGCCGCGAAGTCGACGTTCAGTTCCCGGAAGTCCACGGCCGCGTGCGGCACCGACTGGCAGGCGTCGAGCACGACGAGCGCGCCCACCGCCCGAGCCCGCCGGACGATCTCCTCGACAGGCGCGACGGCACCTGTGACGTTGGACTGATGCGAGAACGCCACCACCTTGACGCGCTCGGTGAGCTCGAGCGAGTCGAGGTCGATCCGGCCGTCGTCGGTCACGCCGTACCAGCGCAGGGTCGCACCGGTGCGCCGGGCGAGTTCCTGCCAGGGCACGAGGTTCGCGTGATGCTCGAGTTCGGTGACGACGATCTCGTCACCGGGGCCGAGCACGTACGGGAACCGATCGTCGGCGAACGCGTACGCGACCAGGTTGAGTGCCTCGGTGGCGTTCTTGGTGAACACCACCTCGTCGGCGTCGACACCGACGAAGCCGGCGATGGCAGCGCGAGCACCCTCGTACGCGTCCGTTGCTTCCTCCGACAGCGCGTGTGCGCCGCGGTGGACCGCGGCGTTGCACGTCGTGAGGAACTCACGCTCGGCGTCGAGGACCTGCACCGGACGCTGCGACGTCGCACCCGAGTCGAGGTAGACCAGCGGCTTGTCTTCGCGCACCGTCCGCCCGAGGATCGGGAAGTCGGCCCTGATCCGGGCGACGTCGAGCGTCCGCACCGTCGCCGTCATCCGCTCACGCTCCCTGGGTGTCAGCTGCTGCGGCGTGGGTGAAGCGCTCGTAGCCGTGGGTCTCGAGTTCGTCGGCCAGTTCGGGACCGCCCGACTGGACGATGCGGCCACCGACGAACACGTGCACGAACTGCGGCTTGATGTAGCGCAGGATGCGGGTGTAGTGCGTGATCAGCAGGACGCCGCCGTGCTCACGTTCCTGGTAGCGGTTCACACCCTCGGAGACCACGCGCAGCGCGTCGACGTCGAGACCGGAGTCGGTCTCGTCGAGGATCGCGATGCGCGGCTTGAGCAGCCCGAGCTGAAGGATCTCGTGACGCTTCTTCTCGCCGCCGGAGAAGCCTTCGTTGACGCTGCGCTCACCGAACGCGGGGTCGATGTCGAGTTCGGACATCGCGCCCTTGACTTCCTTGACCCAGTGCCGCAGCTTCGGTGCCTCGCCGCGCGCAGCGGTGGCCGCGGTGCGCAGGAAGTTCGACATCGAGACGCCGGGGACCTCGACGGGGTACTGCATCGCGAGGAACAGTCCGGCGCGGGCGCGCTCGTCGACCGTCATCGCCAGCACGTCTTCACCGTTGAGGGTGATGCTGCCGGAGGTCACCTCGTACTTGGGGTGGCCGGCGATCGCGTACGAGAGCGTGGACTTGCCGGAGCCGTTCGGCCCCATGATGGCGTGGGTCTCACCCGAGCGGACGGTGAGGTCGACACCCTTGAGGATGTCGATCGGCTCGGCGTTCGCGTCGGTCTGCGCGACACGAACGTGCAGGTCCTTGATCTCGAGGACGTTCTGAGGTGTAGACATCGATCAGTGGTTCCTTAAAGAAGAAGTATCAGGGTTACGGGTCGTGGCCGGTCAGGCGCCGACCGCCGCCAGTTCGGCTTCGATGGCGGCGTCGAGACGCTCACGGATCTCGGGCACCGTGATCCGTTCCAGGAGCTCGTGGAAGAAGCCACGCACGACGAGACGGCGCGCCTGGTCTTCCGGGATACCGCGGGACCGCAGGTAGAAGAGCTGCTCGTCGTCGAAGCGGCCCGTCGCCGAGGCGTGGCCTGCACCGAGGATCTCGCCGGTCTCGATCTCGAGGTTCGGGACCGAATCGGCGCGGGCACCGTCGGTGAGCACCAGATTGCGGTTGAGCTCGAAGGTGTCGGTGCCTTCGGCCGCGGCGCGGATGAGCACGTCACCGATCCACACGGTGCGCGCGTCCGGCTTCCCCGAGTCGGGATCGCCCTGCAGGGCGCCCTTGTAGATCACGTTCGACTTGCAGTGCGGCTGCGAGTGGTCGACGAGCAGACGCTGCTCGAGATGCTGTCCGGCATCCGCGAAGTACAGACCGAGCAATTCGGCGTCACCGCCGGGCGCGTCGTACTTGGTCGTCGCCGAGACGCGGACCAGATCGCCGCCGAGCGCGACGGTGAAGTGACGCAGCACCGCGTCGCGACCCAGCCGAGCGTGGTGCGCGGCGACGTGAACGGCATCGTCCGCCCAGTCCTGCACCGCAACGACCTCGAGCCGGGCGCTGTCGCCGACGACGAACTCGACGTTCTCGGCGTAGGTGCCGCTCCCTCGCTGGTCCAGCACGACGGTGGCCCGGGCGAAGGGCTCGAGGCGGATCTGCAGATGCCCGTAGGCGACGTTCCCCTCCCCCGGTCCGGTGACGGTGACGGTGACCGGATCGGCGATCTCGGTTTCGCGGCCGACAGTGAGGACGGTGGCGGTCTCGAACGACGAGTACGCCTGCGCGGCGATCCGGTCGAACGGGACGCCGCCCTGTCCGAGGCGCGCGTCGTCGCGGCCGACGGTCTCGACCTGCACGCCGTCGACGGTGGTGACGTCGACGGTGGCGGAGCCGTTGGCGACGGCGCTCCCGTCGTGGAGTCCGCGCAGACGGCGCAGCGGCGTGAACCGCCAGATATCGTCGCGGCCGGAGGGGACCTCGAAGGCGTTCACGTCGAACGACGTGAACACCTCACCCTTGTTGGCTGCCGGTTTGGCGGAGCCTTCGAGAGCCGACGCGGGGTTCTCGCCGCGCACGGCTTCCTGGACCCCGGCACCTGCCGGTGTTCCGGTGGTGGGGGTGTTCTTCGCTTCCGCAGTCATTTAGCCGACTGCCCCTTCCATCTGCAGTTCGATCAGTCGGTTGAGCTCGAGGGCGTACTCCATCGGCAGCTCCTTGGCGATGGGCTCGACGAACCCGCGGACCACCATCGCCATCGCCTCGTCCTCGTTGAGGCCGCGGCTCATGAGGTAGAACAGCTGGTCGTCGCTGACCTTGGACACGGTCGCCTCGTGGCCCATCGTCACGTCGTCCTCGCGGATGTCGACGTACGGGTAGGTGTCCGAGCGGCTGATCTGGTCGACGAGCAGCGCATCGCACTTGACGGTCGACTTGGATCCGTAGGCGCCCTTGTTGACCTGCACCAGACCGCGGTACGACGCGCGGCCGCCGCCGCGGGCAACCGACTTCGACACGATGGTCGATGAGGTGTGCGGGGCCAGGTGCAGCATCTTGGCACCGGTGTCCTGATGCTGACCCTCACCGGCGAACGCCACCGAGAGCACCTTGCCCTTGGCGTGCTCACCGGTCATCCACACGGCCGGGTACTTCATCGTGACCTTGGAACCGATGTTGCCGTCGACCCACTCCATGGTGGCGCCGGCCTCGGCGCGCGCCCGCTTGGTGACCAGGTTGAAGACGTTGTTCGACCAGTTCTGGATCGTCGTGTAGCGGCAGCGGCCACCCGGCTTGACGATGATCTCGACCACCGCGCAGTGCAGCGAGTCCGACGAGTAGATCGGCGCCGTGCAGCCCTCGACGTAGTGCACGTACGAGTCCTCGTCGGCGATGATCAGCGTCCGCTCGAACTGGCCCATGTTCTCGGTGTTGATCCGGAAGTAGGCCTGCAGCGGGAAGTCGCCGTGCACACCCTTGGGGACGTAGATGAACGAGCCACCGGACCATACGGCGGTGTTCAGCGCGGAGAACTTGTTGTCGCCGGCCGGGATCACCGTGCCGAAGTACTCCTTGAACAGCT
>JAEZDV010000234.1 GCA_023417985.1 Actinomycetes bacterium | reverse complement strand
CCACCCCCCCCTCCCCCCCCCCCCCCCCCCCCCCCCCCCCCCCCCCCCCCCGCTTCTGTGAGTGTTCCTGTGGGGCAGGGTTACTCGGGTCTATCCGGCGGGGATGAACGCCTTCAGCGGCTCGGAGCCCGTCTGATCGTGACCCCAGTAGGCGTCGGCGGTGATCTCCTCGGAGGTGTAGAACCGCTCGTCGACGAGCATGCCCTCCGTGCCGAACTCGAGGTCCCATCCGCCGGGTGCGCGAACGTAGAACGAGATCATCTTGTCGTTGGTGTGGCGACCCAGCGTCGACGAGATCGAGAAGTCGAGGCGGTTGACCCGGTCGAGCGCCTGGCCTACCGCGTCGAGGGTGTCGACCTCGGTCATCAGGTGGACGAGTCCGGGCTCCTCGTTCGGCGGCGCCGGGCACAGCGCGAGGCTGTGATGGCGCTCGTTGATGCCGAGGAAACGCACGCGGACGTGGCCGTCCTCGTCGAGACGGATCGAGCCACGCGGCAGGAATCCCAATACCTGCGTGTAGAACTCGTAGGTCTCGTCGAAGTTCGCCGAAGGCAGTACGACGTGGCCCAGGCCGTGACGACCCGTGACCCAGCGACCGGCGAAGCGGGTGACGACCGGGCTGTGGTCGAGGACCGGACCGAAGAACACCTCGACGCGGGTGCCGGCCGGATCCTGGAACGCGATGGCACCTTCCGCGTCGATGTAGGTGGCCTCCTTGTGGGAGAGCACCTCCACCGTGCGGCCCGACTTCTCGACCGCTTCACGAACGCGCTGGAGCGCGAATTCGTCACGCACCTCCCAGCCCACGGCCAGTGCCTTGTCCGAATCGCCGGGCAGCACCTGGATGCGGGAGCGACGCTCGTCCACGCGGGCGTAGAAGCCGTCCGGCTCGGGACCGGAACCTTCCGCCATACCGAGACCGTCGAGAAGCAGCTCGCGCCACCGCGCGACGTCCTGGGTCTGAACTCTCAGGTAACCGAGACCACGTAATTCTGTCATGTCTGTAGTTCCTCGAAGGTTGTGGGTGGATCAGATCATTGCGCGGTACGCGCCCTGGGGCTCGCCGCCGAGCTGCGTGAGTGCGGCCGAATGGTAGATCATGCCGGGCACGTGAATGGCGTGGGTGAGGCCGACGTGGGCGTCGCGCCAGAAGCGCTGCATCGGCGTCTTCAGGTGCACCGCAGCGCCGCCGGCGCGGGCGAACACCTCGTCCATCGCACGCACCGCGCGCCACGCTGCCGAGATCTGGGTGCGGCGCCCGATAGCGCGCTCCTCGAAGCTGATCTCCTCGCCGCGGTCCGTCTTGTCCCAGAAACGATCGACGGTTTCGAGCAGTGCCAGACGCGAGGCGGAGATCTCCGACGCCGCCTCGCTGATCGCGAAGAGGATGTAGGGATCTTCCTTGATCGGGACACCCGTCACCTGGACGCGTTCCTTCTGGGCCGCGATATAGCAGGCCAGCGCGCCTTCGGTCATGCCGATCAGGGAGGAGGTGATGCCGAGCGGGAAGATGTACGAGAACGGGAACTTGTAGAGCGTCTCGTCGCGGCCGGCGTGACGCCAGCCGTTACCGCTGAGGACGATCTCTGCGTCGAGGGTGCGGTGTTCCGGAATGAACGCGTCCTTGATGATCAGGTCCTTCGAACCCGTACCACGCAGCCCGATGACGTTCCAGCTGTCCTGATCGATCTCGTAATCGGAGCGGGGCAGCACGACGTGCAGCACCTTGTCGGTCCGGTTGCCGTCCTTGTCGCCGACTGCCGCACCGATCATGATCCAGCCGCAGTGGTCCGTTCCGGACGAGAATGCCCACCGCCCGTTCAGGATGTAGCCACCGTCGACCGGCACCGCCACACCCATGGGCGCGTACGGCGACGCCATCCACATGTCGTTGTCGGCGCCCCAGATCTCTTCCTGAGCCTTCGGGTCGAAGAATGCCAGCTCCCACGGGTGCACACCCACGATGCCGGCGACCCAGCCCGTCGCGCCGTCGAGCGCGCCGAGTGCCATCACGGTTTCTGCGGCCTCACGAGGATGACCTTCGAATCCGCCGAACTCCTTCGGCTGGAAGGTGCGGATTATGCCGGATTCGCGCAGGTGCTTCGCCGTCGTGTCGGTGAGGCGCATGAGCTTGTCGCCCTCGACGCCCTCGGCGCGGATCTCGTCCGCGTGCTGCATGATTCTGTCCAAAACGTGGCCCATGGCGTGACTCTTCCTGGGGTAGCGGCGGGGGGACGCCGAGCGGGGGTTGGGGGTGTCCCGTTACGGGATGGGACCGGCGCACACAGTGTGCCGATGCACTGCTCGAAGAGTGGCAGGGGCCACACCGGGCCGCATCGATCTTTCCGTTGAACGGGACAAGAACTGCTTCACGTGGGGCGCAGCGGTACAACGAGGGCAACGCACAGCCGTCCGCACACACGCTCCGGAAGGAGAATGATGACCGACACCGCAGCCCTGGTGGCTTCCCTGCTCGAGCGCGTCCAGGTACTCGAGGACAAGGCGGCGATCCAGGAAGTGCTGACGGCGTACGGTCCCGCCGTCGATGCCGGTGACGCCGACGCGGTCGGCGAACTGTGGGCCGAGGACGCTGTCTACGACATCGACATCCGCGTGATGGAGGGTCGCGACGCGATCACCGAGATGGTGCGCACCCGTCCGCACCAGGACTACATCAACGAAGGCTGCGGCCATCTCCTCGACCCGGTCCACATCCGGGTCGACGGAGACACTGCCGTCGCCACCTGCCATTCGCTGCTGCTCCGCCGCAACCTCGACGCCGATTCGTTCCGCGTCTGGCGCGTGACCGCCAACCGATTCGAACTGGCGCGCATCGACGGATCCTGGAAGATCAAGCGCCGCACCGCCCGGTTGCTCGACGGTAGCGATGCTGCGCGCGAACTGCTGGCCCGAGCATCCCGCTGACCTCGATCGAAGGTGAGATCTTGTCGCACAACGAACTACGAGACGCCGATACGGATTCGCCGACTCTCACCCTGGGCGCTGCGGAGCAACTCCTCGCCATCCGTGAGATCGAGCGGGTCTTCGCCACCCGGCTCCGGGTGATGGACAACAAGCAGTGGGAGTACTACCCGACCCTGCACACCGAGGACGTCGTGAGCGAGACGTGGCAGGGTCTGCCCGGCGACAAGCAGCCCAGTTCCGACGGTGAATCAGGGCGGGTCGTCGGCCGCGAGGCGTTGACTCGCGCCATCAGCAACATGCTCGACGGTCCGGTTCCCATCACGTCGGCGCACCACGGGCACTGCCCCGAGATCGTGCTGGAATCCGATACCACCGCGCGGGGCGTGTGGGCGATGGAAGACCAGTTGTGGTGGGACAACAACGGTGTCGAGGAATCCCTGCACGGCTGGGGCCACTACCACGAGCGATACGTCAAAGTTGATGGCGTATGGCTGATTTCGTACCGGAAACTCACTCGACTCCGTCAGGTCCACACTCCCGGTTTCTTCTCGTTCCTGAAGCCTCTATGACTGTGCGGGCGTACGCCGCCCGCTCACACACCCGCTGTCGAACCGGTCTCGGCCGCTAGGGCATGGGCAGCGATCTCGCTCGTCAATTGCCCCCACAGTTGTGGAGGGAGGTTGTGGCCCATACCCGGAACGACGAGCAGGCGTGCGCCCGGGACGGCTTCTGCCGTCGCGATACCGCCGTCGACCTGGACGAGTGGATCGTCTTCCCCGTGGATCACCAGGGTCGGGATCGTGAGTTCACGCAATCCCGGAGTGCGGCCGGGCGAAACCGTGATCGCTGCGAACTGACGCGCGACTCCGGCGGGGTCGTTGCCCCGCTCGAAGGAACGCCGTCCCAGGTCGGCCACCCGCCGCTCGTCGAGGGGAAATCCAGGCGAGCCGATCAGCCGGTAGAGCTGAAGTGAACGTTCGGCGGCGGTGTCCGGGTCCGTCGGCTGGGGGAGGAACAACGCCGCCGCAGCATCCGGCCGCGTCCGGCCCACCTCCCGCGAGGGAGTGGACATGATCGACGTCAGGCTCCGCACCCGTCGCGGATGATCGATCGCGACTTGCTGGGCGATCATGCCGCCCATCGAAGCCCCGACGATGTGCGCGGATTCAACGCCGAGTGCATCGAGCAGACCGACAGTGTCGTTCGCCATGTCCACCAGCGTGTACGGCGGCGCTGGTGTCTCCTGCCCGGCGAGCAGAGCACCCAGATCGGGGAGTCCCGCTTCGTCGAGATGGCTGGACAACCCGATGTCACGGTTGTCGAAGCGGATCACCCGGAAACCGTGGCCGGCGAGCAGTTCGCAGAACTCCTCGTCCCAGGCGAGCATCTGCGTGGCGAGACCCATGACGAGCAACAGGGGAGGGGCGTCTGCGTCGCCGAAACTCTCGTAGGCGAATTCGAGGTCCCCGACTACTGCGCGCTCGGTCCGATCGGTCATGTGCATCCCCATCCCATCCGTGCCATCGGTGTCTGTGCCATCGATATCACTTCGTACAGTGCCATGCTCTGCTGCCCTCTCTACGCTTTCGATGGAGGCGGGAACGTTTTGCGAGCAGACTCGGAGCGGACTTCGGAGCGAGGAGCGCATGGCAGTCGACGAGAACCCCACGAAGCTTCGCAAGATGTCCCGACTTCTTGCCGGCATCCGTGACGGCACCGACGACGACACGCTGGCAGCCGGATTCCTGCTCACTGCCACGGTGATCGCGTTGATCTGGGCGAACCTGGGGGATTCGTATCAGGCCTTCTGGCACACCCCGCTGAGTATCCGGATCGGTGACTACGGCATCAGCCTCGATCTGAAGCACTGGGTCAACGACGCCGTGATGACCCTCTTCTTCTTCGTCGTCGGGCTGGAGGTGAAACGCGAACTCACGATCGGAGAACTCACCGATCGCACGCGTGCCGCTGTCCCCCTGGTGGCCGCGATCGCCGGTCTCGCGCTACCGGCCGGGCTCTATCTGCTGCTCAATCCCACTGGGGAAGCGGCCGGAGCGTGGGGTGTGGTGGTCTCCACCGACACCGCATTCGTGCTCGGTGCGCTCGCACTCGTCGGTCCCCGGTGTCCCGCCCGGCTACGCGTCTTCATACTGACCCTCGCTGTGGCCGACGATATCGGCGCCCTTGCCATCATCGCGCTGTTCTACACCGAGGACGTGAGGCTCGGGTACCTGCTGCTCGGTGGTGTGGGCCTGCTCTTGATCATGCAGTTCCGTCGCCTCGAAGTGTGGCGTGGGATCGCCTACTTCTTCGTTGCCGCCGGGACGTGGTTGGCGTTCTACGAGTCGGGAGTGCATCCCACCCTTGCCGGGGTGCTGATCGCGCTCATCCTGCCCGTCTACCCACCCAGGCGCGGCGAGGTGGAACGTGCAGGTGAACTGACTCGAGCGTTCCGGCAATCGCCCAATCCCGACTACGCGCGTGCCGCCCAGCTAGGGGTGCTCCGCGCGGTGTCCGTCAACGAGCGGTTGCTGCGGTTCTACCAGCCGTACACCTCGTTTCTGGTTGTGCCGATCTTCGCGCTCGCGAACGCCGGCGTGGTGATCACCGGTCGGACACTCGGCGACGCGATCGGATCACCCATCACCTGGGGCGTGATTCTCGGCTTGGTGGTGGGCAAGCTGGTCGGCATCAGCGCGGCCACCACCGTGTTCTCGCGACTGCGACCCGGGAGCCTCCCACCGGGTCTCACTCTCTCCCAGGTCCGCGGCGGCGCTGCGCTTGCCGGCATCGGCTTCACCATCTCGCTGTTCATCGTGGACCTGGCATTCGAATCCCCCGAGCGAGCCAACGATGCCCGCATCGGTGTCCTCGTCGCAGCACTGCTCGCGACAGCGCTGGGGTGGGTGCTGTTCCGGGCTTCGGATCGTCGCCACCCTGTCACCGGTGTGACCGGCCTTGTGTTGTTGCGGCCGGTCGATCCGCACCGGGACCACGTGCGCGGGCCGGCGGACGCGCCGCTCACGCTGGTCGAATACGGCGACTTCGAGTGCCCGTTCTGCACGCGTGCCACCGGAAGCATCCGGGACGTGCGTACCCATTTCGGTGACGACCTCCGATATGTCTTCCGTCACCTGCCGCTCGACGAGGTTCACCCCCACGCCCGCTTCGCAGCCGAGGCGTCCGAGGCCGCCTCCGCACAGGGCAGGTTCTGGGACATGCACGACGATCTGTTCGCCCACAGCGACGAACTCTCCGAGGAACAGATATACGAGCACGCCGCGAGGCTCGGCCTCGATATGGATCGCTTCGACGAGGATCTGCGGCTCGGACGCCACCGGCACCGCGTGGAGGACGACGATCTCGACGCCGCGACCAGCGACGTGGGTAGTACGCCGACGTTCTACCTCGGCGCAACCGGCTCGGATCTGACGCTGCACACCGGTCCGTTCGACGCGGCGACGCTGATCCGCGGACTCGAAGGGGCGCGTGACCGCTGAGCATCGGGTGCGGCCGCGGACCTCGTGTCGGGTGAAAGTCGACGGTTGTGGAGGTGGGAAGCCGGAGAAGGATCCACCCCCGAGCAGCGCAGACGGCACCGATCGGCGGAAGACGGACGCCCCAACCCGGGCGGACCAGCTCCACTTCCAGAATCCCGTGACCTGCCACCCGCCGAAGCAATCTTCGCCGCTGCGCTTGCGGCACTCGGCCTCGCCCATGGGGGCGGACGTGTAGACAGTGCACGAGTCTGCTCGCACGAACTCGTGTACGTCCACCGATCCGATGGCCTCCCATCCATCGCGATCAGCGTCCGCCCCCAGGCGAGTCTCCTCCCCGAGACCGGCCGTTTCGCGAAACTTGCGGTATTCGCTTGCGACACACGGTGTATCCCCCGTCTCATCCCTCACGTTACGGTTACGGGACATTGCGGACCAATTTCATTCGTTCGGATTACATCCACCCACCCGTCGCGATCTGCCGGTAACGGACGTTCGAATCACGATCTTCGGGGCAGACCCACCCCACCCGAACGAGATCAGGATGACGAACTTTCCTCGGTCCGAGCCTTTACCGACCGATTCTCCGCGTCCGTCCCGACGCTCCGACGCCGAGCCGCAGACGCCGGATGAGGGCATTCTTTCGAAGGCGGTCGGAACAAATTCGAAATTGCCCTCTGTAAACTCTCGAACTCCGCAAGACAGACAGCCGTGGGCGTCGTGGGTATTCGCGGCGCACCCGGGCCGAGTGCCGCGGTGGCCGTGCATGTTACGCATGTGTCTGGGTGGTCCCAGAAGCAAGACCGAGATCCGCACGATTAGCGAAGAATGGGTAATAGCTGAAGCCGCAATTCGAGATGCTGTCAGATGCTACGAACTGTAAGTGACGTTATAGTTGCCCCAGCGACCCCTGAGCAGTAATGGATGGTCTACGTCGTTTCGCAAAGGCATTCGGGGTGGTTTGCCTGACTCGTTCCCGGCCGACGGTTGACTCGGCCCGAGTTCGGGGGTCGATGGTTGTCTCGGGGAGGAGACACGTATGAGGACGAAGGCACGATGACCGCGGTACCCGAAAAGCGAGGGTCCGCAGCTACTCTCGATCGGCGCGCGGTACGTCGCGAACAGGTGTGCACCGAGGACCGCAGAGGCGGTTCATCAGCAAAACGGCGGAGTTGGCAACGCGCATACGTCCGCTGGCTGTTCTGGACCGACGCCGTGATCGTGGTTCTCGCGGTCGTTTCGGCGCAGGTGGTCCGATTCGGTCAGGACAGCGTGCTGACCGTGGATACCGCCCACGCCCTCGACTACACACTGGTCTCCGTCGCGTTTGCAGCTGCCTGGATCATCATTCTCGCCGGGTTTCGCACGCGGTCCCGGCGCGTCGTGGGTTCCGGCTTCGACGAGTATCAGCGCGTCATCGCAAGCACCCTCAGGTTGTTCGGCATCGTCGCCATTTTGGCGCTGGTCTTCCGGATGGAGCTTGCTCGCGGATATCTGGCGATCGCACTGCCGGCGGGCTTGATGACCCTACTGCTCAGTCGATGGTTGTGGCGTAAGGCTGTTTCGCGCAAACGTCGGTCAGGTCGGTTCAGCACGCGGGTGCTGGTCGTCGGGGGTGCCCGTGCCGTTCGGGACATGGCACAGACATTCGAGCGCAAGCAAACCGACGGGTATCGTGTCGTCGGCGTGTGCGTCCCCCGGTACTCAGGGGTGCCCGGGGAGGCTATCGATGCCGGCGGACGCTTTATCCCCGTCTACGGCGACGAATCATCGGTGGTCGAGGCGCTGAAGATCTCCGGTGCCGACACCGTGGCGGTGACCGCCACCGAAACCCTCGGGCACGACGGCATTCAAGATCTCGTATGGATGCTCGAACCGTTCGAAGCCGATCTTGTCGTTGCCACCGGGGTAGTGGACGTCGCAGGGCCGCGCCTGGAGATGCGCCCTGTTGCCGGGCTGCCGCTGATCCATGTGGAGAAGCCGCGCTACCACGGCGCGAAGCGCAGCGGGAAGCGGTTGTTCGACCTCGCGTTTTCGTCGGCCGTGCTGGTCGTGCTGAGTCCGGTGTTCGCGTTGGTAGCGCTGGCGATCAGGCTCGACGACAAGGGCCCGGTGTTCTACAGAGCCGAGCGCATCGGGTTGGACGGGCGACCGTTCGCGATGATCAAGTTCCGTTCGATGGTGATCGACGCCGACGAACAGATCCCTGCGCTGCTCGATCGGAGCGAAGGATCCGGACTTCTGTTCAAGATGCACGACGACCCGAGAGTGACGCGCGTGGGGCGGATCATTCGACGCTTCAGCATCGATGAGTTGCCTCAGTTCATCAACGTGGTGCGCGGCGAAATGAGCGTCGTCGGGCCTCGTCCACCGCTGCGTCGTGAGGTGGAAGGGTACGACGGCCGAGTCCGCCGAAGATTGCTGGTGAGGCCGGGACTGACGGGGCTTTGGCAGGTCAGCGGACGGTCGGACCTGTCCTGGGATGAGGCAGTGCGGCTGGATCTCTCGTATGTCGAGAACTGGTCGATGGTCACCGACGTGCTGATCATCGGAAAGACGGTCAAGGCTGTGCTGGTGAGCGAAGGTGCGTACTGAGATGGGTGCAGCGAAACCTGGGCGAGCGTGAAGTGGCGGATGAGTCGGTCGTGATCGAAGGCGATCTACCCGTGCATCAGCCGTGCAAACGGGAGGGGTACAGCCATCGTGACGCGAATCGGACTTGACGTCGGCGCACTCGCGCAACCCGGTAATGACCGTGGCCTCGGAAGATACACCGTGGAAGTAAGAGCGGCGGCGCAAAAGATACGCGGCGTGGATGTCGTTCCGATCTCCACATCGCACTGTCGAGTGCCGGTGAATCCTTTCCTGGATCACGTACGTACCTTGGGGCAGTTGTGGAAGGTCTCGTTGTTCCACTCGACGACAGTGATGCATCTTCCACTGATCAAGACGCGTCCGTGGGTTTGTTCGATACAGGACATAATTCCGTTGGACCTCGACGGATATACGAAGCGGGGCGTGAAGACCGACTTCTACCATGCTCAAGCTACGAGATGCGATGTCGTAGTCGCAAATTCGAATTACACGGCGAATCGCATCGCAGACAGGCTGGGTGTCGCGCCGGAGAAGATTGTGACGGCTCCGATCCCGGTGAGTGCTGCATTTCGTCGTGGTCCGAGCGGGCAGGCTGACGGTCCGGGTGCTTATGCTTGTGCACTCGTCGACCAGAGAGCCCGGGATGACAGGAAGCGCTATCACTGGATCCAGCAGATCGCGAAACAGCTCGGAAAATCGGATATCCAGGTCAGGATCGCCGGCCGGGGAATAAGGGCACATGAGTTCCCGGATTGCACGGTGGTCGGAGAGTTGAGCGATGAGGGGCTCCGCGACCTGTACTCCGCGTCGATTTGTTTCATTTATCCCAGCGCCTACGAGGGCCAGGGTTTGCCTCCTATCGAGGCTATGGCATGCGGCTGCCCCGTCCTCGCGTTTCGGAACACGTCAGTGGAAGAAATGGTCGGACTCGAAGAGTTCTTGGTGGACGACCCCGTGCCGTGGGCGGAACAGGATCTGGTCGGTTCGATGCCCCGAGATGCTGTTTGTCACTTTGCCGACAAGGTCGTGAATCTGGCCGAAGACCGAGACCGCCTCGGTGAATATCGTAGAATCGCTCTCGTTCAGGCAAGGAAATTGTCCGACCGCACTCTTGCCGATGCGCTTGCACGCTCCTACCGACTGGCTGCGGGGGCATGACGATGATCGTGGTATTGAACGACTTTATCGGCGCACGAGGGTTCAGCGGTTCGAGCAAGGGGGCTACCCAGGTGGCCCGTGCGCTTGCCGGCAGCGGCACCGATGTTTACCGGATGACAATCGGCAGCGAACCGAAGTCCAGGGTCGGGCGGTTGGCGGGAATGCTCAGGTGGGACTTCGTCCACACACCGAGGACTGCAAGGAAAGTCGATGCTTGTTGCATCGTGCACTGCACCAACACGGGGTTGGGCGCGCGACATATTCCCTCGATTGTCATCATGCACGACACGATGGTTCTGGATCACCCGTCACTTTTCGACCGCGGTTACAACGCGTACGCGAGGATGACCTTCGGTATTTCGGTTCGCGCGGCCCGCGTTGTGGTCACGCCGTCTGAGCACAGTAGGAACCGGATACTCGCGCGATGGCCGGGAACCTGCGTCGTTGTTATACCTTGGCCGACGCAACCTATCCGGCCGATCGCGAACCACCCCGGCTATGAAGAACGTATGGAAAAGCCGACCGTACTCGCGGTGGCGTCTACCGATCGGCATAAAAGGCTGGATATCGCTGTCGATACCGTGTCGACCGCTCGCCGTGTCAGCGGCATCGACTTCGGTTTGACACTGGTTGCGCGGCCGGGCAATGCAGAGTCCGCTGTGCAACGTGCGATCGATCGTGTGGATCCGGAGCGTGAATGGATCGAGGTCGTCAGGGGAATCGGCAGTCGACATTTATCCGAACTGTACGACAACGCGTTCTGTTTGATAGTGGCGTCTCTGGACGAGGGTTTCTGCCTCCCTGCTCTGGAGGCTGCATCACACGGATTACCGGTTGTGCATACTGCCCGGGGCGCTCTGGCCGAGGTAATGGGCGGGGATCCCGCGTCCGGGTGTGACTACGCTGCTGACGAGGTAAGACTGCTCGAGTCCATGATCAGTATCTGCGACCGCTCGGCATGGGAATCCTCGCGCGCGAGATCGATCGAGCGGGCAGCGGTTTCTACTGGGAGAGAACAATTCCGAGACCGATGGCGCCTCTTGGTGAAGGAAGTCGGATCATGAGGGTGGCCTTCCTGCACGGTAGCAACGATATATACGGTGCGAGCAGAGTGCTGTTGGACGAGGTGTCGATTTTTCTCTCCGAAGCGTGGGATGTAGCGGTTGTGCTGCCTATGAAAGGTCCTCTGACAGAGAAGCTTACGACACTGGGTGCACACGTTGTCGTTGATCCTGAACTCCACGTACTCCGTCGTGTACAGTCGCTGAACGCAATTGGGAATCCGCGGATTCCAGCGGTAATGCGCGGAGCAGATCTCGTAGTGGTCTGGACACTTGCCTTGGCGAGTTATATCCCACTCCTGGTGCTTCGGAGGCAGAGCTTCTACGTATCGGTCCACGAGATTCAAAGGGGTGCGGTAGGCCTGGTATTGCTTTGGCTGTTGCGTGTCGGAAGGTTCCCGATCACAGCGTGCAGCGAGGCTGCCAAGGCGTGGATGTCGAAGGGCGGTATATCCGCGGACAGAATATCGGTTACGTATCCGATCTTCTCCCCGTGCTCGGTCAGCTCGGCGAAGACCACCGGTTGTAGGCCCGCGATCGCAGTTGTCGGACGCACGAATGGGGACAAGGGACATCTCGAGGTTGTCCGCGCCCTTCGGCGTCCTGCACTTCGCGATATGGAGATGACCCTCGTTCTCGCGGGTGGACCGTTCCCCGGCCAGGAGCATCACTTGGCAGCGATACTCGATGAGGCGGCAACCGACCGGCGCATCACGTACGTCGGGGAGATCGACGGCGTCCAGAGCCTCGAGGGAGTCGTCGACGCTGTGGCTTGTTTCCCCACACGCCCAGAGGCTTTCGGCTTGGTCCCTCTCGAAGCATGGGCCTCAGGGATTCATACCTTGGGGCACCTGGAGGGCGGTGCTGCCGAGGTCCTGCCGATCGTAGGGGCAATGTCTGTTCTCGAAATGCCCCCCGTAGATGGTCTCGCGGCGTTCATACGGACCGTGCTTGTGAACCGCGCACGGTGGCAGGATCTACCGCGTCAGGAATCGGTTCTGAAGAAGTTCTCGAGGGATGTTCGCGAGTGTGTCGTCTGTGACGTCATCGCGTCGGCGGAGGCGGCCGCCAGCGGTTGGACGAAGGCAAGAGGCGGATGAACAAGCAGGGAAGTTCCAGCGGGCGGCCGGGACCATCGTGCGCTGTCTCCGCCCGGGTCGCATCGCCGAGCAATAGGTGATCTGGTGGAACATAGAGCGGATCGGAAGTCTACGACCTCCAGAATTGCGCGTGCGCTTCCAGCCCTGCGAGGCCGCCCCGAGAACATCCCCACCATTGTGGGCGTCGTTGTCGTCGCAATCGGTGGTGGAGCTGCTGCGGCTTTCACGGGTCTCGGGGCCGTCCTCATGGTCGGCGGTGCTCTGCTGGTCCTCTTTCTCGCGGCGAACCGGCGGTACCTTGCGATCAGCCTCGTCCTCGCAATGTTCGTCACCCGGCCGGTCGCCGAGATCGGCCCGGCGAGCGTTCGTCCTGAGATCGTAGTCGGAGCAGCCGCTCTCGTTTCGGTACTCGGCGATATCGTACAACGACGAAGAATTCCCAGGTTCCAGCTCAATCTATTTACTGCTGTATACCTTTGGATCGCATACCTCGCGGTTATCTCGATGCTCCATTCTGTGGACGTCGCTGAGTCGATCTCGACACTCGCCTGGATGGCGATGTGCGCTACGGCTGCATTTTGGATATCCGTCAACCCTGATTTCACCGGACTCATCGTCCGATCGGCAGTGTGGGTGAACTTTGCTGTCGCGCTGTCTGCAATATTTCTGTACGGTCTGTCGAATATTTCCGGCTACGGCATCGGTGCGCAATTCGATCCGGCGTACGGAGGCTATGCAGTGTATGTGCTCAGCATCGAGGCGAATATTCTCGGCGGCTTGGTGTGTATATGGTCTGTTATCTGCATAGCTGATCCGCTCCGCCAATTCAGCTCTCGTCTGCGAATTGCGATGCTCTTCATTGCTCCTGTCGCCATTCTCGCAACACACACGCGGGGTGCGCTTGCGGCGTTCGTCCTGGCACTGGTGATTCTCGGTATCACGAGGGGTAGGATCATTGCTTCTGCTGCATTCGTGGCTGTCGTATCTTGGATCGGGTTGACGATTGCGACCCACCACGATCCCGGGCTCGCAAAATTCGCGACCGGGCTGGATTTCTCCGGCGGGACCGAGATTGTTCGTTACACAAGCTGGAAGGTTGCATGGAGTGATATCTCGTCTTCGGCGGAGAACTTTGTTTTCGGGTCGGGATTCAACTCTTACGGACAGCGGCACCTCGATCCGACCGTGCCGGATATTACGCGTCCATCGTATCTCGGTAATCTGCCTTTGCAGCTCTTGTATGACGGGGGGATAATCACCCTGCTCGTTGTGTCGATGGTTGTTTTTGCGGTGTGGTGGCGCGCTGGAAGGGCCATCGGTTTCGGCGTCGCCACGGCGATATCGGTCGCATACATGACCATATCGATAGGTACGAGTGTCCTGTGGCTTATGGAGACGTGGATGTTGGTCGGACTTGCAGCGGCCAACTGCAGGCGCGGCGATTCGAGGCGGAAATCCGGAAATGAGAGTCCGGGTCGTAAGGCCGCGGCGTGAGGATACTACGAGGTAGTTTCGCTCTGGGTTTCGGGGAAGCAGTAAGTAAACTCGCTCTCTTTGCCTTCACAGCGTATTTCGCGAGGCGGGTCGGACTGACGGAACTCGCGCACCTGAGCGTTGCGCAGTCGCTGCTGATGTACGCCACTGTGCTCGGGGATGCGGGTTTGACCGCGCATGCCGTCCGGCGTATCGCTGCGGGAGACAGCGTTCGGCCGGTCGTGCGTGAAACGTCTTCGGTTCAGCTGGTCCTCGCCACGATCGGCCTCGCGATCGTCGTCCCGATATCGTGCATGAACGCGGGCGTGGGGATGACGATGGCGTTGGTCCTGGCGCCGCTCGGCGCGGCTGCATCGCCGACTTATCTGCTCCAAGCGCGCGGCAACATGTCAGCGCTCGCTCTGGGGCGAGTGACTTCGGCGGTAGTCACAGCTGGCATTGGGATCGCAATCCTCTCTGTTACACCAACGCTGTTCGCTGCCGTTGCGTATTCAGTTGGTGCTCTGGCGGCATTCTTGGCAATAGTGTGGCTGTCGCACGATTCGCTTCGCTCGTATTTTACTTCGCTGACCCCGAAAATCCGCCCCCATTGGATGTATGCGTCGAGGTGGTTGATCGTTCAGGCTCTGGTTGTGCACGCCTATGCTTCCTGCCTCACGATCGGGGGATCGTATCTGCTCGCTGAATCAGAATTTGTCATCTTGTCGACGGCCCTGCGAATCCAGATGTTGCTGCTCATCCCCGCAAATATCTTGCAGACGGTCTTGTTGCCGCTGTTTATCCGGCACGAATACAGCATTATTCGTGTATTTCTAGTAACGGTAGGCGCTTCCATCTTCGTGCCCTTGGTCGTGTTTATCTCCGGAGAGTCGATCTTGGAGTTCGTGTACGGGGGCGATGCGGGGGCGTCCGCCCCGACGCTCATGGTTTTGTCACTTCAAATTCCGCTGGCTTATGGGGCGACTGTAGTCCTCACGTCGCTCGTTGCCGAGGGCGCGTATGGTCGGACCACGACCTTCTACGTCGTGGCACTGATCGTGCAGATTGTTTCTCTTATTGCGCTGGCTCGCGGGGGTGCAACTTCATCCGCGATTTCCCTCTTCATATCGGAGTTGCTCTTTCTTGCGCTTTTGTGTGCTCTGCGGGTATCGAGGAGAGGAAGGTCGAATGTATCCGGGTGAATCGATAATTGTGTTGGGGGGCGTTCCATTCGAATCGAAAGCCAACCAGACCTCACTTCAAATGACCCGCGAAATCTCCAAGACGCTTGACGTATGGTACCTGTGTCGTTCAACGCAGAGGCCACGCCGGGATCCGAGCGGCCTACTCCGTACTGCGGTCTCGTTCAGGAACTGGCGCTCGACATATCGTACGATCGACCGAAATCTCCATGTGGTGACGCTTCCACGGTTGTTCGATTTTGTTCCGCTTGCCTTCCCGGCATGGTGGCGAAAAGTTGTATCAATCTATCTGCTCCATGTTGTGCGTGCGATGATCAGGAAATATGACATTGTGAACCCTGGACTCCTTGCCTACTGGTGGTTCTTCCCCGAGATTGTGTCACTCGAAACCTGGCGTTTTCGGATCTTCGACATAATTGACAGGCACTGGGATCCGAGTGCAAACCGCCGCGATGATCGACGTTGGCGGCAGCACCTGAAATATGTATTGCGGACCTCCGATGCGGCCGACGCCACGTTCGTGGTATCGCCAGCGTTACGTGACGAGCTCGAAACGTTCGGTGTGTTCACTTGCTGTGCTGAAAACGGCGGGGACCTCGAGCAGATCGCTTCGATAGACCCGGGTGGACACCGAAACCGAGTAGCTGTCTATGCTGGAGGGATAAATGGAAGAATCGATTTTGATCTGTTGAACAACACTGTCGAGTCCAACCCGGATTGGTTGTTCATCGTAGCGGGGGGCGGACCTCGGCTATGCGAGATCAGTGATGCACCGAACCTACATAAGCTTGGGAACGTCGATTACGAAGATGTCCTGCGCATTCTCAAGGCCTCCGCTGTCGGGATAATACCGTTCAGGGAGTCGGAATACGTTGACTCTTCGTCGCTGATGAAGCTGGTCGATTACTTGGCTTGTGGTGTGAAGGTGGTTGTCACGCCCGCGGTCCATCTTGGACGGATAGCCGATGCTGCGGGTGAACAGATCCTAGTTGTTGAGCGTTCGGCATGGTCTGACGCATTTCAAGGGCTCGGGTCGGTTGTGAGTAACGAAGACCTTGACCTGTCCTCCTTCAGCGTACAGGCGCGTTCATCTAGGATGCTGGGGATAGTTGCGGAGGTGTCGCCATGATTTCCGTCTTCAGGGTTCGTGGTCGAGATCGTTGGTTGAACGCCGGCGTCGTGATTCGTTATCGATCGGGGACTGGAACGTGTGGATAATCAAGAGGTCCTTCAGAATTAGGTGGTAGCCAACCCGAATTGACCTGGCAGTCTGTTCGATTGTCGTGGCCGGATTGGTGGCTGCTGTGTTACTCCCAGAAGTTGTGGAATCTCCGGAACCGGACACGTGGCGCCCCTACCACATCGAGAACAACGATCAGTGTTCAGCCTCCCGAGGCCTCGACGAGCGATGCCTCGTAACCCTTGCACACGACGTCCCATGTGTACTTCGCTGCCTGGCGGTCTCGTGCACTTCTGCGCAACTCGGCCTGCCGGTCGTTGTCGCCGAGCAGTGAGCGAATCGCGGCGGTGATTGCGCTCGGTGTGGGCGAAACGAATCGTCCGGAGTCACCCAGCACCTCACGGTTGAATACAGTGTCGCGGGCGACGATCGGTGCGCCGCACGCCATCGCCTGCACCAACGCCGGGTTGGTTCCGCCCACGCTGTGGCCGTGAAAGTATGCCCCTGCGTTCTGCCAGAGCGAGAACAACCTCTGGTCGTCGCTTATATGTCCCATCCAGTGGATTCGGGAAGAGCTTTTCGACAGGCGTTCTGCTCGTAGATCGAGTTCCCCTCCGTAACCCGATGACCCGACGATCACCACTTCCCAATCCGTGGAGATGTCCTCCGCAGCGTCGAAGAACGCGTCGACCGTGTTTTCTTCCACAAACCGTGCCACCATCAACGCGTATCCCCCTGGGGTAAGACCATCGACCGATTGCAATGGTCCAGGGTCGGAACCTCCGTAGGGAATGAAATCTCCGCTGCGGTGGAAGTCCTCCCACCAGCGCCTTCCGATCTCGTGTGAGTCGACGACGATCCGGTCGCTGAACTTCGCGGTGAGGTGGGCACCCACTTTGAACGCGGTTCTTGCCTTCTTGCCCCACTTCGCACGTTCCCATTCGATGCCGTCGACGTTCACTACGGAGGGGATGTGGCGCGACTTGAGAATCGGAAGCCAATACCCGTTTGCCACGTTCATGACCAGTGCGACGTCGGGACGGGTAGCCGCTGCGTGGATGCTGGAAGTGAGTCCGTACGAGAGCGTGCTGAGCGACTTCGAATCGATTCCCCTGGTGACTGCGGTCCTGACGGATGGGTCACGGCCGGGGTCACGGTCGTTGGTCGCGCCTTCACGGCCGTAAACCGTTACCTCCCAGCCCTTTGCGGAGAGGAAAGGCGCGAGGTTCCTGACCAGCGTCTCGAACCCGCCGTAGTAACTGGGGTACCCGCGGGTGCCGATGATGGCGACTGACTTCTTCATGATGTTTTCCCATCTCCGCGGGTGTCGGGAGAGGTGCGATCGACCTCAGTTGCAGGGTGGGGCGTCGACCTTGACGCTTGGCCGATCGACCAACGGCTGTAGTGGTACTCGCGGATTTCCGGGAGCGACCGGCTCGGTGAGTTCATAGACAACTTCGACCGTTTCCCCAGAGCGCACCGGCACCTGCACACTGAACTTCGGGTGCCCGAGTTCCTTGCCTCCGAATCCGAAGACCGGAGTGCCGTCGACGGTCACCTTCTCGAGTGTGGCGCCCTGCGTAGCAAGTAATCCCACATCCGAAAGGTTGGTGCCCACCGGTGCGCCGACCGGATTGTCGAACATTCCCGCGACATAATCGGTGTAGTCACCTGCGGGGAGGGTGTTGGTGAGACGCACCGTGACGGCCGAATCGCGGGTCTCGCCTTCGCACGGTCCGGCGGTATACAGGATCTCTCGCTCCAGGTAGTAGTCGAGTTTGTTGCCCCCGAGGTTGTTGATCACCACGCCGGCGTACGGGGCGGGATCGTCGGGAACTACCTGTCCGAGAGGAACTGTAGCCAGCACTTCCTGTTCTTCCGGTACCGAACTCCAGACGGCAAGGCGTCCTTCTCCTGCGGCGCGACCGAGGGCTTCGAGGAGTGCCTGGGGACGTGAAACACTGCCGGCCAGCTTCCGCACAACTGTCTGCGCGACTGTCTCCAGGTAGTTCTTCCGAGCAGCCTGATCGTCCCCGAACCGCGTGTACGCGGTCGACTCCGTCGACTCGACGACATTGTCCGCTGTGATCGTCTCCCCGTCCGGCAATACAACGTCGCCCACCACATCGAGGACGTAACTCAGCGCGACAGGGTCGGTGGCGATTGCGCCGTCGACTCTTTCGCCGGTTTCCTGCTGCCACATCGACTGCCAGATCCGTCCGGCGTAAGGGAAATGACTGCTGATGTTGCTGTTACGGAAGTCTTGCGTGGGACGGCTGCGACCGTAAGCCTGTTCGAATTCGGGTCCGAGATCGATGGGTGCGTAGTCGAATCGGAACTCGCGGTTGCTCGTGACGTCGGCGACGCTGACGGCACCGTCGATCGCTCTTGCTACTCCGAAGCCACCCAGCAGGCCACCCGTGCCTCGGGCCTCGGCATTGGTCTGGAAGCCGACGAAGTAACTCCGTGGTCCGTCTGCACCGAGCATTGCCGGCGCGATTTTCGCGGCGGTGGCCGTATTGTTCAGGAGCCCAGACAATTCGGACACATGTTTCTGGAGCTGCACGCGCGCGTCGTCGATCGGCCCGACGTAGGTGCTGTCGACCGCCTGTGCCTGCGCGTCGAGATCGGTGATCGCGGCCGCGGTGGTTTCGAGGACGGGTGCGGCGTCGCGCAGTGCGGTGAGGTTGATCCGCGCGCCGTCGAGAATCAACTGATCGGGTGCCACCGCACTGCCTGCGTCCACCGCAGGCAGCAGAACGTCTCGCGTCAGACCGCTCACGATCGCGGTCATCTGACGGGCGGAGTCGAGCGGATCTCCTATGAGTGGAACAGCGGAAGTGAGACGCCAGGGAAATGAATCGACGGAATTCTGGGTGTTTCGGGCATATCGATCGGCGTCGTCGGCCGCTCGTGATGCCTTCTGGGTATCTCCCGACAGCAGTGCGTCTTTGGCCTGCAGCGCGAAGTCTTGGGCCGTCTCGAGGTCCGACCTCGCCTGCAACCCCTCGTATCCCAGCCAGCCGGTGAAGCCGACGGCGACGAGAAGTGCCGCGCCGCTGACGATCTGCACTCGCCGACGTTTCTTGCGCTGAGTAGCGATTTCCTCGCCGGACAGGCGGTGGCGAACCCTGCGCCGACCCGCATCGGCCGATTCCGGCTCACGGGTAGCATCGTTCACGCTCGAACCCCTTCACTGGTTCCAACAAAGACGATAACCCGACTCCGACTTGCTATCGGCCGTTCATTCAAGTGGTACCGATCGGTCTCCGTAAGTACACTTCGGATATCGATCGAGACATGAGAGTCGGGGAATCCGGGCATTTCGAGCGGAGACGATCATGGCCTAACTCGCTCGGCGACCAATCGAATTTGTCATATCGGGCAAGGTGACGGAATGCGGTGCAACAGTTCCGCTGTCCCCGAGCCGGCGGAGTCTCTGGTATGCGCAAGGAATTGAATCCGTACATTCTGTTCATTACGGCGCACTACGTGGGGTCGGGATTTCATTTCCTGCTCCCGGGAGGCGATCTTTCTGAACGGGCCGTCGATATCGATTTCGAGGACTATGTCCCATGTGCCGCTTTCCGGGGCGATGGCGGACCGGGGGCCGCAACGGACCGCTGGATGACGAAGCAGTTCTCGAAGCGGCTCGACCCCCACCGGTCTTCTGTGTGTGCCCCGTGAGCCGCCTGTCGTGGGTGTACGCCGGGCTCGCGCCCTATCTCGGCGGGCGCCCGCTGTGCGGGGCGCGGGCGACCGGGCCAGGTCGCAGCCTGCTACAGGGACTTCCGGATATCTTCCGCAACGATGCCGCTCGCTACCTCGAGGAGGTCCGCCGGGTGCAGTCCGAGCGCCCGTACCGCCGGTGCAGGCGCTATTCCGGCGGCATCGAACTATGCCGTGCCACAGACGATCTCGGAAACCTCCACGCCGCGTCGGCAGGGAGCTCGCGCACTGGCGCTGCGGCGAGGGAGGCGGCCTGATGGAAGCACACGACTACGTGCGAATTCTTCAGGCGCGCTGGAAGATCATCGCGTTGGTGACCGTCGTGGCGGTGCTCGCCGCACTTACCGTGTCACTGCTCACGACGCCGCAGTACGAAGCGAAAACACGACTGTTCGTGTCGACGACGTCGGGCGCGTCGGTCCAGGAGATCTACCAGGGCAATCTGTTCTCGCAGCAGCGCGTGGCGTCCTACACCGAATTGCTGGCCGGTACCACCCTTGCCCAACGGGCCCTGGACGAGCTCGGCATCACGGATATGACGCCGGGCGAACTCGCCGGCAGCGTCACGGCGTCGTCCACGCCGGACACCGTCCTCATCGACACGGCGGTGACCGACGAATCACCCGAGCGGGCGCGCGATCTCGCGAACGCGCTGTCGGACGAATTCGTGGTCATGGCACGCGAACTCGAAACGCCCGAATCGGGTGGCGAGCCCACCGCGCGGGTGGTCGTCGAACAGTACGCCGCCACCCCGTCGACGCCGGTCGTCCCCAAGACCACCCGCAATGTCGCGCTCGGTCTCGCGGTGGGGCTGTTGCTCGGCATCGCGATCGCTGTGCTGCGCGACCGACTCGATAACACCGTCAAGGACCGCAACACCATCGAGGAGATCGCCGGCACGGGTGTCGTGGGCGTCATTCCGATGGAGAAAGCGCGGCACGAGGAGCCGGCCATCACTTTCGCCGACTCGAACAGCGGTGACGCGGAGGCGTACCGGGAACTGCGCACCAACCTGCAGTTCCTCGAGGTCGACCACCCGCCGCGCGTGCTGGTCGTCACCAGTTCGGTGCCGTTCGAAGGGAAAACGACAACCGCCATCAACACCGCACTGGTGCTGGCCGAGGCCGGCAAGTCGGTGGTGCTCGTCGAGGGCGACCTCCGCAGGCCTCGGGTGTCGAAGTATCTCGGTGCGATGTGTGAGGCCGGACTGTCGACGGTTCTCGCGCACCAGGCATCGCTCGGCGACGTTCTGCAATCGACACGCTTCGACTCCCTATGGGTGCTCGCGGCCGGCGCGTTGCCGCCGAACCCGTCGGAGTTGCTCGGGTCTGGCCATGCCGAGGAGATTGTCACCGAGCTCCGGTCCCGATTCGACTACGTCATCATCGACGCGCCGCCGCTGCTGCCCGTCACCGACGCGGCGATCCTCACACGCATCGCCGACGGTGCTCTGCTCACCGCGCGGTACGGGAAGACCAGCCGCGACCAGTTCGGCCGCGCGATCGGCAACCTGAAAGCGGTCAACGCGACAGTGCTCGGAACGATTCTCACCATGGTTCCGGCGAAGAGACGCGGCGCGTCGTACGAATACCGGTACTACTACGCCGCAGACAGGGTGCACGCCCCAGTGGTGGTACCCAGGCAGGGTGTCGAAGCTCCGGCGGCGCCGGGTCCGGCCGTCGAGCCGCCGGCGCCGCGTCGACCCTCACCGGGCAACGGCAAAACGCTGACCGGGCCCTTCGCGTCCGGGGGGCGTCACTCCGCCGACAACCGTCAGCCGTCGGAGTCGCGGCTTACGAAGCACACGCCGTCGCCCCCGGGCACCGAGTCAGGCCCGGATGCGGGCGAGGAGGGGTAGCAGCAGATCGGCGATCTCCGATCCGACCTCGACGAACGTCTCCTCGTCACGGCCGATCGGGTCGACGATGTCTTCCGGCCCGGATGCGGGGAGCTGGGTTCGTGCCGCTGCCAGTTCGGCGACGGAAGCCGCCCCCGATGCCTGCTGCACACGCGCGGCCTCGGACAGCGTGAAGGCGACGCGCATCATTTGCGGTGCGAGCTTGATCACTTCCCCGCGATGTTCCTCGCTCATCGTGAGGATCAGGTCGGCGTCCTCCGCGATGGCCGAGGTCAGGCGCCGCGCGGCGAAACCGTCAGGGTCGCCGCCGAGATGCTGCAACACGAGCGCGGCAGTCGGTTCCATGCCGGAACCCACGACGGCCCTGGTTCCCGCGCTGTGCGCGACGAGGTCGTCCCGGCCCGACTCGGCGCCGAACGCTGTGGTCAAGCGCTCGGCGGTGGGAGAGCGACAGATGTTTCCGGTGCACACGAAGAGAATCCGCATCCGCCGATCGTAGGGGACGTCGCCGCGACGGACCGGGGCCGAACACCGATCCTCGACCTGTCCTGGCGTCGTGTCCGGCATCGGTTAGCATCGGAGCGGTTCGAAAGGCGCCGGGGGAGCAGACGCGGCTGGCGCGAACAACTGTCGAAGGCGGCTGATGAGTTCGGTTCTCGGTGTGACCGTGGGGGAAAGCGCCGTCCGCATCGTGCGTCCGGTCGATCGGACAGCGCCCTCGGCGGGCTTTCAATTCCAGGTCGTGGAAACGGGGAAAGACGATCCGGCGCGGCTCGCGGCAAGCACGCTCGGCGTGCTCTTCCAGGCGGGCGTCGCCGGCGATCCGATCGAGACGGTCGGTCTCGTCTACCGCGATCAGGCGCAGGCCGACCGATTGCGCGCCGCGATGTCCGTCGAGCAACTCGACCGGTTCACGCTGGTATCCGAGCCCGAAGCTGCACTCACCTACCTGAAGGCGACCGGTGAGCTGAGCAGCAACACCGCGGTCTTCTACGACCTGGGAGACGCGGGCCTGACGGTGACCGTCGTCGACCTGCGGGCGGGCGAGGTCCTGGCCGAACGCACCGATTCGATCGGTGGCCGCGTCTTCGACAAGGCGATCCGCGAACATGCGCTCGACACGAACGGCGTCTGGCGGCCCGACGACCCGACCACCGACAACGAGTTGTCGGCACAGTGCCGGCAGGCCAAAGAGAAGCTCTCCGAATCCGACACCGTCGCGGTACCGGGCGCTGCCGGTGTGGTGTTCTTGTCCCGCGAAACCTTCGACCCGTTGATCTCGCAGTGCGTCGAGTCGTCCGCTCAGTTCGTCCACAACGTCATCGCCCGCTCGAACCGCAACCCTGAGGCCGTTGTCCTGCTCGGGGGTGGAGCGCACGTGCCGCTGGTGCAGGAGGTACTACGGTCGTGGCTGAAGTTGCCGCTGGTGGTGCCGCACGAGCCCGAACTCGTTCTGGCCAAGGGTGGCGCGATCGTTGCCGCGAAACCCCCGTCGTCGCAGCCGATCAGCCCGCTCACCCGAATCGTGCCCCCGCGGCCCGCACCGACTGGTGAAGAGACGGATCGCATTCCGGTGGTGACGGCGGCAGTGGCCTCGCGTCCGCCGGAGAAGAAGCCGGAGATCAGGAACGACGACGAAGCGAAGCCCTGGTGGTCGGGATTGTCGTGGCGCGGACCTGCGGTCAGCGGCAAGCAGATTTCGGGCGCGGGACTGGCAGGATCGGCGCTGGCTGTCGTCGCAGTGATCGGTATCGCGCTGAGCGCCGGGAACTCCGTGTTCGGGGCGCCCGCGGACGGCAACGGGACGAGCCCGACGCAATCGTTCGATCGCCCGACGACGTCTACGACGAGGCCGCAGCCTGCGCCTGCGGTGTCGCCGGCGACGGTCACCCCCACGACTACTCCTCCGGAAACGTCCGAGACGTACCAGCCGCGGCCGGTGCCACCCCCGCCGTCACCGGAACCGACTCCGGAACCGCAGCTTCCGGGTCTGAACATCCCGGTGCCGACGTTGCCGCCGCTCCCGACGATCGAACTGCCCCGGCTTCCGGAGTTGCGCGTCCCGGGTCTGTGACCTATCGGCCGGGATCTCCGTTGCCTGCGGCGCGGGAGTGCCGGCCGGGTGCCACCGGCGTGTTCCCGGCCCGGGACAGGACCGCGGCGATGGCGGTGGTGAGCGGGACCGAGAGAGCGAGGGCGATGCCACCGACGCAGGCGCGCACGATCTCCACTGCCACGGCGTCCCCGGTGATCACGTCGGAGATCGACCGGCCCGCGACGGAGAAGAGCAACAGCAGCGGCAACGCGCCACCCGCGTAGGCGAGCACGAGCGTGTAGACGGTGCTCGCGATGTGGTCGCGGCCCACGCGCATCGCGGACCCGAAGATCTCTCGCCGCGACGCCTGAGGATCGAGGGCGGCCAGTTCGAACGCCGACGACGCCTGGGTGATCGTGACGTCGTTGAGCACGCCGAGCGAGCCGATGATGAAGCCGGCCAGAAGCAGTCCGCTGATCGACACGGTGCCGATGTACATCTGGACGTCGGTGTTCTGTTCTTCGGACAGTCCCGTCAAGTGGGTCATCCGGATCGCGACATACGACAGCAGAGCCGCGAGGGCCATCGACGCGAGTGTGCCGAGCAACGCGGAACTGGTGCGCAGGTTGACCCCGTGGGCGAGATACAACACGGCGTAGAGGATCAGCGCCCCACCGACGAGTGCGACGGGAACCGCGGGTTTTCCGTCGAGCAGCGCCGGGAGCATGAACATGACGAGCACGGCGAAGGCTACGCCGAGGCCGATGAGGGCCCGCAAGCCGCGCCAGCGGGCGACGGCAACGATGACGATCGCGAAGGTCGCGATGATCAGGCCGAGTGGCAAACCGCGCGCGAAATCGTAGAACGAGTACTGGGTGGCACCGGTGGGGTCGGTCTGGCGGACGATCCGGATCTCGTCGCCTGCGCTCAGTTCGGGCTGGCCCGGGCCGGGAACGACTTCGAGCAGGGTGAAGGCACCGGCGTTGGGGCCGGATTCGATCGCGATGATGCTGCGCTCGCACTCGTAGGACCCGCCCGTGGGCGGCGGCAGGGGGTCGCCGGGGAAGACGCGTCCGGAAGACGGACTGCCGCACGCCCCGGGTCCCTGCTCGACGATCGTCCCGGCTTCGGTGACCACCGCGTCACCCCCCGTCGTCTGGAACGGCGCCGGAACCTCGATGGACGGACTGCTCGGCCAGAGCAGCACCGTGCCGAGGAGGACGACGGCACCGATCACCGTCAGCAATCCGATGACGATCTTCGCGGCGAGGGGGCCCAGTGGGGCCGGGCCCTCGAAATGGCCGTGTCCGTGTCCGTGTCCGTGACTCACGGGCACAGGCTAGCCACCTCGGGGCGGGACGTGTGCGGGCCGGTCGCTGATCACGCCACGTGTGAGGTACCCGACGACAGTGGGCTGGTGGTGGCGGGGAGCAGGGGGGGTGTCCCCGCCACCTTCACCTGACCTCGCACAGGGGGGTGGCGTCGGTCAGGGAGCCCGGCACTGAGTGCCGGAATCCAAGCTACTTGCTTTTCAGGGCTCTCGGGGTCCGCGATCCTGTGGCGCTCCTCACGAATGCGGCAAATCGGGTCGCCGTCTTGCCGCGCCGCAAGGATCTGAACAGGGACCTTCGCCTCTATCGGACGGACGTCACCATTCGGCATCGAAGTGCACCCGTTTGCGGGTCGGGCGCGTCCGCCTACTGCTTGTAGCTCGAGAGGAAGTTGCCGATCCTCTCGATCGCGACGGAGAGATCCCGTGCCCACGGGAGTGTCACGATGCGGAAGTGGTCGGGATCGGGCCAGTTGAAACCCGTACCCTGCGTCACCAGGATGCGTTCCTGCAGCAACAGGTCCTGCACGAGTTGCTCGTCGTCATGGATCTCGTAGACCTCGGGGTCGAGGCGGGGGAACGCGTACAGCGCACCCCGCGGCTTGACACAGCTCACGCCGGGAATCGCGTTGAGGCGTTCCCACGCGACATCTCGCTGCTCGAGCAACCGCCCTCCCGGGAGCACCAGGTCGTCGATGCTCTGATAACCACCGAGTGCCACCTGGATGGCATGCTGGGCCGGGACGTTGGGGCACAGGCGGGTCGACGCCAGCAGGTCGATCCCCTCGAGGAAGCCGGCGGCATGATCCTTCGGGCCCGTGATGACCATCCAGCCCGATCGGTAACCCGCGACGCGGTACGCCTTCGACAGCCCGTTGTACGTGATGCAGAGCAGGTCGGGAGCCAGCGTCGCGAGAGAGACGTGCTTCGCGTCGTCGTAGAGGATCTTGTCGTAGATCTCGTCCGCGAGCAGCAGCAACTGGTGCTTACGCGCCAGTCGCACGATCTGCTCGAGCACGTCGCGCGAGTAGACCGCACCGGTCGGGTTGTTCGGGTTGATCACCACGATCGCCTTGGTGCGCTCGGTGATCTTCGACTCGATGTCCTCGATGTCGGGGTTCCAGCCGTTGCTCTCGTCGCACAGGTAGTGAACGGGTGTTCCGCCGCCGAGCGAGGTCATCGCAGTCCACAGCGGGTAATCGGGTGCGGGGATGAGCACCTCGTCGCCGTCGTCGAGCAGCGCCTGCATCGTCATGGTGATGAGTTCGGAGACACCGTTGCCGAGGTAGACGTCGTTGATGTCGAACTTGGGGAAGCCCGGCACCAGTTCGTAGCGGGTGACGATCGCACGACGGGCAGGCGCGATGCCCTTGGACTCGGAGTACCCCTGCGCGTGGGGAAGCGCGCCGATCATGTCCTGCACGATCGTGTCCGGCGCCTCGAACCCGAACGGCGCGGGATTGCCGATGTTGAGCTTGAGGATGCGGTTGCCCTCCGCCTCGAGCCGCGCGGCGTGTGCGTGCACCGGACCACGGATCTCGTACAGCACGTTCTGGAGCTTGGACGACTGCTCCAGGCGACGGCTCATGCGGTGGTGAAGGTGGCCCTGTTCCTCGTTAGTCACGGCTCCATGGTGCCACCGTCCACCAAACCGTTTTCACCCGGATTTTGCCGACACGCATAATCAACACGGGATCCACCGCGCCGAATGTCCGGATCAGTGCGATGATTGGGTCTCCAGCAAGGCCGCGCGTCGGGGTGACGGGCGGGAAGATTAGGAGCAAGTGGTATGGCGCAGGGCACTGTCAAGTGGTTCAACGCAGAAAAGGGCTTCGGATTCATCGAGCAGGACGGTGGGGGCGCGGACGTTTTCGTTCATTACTCCGAGATCCAAGGTTCGGGATTCAAGTCGCTCGACGAGGGAGCACGCGTCGAGTTCGAGATCGGCCAGGGCCAGAAGGGCCCGCAGGCCCAGGGCGTGCGCACCATCTGAGCGCATTCTCTGCTGACCGAGCGGCGGCGTCGTATCCGAGGGTGCGGCGCCGTCGCCGTGTCTGCGGTCGGTTCCCACCCGAGGTGTCCCGGCGAGAGGGCCCATCGGTGCCCGTGGATACTGTGTATCCGAATCCGACGACCCCCGTTGCCGTCGGTGTCGAGTCGTATCAAACCGTCGGGGGACGGAACCGATGTGAGGTGGGAATGAGCTTGGGGGGCGACACCGGGCACGCAGGCTCGGGTGCGCGATGGCGGGATCCGAAGCGCTACCTCTGGTTGTACGGCTTGGCGATGCCGCTGAGCCCGTTCCTGGCCTACGTGCTGGTGCAGCTGTTCGGTCTGGGGGTGTTCTGGGCGACCGGCGCGATCATCATCGCGGTGATCTGCCCTTTGATCGACCTTCTCGCGAGGCTCGATACGAGCAACCCGCCCGAGTCGGTGATGAAGCCGCTCGAAAACGACCGGTACTACCGCTACTGCACCTACCTCTACCTGCCGCTGCAGTACGCCGGGTTCGTGTTCGGGTGCTGGCTGTGGGTATCGCAGCCGATGGGCGGTGCTGAGCGCTTCGCGCTCGCCGCGACCCTCGGCATCGTCGGGGGTGTGGGAATCAACGCCGCCCACGAACTCGGGCACAAGCGCACGTCGATCGAACGTACACTCGCGAAAGTGGCTCTCGCGCAGTCGTTCTACGGGCACTTCTACGTCGAGCACAATCACGGGCACCACATCAGGGTCGCGACACCGGACGACCCGGCGACCGCGCGATTCGGTGAAGGCTACTGGCGATTCCTGCCCCGCTCGGTGTTCGGCAGCCTCCGGTCGGCGGTGCGGTACGAGAAGGCGCGGCTCGGGCGGCGAGGATTGTCCTGGTGGAATGTGCGGCACAACAACGTGCTCGGCGCGTGGTTGATGAGCGTCGCACTGTACGCGGCGGTGATCGCAGCGTTCGGCTGGTCGATCGCGCCTTGGCTGGTCGTGCAGGCTGCGCTGGCGATCATGTTCCTCGAAGGCGCGAACTACATCGAGCACTACGGGCTCCTGCGCAGGAACCGTCCCGGTGGCGGGTACGAGCGCGTGGCACCCGAACACAGCTGGAACAGCAACCACGTCTGCTCGAACGTCTTCCTCTACAACCTTCAGCGCCACAGTGACCATCACGCGAACCCGCTGCGGCGCTACCAGACCCTGCGTTCGATGCCGGATGCTCCTCAGCTCCCGGCCGGATACGCGGTGTTGATCATCCTTTCGCTGTTCCCGCCGCTGTGGCGGCGGGTCATGGATCAGCGACTGCTGGAGCACTACGGCCGGGATCTGTCGCGCATCAACATCCATCCCCCGAAACGGGATCTACTTCTTGCGAGATTCTCCGACTGACTGACGCTATATTACGGAACGATCTTGTCCGAATAACGTTCCGGAGTCTTTTCACCAGCGTCGGGAGCCGAGTGGAAAAGCAGTATGCGCGTGGACCTGTGCTCACCGACGATGAGCCCCGGTCGGGATTCCCGCTCTCGTCGGCGCAGCGCGGGATCTGGTTCGCCCAGCATCTGCTCGGCGACATCCCGCTCACCATTGCCCAGTACATCGACGTCCACGGGGACCTCGACGTCGAAGTATTCGCCGATGCCGGAGCGGCCACCGGTCGCGAACTCGGCACCGCGATGCTCCGGCTGTTCGAGCACGACGGACAGCCCTACCAGGTGATCGATCCCGATCTCGACGATCGGGCCACCGTCCTCGACCTGCGCGACCGCCCCGATCCGGAAGCCGCTGCCCTCGCGTGGATGCACGCCGAGTACCGGACCCCGCTGGACATGCTCGAGGACCGGCTCATCGTGTGCGCGATCCTGCGCATCGCCGACGCGCGCTATTTCGTCTACACCCGGATCCACCACGTCGCGCTGGACGGATTCGGTGCGACCACCTTCACCAACCGCACAGCCGAGCGGTACAACGCAGCGAAGGAAGGCCGCGAACCCGCACCGTTCGCCGTCAACGCGCTCCCCGAGATCGTCGAAGACGAGAACCGCTACCGGGAATCGAGCAGATTCGGGAGCGACCGCGCGTACTGGGCCGATCGGGTCCACGACCTGCCGCATCCCATCGGGCTCTCCGGCCGAGCGGCGCCGGTCGGTCCGCATCCCGTCCGGTACGGCGCGCCGCTGCCGGACGACGTGTCCGCATCCGTCGAACGTGTCGTCGCGCGCGACGAGCAGGCCACCTTCGCAAGCCTGGTCGTCGCCGCGTTCGCCGCATTCCTCGCGCGGGTCACCGGCGAGTCCGACGTTGTGCTCAGCCTGCCGGTATCGGCGCGCACGACCGTCAAACTGCGCCGCTCCGGTGGCATGGTCTCCAACGTCGTGCCGATCCGCGTGGCGGTCGACCCCGAGGACACCACCCGGGACCTGACGACCCGCGTGCAGGTCGAGCTGACCGGAGCTTTGCGCCACCAGCGGTACCGGCACGAAGACATGCGACGCGACACCGGCCGCGGCGGCGCCGATCGCGGATTCTTCGGGCCCGCCGTCAACATCATGATGTTCGGGACCGAGATCCGGCTCGGTGATCTCGTGGGTCGACTGCACGTACTCAGCACCGGACCCGTCGAAGACCTCTCGCTCAACATCTATCCCAGCGAACCCGGCCGGCCGGCCCGCCTCGACCTCGAAGCCAACCCGAATCTGTACTCCCCCGACGAATTGCGCTCACACCACAGCCGATTCACCGAGTTCCTCGCCGATTTCGTCCGGTGCGACGGAATGGTGGGCACGATCGACGTGCTGCACGACGACGAACGCGACACCCTCGTCCCGTTCTGCGGCCGTCCGGCGCGGCCCGTCAAGTTGCTGCCCGGCCTGCTCGCCGAAGGGGTACGCCGCAACCGCGACGGTGTCGCCGTCCTCGACGGCGACCGAACGCTGACCTACCGCGCCCTCGATGAGCGCTCCGATCGGCTCGCCCGGGTGCTCGCAGACGCCGGCGCCGCTCCTGAAACTTTCGTCGTGCTGTGCATGGAACGCAGTGCTGAAGCGCTGATAGCGCTGTGGGCGGTTGCCAAGACCGGCGCGGCGTTCGTGCCGATCGACCCGGCGTTGCCTGCCGAGCGTCTCGCCTACATGATCCGCGACTCCGGGGCGCGTCTCGCCGTCACCACGCGCGACCGGATGACCGGCCTGCCCGCCGGTCCGCTCCTGCTCGCCGTCGACGACGAGCACTCGGCCGTGGAGTCTCTGCCGGTCGTGAAGGCCCGGCCGGAGCACCCCGCGTACATGATCTACACGTCCGGTTCGACCGGCACCCCGAAAGGTGTGGTGGTCACCCACGCCGGGCTCGCCACCTTCGAAGCGGATGCACGCCCCGAACTGGGCCTCACCCCGTCGTCGAGGATGCTGCGCTTCTCGTCGGCGAGTTTCGATGCGTCGATCTTCGAGATACTGCAGGCCTTCAGCGCGGGCGCGGCGATGGTGATCGCCCCACCGGACATCCTCGGTGGCGACGACCTCGCCGAACTGTTGCGCAGCCGCGGTGTCACCCACATCGTTTCGGCACCGACGGTACTGACCACGGTCGATCCCGCCGGGCTCGACGCCCTCGAGGCAGTCGTGGTGGGTGGAGACGTCTGCACTCCCGACCTCGTCGAGCGTTTCGGTGTCGTCAGCCGGTTCACCAACAGTTACGGGCCGACCGAGACGACGATCGTCGTCACCGCGGGGACGCCGCTGGGACCGGGCGACCCGGTCACGATCGGCCGGCCACTCGACGGCGTCGTCGCGGTCGTCCTCGACCGCAGGTTGCGGCCGGTGCCCGTGGGCTTCGTGGGTGAGTTGTACATCGGCGGACCCGCGCTGGCGCGCGGTTACCACGGGCGGCCCGGACAGACGGCGGACCGGTTCGTCGCCAACCCTTTCGAGCCCGGGAGACGGCTCTACCGCACCGGCGACGACGTGCGCTGGACCGCCGACCATCAACTCGAGTTCCTGGGTCGGTCCGACTTCCAGGTGAAGATCCGCGGATTCCGCATCGAACTCGGGGAAATCGACGCGGCGCTGCTCGAGCAGCCCGGCGTCGACTACGCGGCGTCGATCGTCCACGACACCGGCAGTTCGAGCGTGCCGATCTCCTACGTGCGGATGGAACCGGGTCACCGGTTCGACGCCGCCGCACTCCTCGACGGCGTCGGCCGGATGCTCCCGTCGCACATGGTGCCCGCCGCGATGATGGAACTCGATCACATCCCGGTGACACCCGCGGGAAAGCTCGACCGCGCGGCACTGCCTGCGCCGCACTTCGCCTCGGCCGAATTTCGCTCTCCCGAAACCGAATCCGAGATCGCCCTCGCCGAACTCGCTGTCGGGCTGCTCGACGTCGAGCGGGTCGGTGTCGACGATTCGTTGTTCGCCCTCGGCGCGGACAGCATCGTGGCTATGCAGTTCGCCGCGCGCGCCAAGGACATCGGTCTGCACCTGACGGCACGACAGATCTTCGAGCACAAGACGATTGCGGCCCTCGCTCGCGTCGCCACGAGCGTGGCCGCATCCCCGGTCATGACGGAACTGCCCGGCGGTGGCACCGGCGAGATCCCGTTGACCCCCATCGTGCACGAGATGCTCGGACGCGGAGACTTTTCCACCTTCGCCCAGGCCGTGCTCGTCACCACACCTTCCGATCTCACCGCCCGTCAGCTGTCCGCTGCGCTCGGCGCTCTGCTTGCTCACCACGACATGCTGCGTTCGGCACTGCGGGACAAGACCTGGGAAGTCGCGGCCGACGTCATCGACCCCGACACTCTCGTCACGCGCGTCCCGGTCGCCCGCGTCGAAGACGTCGACGATCTGATCACATCTCGGTGCGACAGCGCCGCAGCGGCATTGAATCCCCGGGCCGGGGTGATGCTCGCGGCCGTGTGGTTCGACGTCGAAGCCCCGGGCGTGAAGGGCAGACTCCTGCTCGTCGCACACCACCTCGTTGTCGACGGAGTGTCCTGGCGGGTGCTGCTGCCCGATCTCGCTCAGGCGTGGATGCAGGTCGTGGCGGCCCGGGAGCCGGTTCTGCCGGAGGTGGCAACCTCGTTCCGTCGCTGGGCGCACGCACTGCACGGTGCGGCACGCGACGGTGCGTTCGCCGACGAACTCGGATACTGGCAACGCACTCTCGCAGGAGTACGCCCGTTGCGCGGCGTCGCACCTCTCGACCCGGCACTCGATACCCTCGCCACCACTCGCCGGGTGCGGGTCGAGATCGACCCCGTGGTCACCGAGGCCGTCCTGACCAGGCTGCCCGCGCTCTACCGGAGTGGCGCTGCCGACGGGTTGCTCACCGCGCTCGCACTCGCCGCCGCCCGCTGGAACGGCGATGCCGGCGATTCGCTGCTGCTGACCCTCGAAGGGCACGGCCGAGCTCCCGACGCGGTCGGTCCCGCCGATCTCGCCCGTACCGTCGGATGGTTCACGAGCGCCTACCCGGTGCGCCTCTCCGTCTCCGGCGACCTGCACGACACACCGCACGGTGGGTTCGACGTGGGAGCCGCGATCAAGGCAGTGAAGGAACAGCTCGCCGCCGTACCGAACCACGGCGTCGGCTACGGCGTACTGCGGCACCTGGACCACGAATCCGGCCGTGCGCTGGCGCAAATGCCCGGAGCGCAACTGTCGTTCAACTACCTCGGCCGGCTCACCTCCGGTCACATTCCCGACGAGATCCGCGACATCGGCTGGGTGCCCGACGACGTCGATCTCGACCCCAACCGCACCTCTGCACTCGCTGCCGCATCAGCGATCGACATCAACGCGATGGTGGTCGACGGCGCAGACGGGCCGCACCTGACCGCAACGTTCGCGTATGTGCCGCGTGTGGTCGCGGCCGAGCGCGTCGAGGAACTTGCCGAACTGTGGCTCGACGCCCTCACCGGCCTCGCCACGCACGTCGGGCACGCCGACGCGGGCGGGCTCACGCCGTCCGACGTTCCGCTCGTCGCGGTTCGTCAGCGGCAGATCGAACAGTGGGAATCGCAGTACGCCGGCGTCCACGACATCTGGCCGCTTCCTCCACTCCAGGCGGGCCTGCTGTTCCACACCCGGCTCGCAGCAGGCTCACTCGACGTCTACGTTGCGCAACTGAGCCTCGAACTGGCCGGGGCCGTGGACAGCGATCGATTGCGCGCGGCCATGGACGCGGTCGTCGCACGACACGCCAACCTGCGCACGGCGTTCGTCCACGACGAGACCGGCGACCCGGTGCAGATCGTCCTCGAACACGTCGAGGTGCCGTGGCGCGAGGTACACGCCGAGGAGCGCTCGGCCGTGCTCGACGTCGAACGCGCAGCACCGTTCGACCCTGCTCGCCCACCTTTGCTGCGGGCGGTGCTCGTGCGCACCGGGCACGACCGGGCGACACTCGTGCTCACCAACCACCATCTCGTTCTCGACGGCTGGTCGATGCCGCTTCTGGTACGAGAAGTGCTCACCCACTACCTTTCCCGGGACGCCCTGCCCGACCCGGTGCCGTACCGCGACTATCTCCGGTGGTGGCACGCGCAGGACGAGCACCGTTCGCTGCAGGCCTGGACCGGGTTGCTCGAAGGCGTCACCGAGCCCACACTCGTCTGCCCGAACGCCGGGGACAGCTTCGAAGACAACCCCGGCGAGATCGGCGTCGGACTGACCGCGCCACTGCTCGCCGCGCTCACCGCACGAGCCCGCGACACCGGCGTCACGGTCAACACCATGGTGCAGGTCGCGTGGTCGCTCGTCCTCGGACGGCTGCTCTCGCGCTCGGACGTGGTCTTCGGCGCGACCGTCTCCGGACGACCCGCCGAATTGCCCGGCGTGGAGGACATGCTGGGCCTGTTCATCAACACCGTTCCGGTGCGGGTGCGGTTGCAGCCCGAGGACACCGTCGCCCATCTACTGCGCAGCGTGCAGGAGACCCAGGTGTCGATGCTCGACCATCACCACGTGGGTCTCGGCCGGATCCAGCACGCCGTAGGTGCCGGAACACTGTTCGACACCCTGACCGTGTTCGAGTCCTACCCCGTCGACCGCGCAGGGTTCGACGAGACCACCGACTTCGCGGGTATGCGCGTCACCGGGATCGACGCTCGCGATGCCACGCACTACCCGCTCACCGTGATGGCGATTCTCGAACCGCAACTGCGGCTGAGCGTGCGTTACCGGACCGACCTGTTCGATTCCGCGACGGTGGACCGGTTGACGCAGCGGCTCGTCGGAGTACTCGAGACCGTGGCGACCTCCCCGGATACGCGGATCGGTGACGTCGATGTCTTCCTGCCCGGCGAGCGCGATACCGTCGCCGGATTCGAACGCGGCGCGGTTCGCGCACTCCCCGCGTCCACCCTCGCGGATCTCCTTGCGCGACAGGCTCGGCGCACTCCCGACGCGCAGGCTGTACTCGTCGACGGCGGCTCCACCCTGCGCTACACCGAATTTGCGCCGGGGGTCAACCGCGTCGCGCGCGCACTGGTCGCCGACGGTATCGGGCCCGGTGATCTCGTGGGGGTCGCGATGCCGCGCTCGCTGGACCAGCTCACGGCCATCCACGCCGTCGTCACCGCCGGCGCGGCCTACGTGCCGATCGATCCCGACCAGCCCGCCGCGCGCACCGCGCACGTACTGGAGACGGCTTCCCCGGCACGGATTCTCCATGCCCTCCCCGAAGCGTCCGAATTCTCCGGCGCGCCACTCACCGACCGCGACCGCCGCGCGCAGCTCCTTCCTGACGACCTGGCGTACGTGCTGTTCACCTCGGGTTCCACCGGACGGCCCAAGGGCGTCGCGATCTCGCACCGCAGCATCGTCAACCGCTTGCTCTGGATGCAGGACACGTATCCGCTCACCGGAGACGATGTGGTGCTGCAGAAGACTCCCGCGACATTCGACGTGTCGGTGTGGGAGCTGTTCTGGCCGTTGTCCACCGGTGCTTCGGTGGTGCTCGCGAGCCCGGACGGGCACCGCGATCCGCGCTACCTCTCTCGCGTGATCGACGAATACGGCGTCACCACGCTGCATTTCGTACCGTCGATGCTCGACGTGTTCCTCACCGGAGCCGACCTGACGCGATGCGGCAGCGTGCGTCAGGTGTTCACCAGCGGTGAGGCACTGCCGGCCACGACCGTCGCGCGTTTCGCCGACGCTCTCGGCGCGCCCCTGCACAACCTGTACGGACCCACCGAGGCCGCGGTCGACGTGACCGCACACGAGACCGTCGCTGGCGAGAACCCGGTGCCCATCGGAACACCGGTCTGGAACACCGATGTGCGCGTGCTGGATTCACGACTCCGGCGAGTCGCGGTGGGTGTCGAGGGTGAGTTGTATCTCGGGGGAGTGCAACTTGCCCGTGGCTACTACGCGGCCCCCGGCCCGACAGCCGCACGTTTCGTCGCCGATCCCTCCGGGGGAGCACGGCTGTACCGCACCGGCGACGTGGTGCGGTGGCGCGTCGACGGCGTCCTCGAGTACTTGGGCCGCAGTGACTTCCAGGTAAAGCTCCGGGGCCAGCGCATCGAACTCGGGGAGATCGAATCCGCACTCCTCGAGCACGACGACGTAGCGCAGGCCGTCGTCGTACTGCATCGCGACACCGTCGCCGGGGAACACCTGGTCGCCTACGTCGTGGGGACACTCGACGGCGAGGCCGTCCTCCGCCACGCCACCACCCGCCTTCCGCGACACATGGTCCCCACCGTTGCGGTCGTGCTCGACGCGCTGCCGCTCACCTCGAACGGCAAGCTCGACCGCCAGGCCCTCCCCGCACCCGATTTCGGGGCCGGCGCGGAGTACACCGAACCGGCCACCATGACCGAGAAGGCCGTGGCGGAGGTCCTCGCCGACGTGCTCGGGCGCATCGACCTCGGTGCGACCGCGAACTTCTTCGATCTCGGTGGCAACTCGCTCACCGCAACCCGGTTGCTCGCCCGCCTCGACGACACATTCGACACTCGCCTGCAGATCCGCGATCTGTTCGACCACCCCACCGTCGCAGGGTTGTCCACCGTCATCGACGCCCAGCGCGGCCGGGCGGCGCTCCCCGCGCTCGTTGCGGGACCGCGACCGGAGCAGCTACCGCTCTCGCCGGCACAGGCGCGCATGTGGTTCGTCAACCGCTTCGACCCGGCGTCGGGCGCCTACAACGTGGCGGTCGCGCTACGCCTGACCGGCACGCTCGACGTCGACGCGCTGCGCAGTGCCGTCACCGACATCGTCGGCCGGCACGAGACGCTGCGCACACGCTATCCGGAGGACAGCAACGGTCCCCGGCAGGAGATCCTGCCTGTCGCGAGCGCGGTCGACCCACTCACCCTGACCGTCGAGGACCTCCACGGGACGCTCGACGAGTGGCTGGTCGAGGTGGTCGGCCGCGGCTTCGACGTCACCCGCGAGATCCCTCTCGCGCTGAACGTCGTCCGCGAAGACGCCGACCGGCACGTCGTCGCGCTGGTCGTGCATCACATCGCGATCGACGGATGGTCGATGCAGGCACTGGCGCGCGATCTGGTCGCGGCGTACGGCGCGCGCGCGTCCGGCCACGTTCCGGACTGGGAGCCGTTGCCGGTCGGGTACGCCGACTACGCCCTGTGGCAGCACGGGCTTCTCGGGGGCATCGACGACCCCGAATCGGTCGCGGCTGCTCAACTGGCATTCTGGCGCGAAACCCTGGCCGGAGCGCCCGATTTGCTGGATCTGCCCACCGACCGCCGGCGACCGTCGGTCCCGTCGTTCCGCGGCGGCACCGTCACCGCCGACGTGCCCACGGAGGTCTACACCGCGTGCACCGAACTCGCACGGGCGCACGACGCATCGCTGTTCATGGTGCTTCACACCGCCCTCACCGTCCTCCTCGCCCGCACGAGCGGAACCTATGACGTCACGGTCGGCACCCCCGTCGCCGGTCGCGGGCACCGTGACCTCGACGACGTGGTGGGCATGTTCGTCAACACGCTCCCCTTGCGCACCCGCTTCGATGCCTCGCTCTCGTTCACCGCAGCCCTGACCGCGGTGCGCGACAACGATCTTGCCGCGTACTCCCACGCCGACCTTCCGTTCGAGCAACTTGTCGAGGCGCTTGCACCGGCGCGCTCGACGTCGCACCAACCGCTGTTCCAGACGGTGCTCGCGCTCGACGTACCGCGGCCCGGTGCGGTGACGCTGCCCGGTCTCGAAATCGAGGTACTGCCCGTCGATTTCGGGATCGCCAAGTTCGATCTCGAATTCGCGGTCACCGAGCACGAGCGGCACGCGACCGTCACGCTGACCTTTGCCCGGGACTTGTTCGAAGAATCGACTGCCGCAATGCTGGTCGATCGTTTCGTGCGCGTGCTGGAGTCGGCTGTGGCAGATCCGGATGCCTCCATCGGCACCCTGGACCTGCTCTCGCACGCCGAGCACGACGAACTGCTGCGCCGCCCTGAATCCGTCGACGCACGGACCCTCCCGCAGCTACTCACCACCGCTGTCACCGATCCCGAGGTGCCCGCGCTCGTCTCCGGGACGCGCATCGTCACCTACGGGGAACTCGACCGCCGCTCGGCGGCGCTCGCACACATGCTGATCGAGGCCGGCGCAGGCCCGGAGACGGTTGTTGCCGTCGCCGTGGAGCGCTCGGTGGAATCGGTACTCGCTGTCTGGGCGGTCGCCCGAACAGGCGCTGCCTTCCTGCCCGTCGACCCGACCTATCCGGCGGCTCGCATCGAGCACATGCTCACCGACTCGGGCGTGCGGCTCGGGCTCACGACCGACGCACACCGCAACGCCCTGCCCGACGACGTGCGGTGGCTCGACGCCGCCGCGCGGACCGACGACGACCTGCCCGTCCCCGCGCGGGAACCCCACCCCGACCAAGCCGCCTACCTGATCTACACGTCCGGTTCCACAGGCGTGCCGAAAGGCGTGGTCGTCACCCACCGCGGTCTCGCAGCGTTCGTTGCCGAGCAACAACGCCACTACGGCGTGCGGCCCGGTGACCGCATCGCGGCGTTCGCGTCACCCAGCTTCGACGCGTCGCTGCTCGAACTGCTGATGGCGGTCGGTGGAGGAGCGACGCTCGTGCTCGTGCCCACCGGCATCTACGGCGGCACCGAACTCGAGAAGGTGCTCGCCGACGCCGGCGTGACACACCTTTTCCTGACACCCGCGGCACTGGCGACAGTCGATCCCGCGGCGCTACCGCACGTTCGGGTGGTCGTCGTCGGCGGTGAAGCGTGCGAACCGTCGCTCGTGGCACGGTGGGCGCCGGGACGTGCGATGTTCAACGCCTATGGTCCTACCGAGTCGACCATCATGGCAACGCATTTCGGTCCGATGGTGCCGGGAGAACCGGTGCGCATCGGACGTCCCGTCCTCGGCACGTCCGCGAGGGTTCTCGACGACCGCCTGCAACCGGTGCCCACCGGAGTGCCGGGCGAACTGTACGTGTCCGGCGCGGGGCTCGCCCGGGGTTACCACGATCGCGCCGCGCTCACCGCAACGCGGTTCGTCGCCGGCCCGGTCGATGGCGGACTCATGTACCGGACGGGTGACCGCGTCCGGAAGATCGCCGACGGGACACTGGAATACTTGGGACGCAACGACTTCCAGGTCAAGGTTCGTGGCCACCGAATCGAACTGTCCGAAATCGACGCTGTCCTGTCCGGCCATCCAGCCGTCGACGCCGCGGTGAGCGTGCCGCACACCCCGACCGGCGCCGTGGTGGCGTACGTGACGCCCGCACCCGGACTCGTCGTCGATGCCGCCGACGTGGCCGCACATGCCGCGCGGACGCTCCCCGACTACATGGTGCCCGCGGCGATCACCGTCGTCGATGCCCTTCCCCTCACGGGGGCGGGCAAGGTCGATCTGAGGGCGCTTCCCGAACCCGTCTTCACAGCAGCCGAGTTCGTTGCACCGCGCACCGAGGCCGAACGCCGGGTCGCGGGCGCGTTTGCGGACGTCCTCGGCCTGGAACGGGTCGGCGTGCACGACGACTTCTTCGCACTCGGCGGAAACTCCCTGATCGCCACACAATTGGCCGCGCGCCTCGGGTCTGCCCTCGACAGAAACCTGCCGGTGCGCGCCGTCTTCGAGGCACCGACCGTGGCGGCCCTCGCGGCCGCCGTCGCATCGACCGCCGGTGCCGGCGCCCGGCCGGCCCTCACCGCCCGTGAGAGGCCCGCGCGTATTCCCCTGTCGCTCGCACAGCAGCGGTTGTGGTTCCTCAACCGGTTCGATCCCGATTCCGCCACCTACAACATCCCAGCGGTGCTTCGCGTGTCGGGCCGCCTCGACGTCCCCGCACTGCAGGCAGCGGTGGAGGACGTGCTGGCCCGGCACGAGGTGCTGCGGACGATGTATCCCGAGGTCGACGGCGAGGGCATCCAGCAGGTGCTGGCACCCTCCGCGGTGGTGGCGGACCTGACACCCGTACCGGTCGGTGCGGACGACGTGCTCGCCGTGGTCGCCGAGTTCGTCTCGGCAGGATTCGACGTGACCGCGGAGGTGCCGGTACGAGTGCGGGTGTACCGGCCCGCCCCGGAAGATTTCGTTCTCGTCTTTGTGGTCCACCACATCGCCGCCGACGGTTTCTCGATGGGTCCGCTCACTCGGGACGTGATGACAGCGTATGCGTCTCGGGTCCGAGGCAACCCACCCGGATGGGCACCGCTGCCGTTGCAGTACTCGGACTACTCGTTGTGGCAGCGGACGGTCCTCGGGTCCGAGGACGACCCCGGCAGCGTCATGGCCGAGCAGATCGACTTCTGGACCGAGACTCTGGCGTCCCTGCCGGATCAACTCGAACTGCCTTGGGACCGGCCGCGACCCCAGGTTGTGTCGCATCGAGGCGCGTCGCACACGGTGACGCTCGACGGGACGCTCCACGCCGGTCTGCTCACGATGGCCGGAGCCCACCGGGCGACGCTGTTCATGGTGCTGCACAGTGCGACGGCGGTGGCGTTCTCGCGGCTCAGCGGCTCGTCCGACATCGCACTGGGCACACCGGTCGCCGGTCGCGGCGACGCCGCTCTCGACGACCTCGTCGGCATGTTCGTCAACACCCTGGTGCTCCGCACGGCGGTCGACCCCGGCAGTCCGTTCACCGACCTGCTCCGATCCGTCCGGGAGGTCGATCTGCGCGCCTTCGCGCACGCCGAGGTGCCGTTCGAGCGGCTGGTCGAAGTACTGGCGCCCCCGCGATCGCAGGCACGCAATCCGCTGTTCCAGGTCATGCTGACCCTGCAGAACATGCCGGCCGGCGAGTTCCGGCTGGGCGATGTCGGGATCGAGCCGGTCGAGCCTCCCCTCGAACGAGCGATGTTCGACCTCCAGATCACCGCGCACGAATCGTTCTCCGAGACGGGGGAACCCTCGGGCATCTCCATGACGTGGATGTACGCCACGGACCTGTTCGACGATGCCACGGTCGTCGCCATCGCCGATCGTGTGGTGCGGATTCTCGACGCGGTGGTGCACGCTCCCGCCACCCCGGTCGGCGATCTGGACTGGCTCGCACCCGACGAGCACTCGGTGCTGCGGGCACTCGGCCTGCCGACCGTGCGCACCCATGCCACGTTCGGCACACTCCCGGAGAGACTCGACGCCCAGGCAGAGCGATCCCCGGACGCCGTCGCGGTAACGGACGGCACGGTGTCCTACAGCTATGCCGAGTTCACGTCGCGCGTGAACCAGCTTGCACGGCACCTCGTTTCGCTGGGAGTCGGGCCGGACGCGAACGTCGCGGTCGCGATGGAACGCTCGATCGACGCAGTGGTCGCCGTACACGCGGTGGTCGCTGCCGGTGGTGCCTACGTCCCGCTCGATCCCGGGCAGCCGACCGAGCGAACCTCCTATGTGCTCGACACAGCAGACCCGGTGCTCGTGTTGTCGTCGGTTCACCGCGACGCGTACGGCGACCGCACGGTCGTGGATCTCGGCGTCGTTGACCTGTCCGGCGTCTCGGAGGCGCCGATCGGAGACCACGAACGACGCGCGCCGCTGCGCGCGGACAACGCGGCGTACGTCCTGTTCACGTCGGGATCGACAGGCCGGCCCAAGGGGGTCATGGTGTCGCACGCGTCGGTGATGAACCAGTTGAGCTGGCTACAGGAGGAATTCCTCGTGGACGGCGGCGACACGGTGCTGCTCAAGACACCGCTCACCTTCGACGCGTCGGTGTGGGAGTTGTTCTGGCCGTTGCACACGGGGGCGCGGCTGGCGGTCGCCGTACCGGACGGACATCGCGATCCCGAGTACCTGGCGCGCGCTCTGGTGGACTTCGAGGTCACGGTGGCGCAGTTCGTGCCGACCGTCCTGGACGCGGTCCTCGATGTGGCGGAGGCTCCGGTACCGTCGCTGCGGCTGGTGTTCACCGGTGGGGAGGCGCTCTCCGGCACGACCGCGCAGCGCGTGCGCACCCGGTTCGGCTGCGACGTGCACAACTTGTACGGGCCCACCGAAACCACGATGCAGGCCACCCACCATCCCGGCAGCTCGGTCGACGACGGGACGGCAGTTCCCATCGGTAGGGCGGTATGGAACACCGGCGCGTGGGTGCTCGACACCCGACTGCACCCGGTGCCCGTGGGCGTGGTCGGCGAACTCTATCTGTCGGGTGCGCAGCTGGCCCGCGGATTCGCGGGGCGGGCCGCTCTCACGGCCGAACGGTTCGTGGCGAACCCGTTCGACGCCCCCGGAACGCGCTTGTACCGAACCGGTGATCTCGTGCGGCGCAATCGCCGGGGTGAACTCGAGTTCGTCGGCCGCAACGACCTCCAGGTCAAGTTGCGGGGACAGCGCATCGAACTGGGAGAGATCGAATCGGTGTTGCGCGCGAACGGGCGGGTAGCCGCCGGTGCTGTGGTGGCGTGGCCCGATCAACTCGTCGGTTACGTCGTCCCCGCCGGTGAGCCGGATGTGCAGCAGTTGCGCGCGGAGATGGGTAAGTCCCTGCCCTCGTATATGGTTCCGTCACAGTTCGTCGTGCTGGAAGCGATGCCCACGACTCCGAACGGCAAGCTCGATCGGAAGGCGCTGCCGCAACCGGAGATCCGCGCGCACGACTTCCGTGCTCCGTCGACCGATACGGAAAATGCTGTCGCGAAAGCATTCTCCTCGATCCTCGGGATCGGGCAAGTCGGGCTCGACGACGACTTCTTCGCGCTTGGTGGGACGTCTCTGGTCGCGACACGATTAGTCGCGCTGATCCGGGACGCGCTCGGTGTTGCTGTCCCGCTGCAGTGGCTGTTCTCCCACTCGACTGTGGAGGCGCTGTCGCTGCAGATCGATCGGGGTGACATGCCAGGACCGGAATTCGCTGTGCTGCAGCCGCTTCGGGAACAGGGAGACCTCACCCCGCTGTTCTGCGTCCACCCGATCGTGGGATTGTCGTGGTGCTATACCGCGCTCGTGCCGCATCTCGACCCGTCGCTGCCGGTGTACGGACTGCAGACTCCGCTCGACGATCTCCCCGACACCCTCGAAGACCTCGCAGCCAGGTACGTCGACGAGATCCGGCGCGTCCAGGGGCGCGGCCCCTACCGGCTTCTCGGCTGGTCGATGGGCGGTGTGATCGCCCAGGAAATGGCTGTGCAGTTGCAGGCCGCCGGCGACACCGTGGCATCGCTGGTGATGCTCGACAGTTTCGCCGATACCGGGTTCGGCACCGCGACCGGCGGCATCGACGAGATGATGCCGATGGGTGATCTGCTCGCCGGGTTCGGTTTCGAGACGGACGGCAATGAACCGGGTACCGTCGACGACCTCGTGCGCGTCGTCGCCGACCTGTCCGGCAATACGGTCCACGACACCGACCGGCTCGTCCGGAAATTGAGGGCGGCCGCGGAGCACAATGCGGCGTCGGCGGCGCGGCACCGGCCTTCCCGGTTCGACGGTGACCTTCTGTACTTCTCCGCCGGCGAGGACGGGCGCGGTGGTGCCACCGGATGGGCCGACGCCGTCAGCGGGCAGGTCCGTGAGCGTTCAGTGCCGGTCACGCACTGGCGCATGACTTCGCCCGAGGCACTTGCGGTCGTCGGCCCGGTGCTACGTACTGTCTTCGCATCTCCATCCGACGACGACCGACAGGGCCAGTTCGCACGATGAAAACACACCGTCTCAAACGCGGCATGACCTGTGCCGTCATGGCTTTTGCCCTCACCGTTCCCGGAACCCATACCGGGGCATCGACGCCCGGGAGCGGGGAGATCCGGATCCAGCAGGTCGACGGAGCTCGCTGGGACATGCACGTGTACTCGCAAGCGATGGGACGGGATATTCCGTTCCAGTTGATCCGTCCGGCCGACACGAGCGTGCCCCGTCCCACGCTGTACCTGCTCAACGGTGCCGGTGGCGGCGAAGACGGCGCGAACTGGCTGAATCAGACGAAGATCCTCGACTTCCTCGCCGACAAGAATGTGAACGTCCTGATCCCGGCGGAAGGGATGTTCACCTACTACACCGACTGGATTCGGGAGGATCCGGTGGTGGGCCGCGCCAAGTGGCAGACCTTCCTGACCCGCGAACTGCCTCCGATAGTCGACCGCGCACTCGGCACGACAGGCGTCAACGCGATCGCGGGGTTGTCGATGGCGGGCACGTCCGTTCTCGATCTCGCCATTCACGCGCCCGGACTGTACAGGGGCGTCGCCTCCTACAGTGGCTGCGCCCAGACCAGCGACCCGATGGGTCAGGCGTTCCTCCGCACCGTCGTCGAAGTGATGGGTGAGACGGACGCGAGGAACATGTGGGGCCCGTACGACGACGAGGAGTGGCGCCGCCACGACCCCACCGTCAACGCCGAACGACTCAGGGGCATCTCCCTCTATGTTTCGAACGGGAGCGGACTGCCGGGTCCGTACGAGAATCCGATGCTGCCACGGTCGGCCCAGGCGCCGGAACTGCACGAACAGGTTCTGGTGGGCGGGGTCATCGAAGCTGCGACGAACGTGTGCACTCAGCGTCTTGCCGAACGGCTGGCCGAACTCGACATCCCGGCGACCGTCCACTTCCGGGAGGAGGGCACCCACTCCTGGGGATACTGGGAGGACGAACTGAAGCGGTCGTGGCCGCAGATCGAGGCGTCGCTCCTGGGCTCGTAGGACCCGCGCGGCGTCGCCTGGCGGTGCCGACCCACGCAAAGAGCCGAGGCTCGCAACACCGGGTACTTCCTGGTGTTGCGA
>JAEZDV010000219.1 GCA_023417985.1 Actinomycetes bacterium | reverse complement strand
CCCGACGAGCCGCCGATCGAATCCGACTCGCTCGATCCGGACACGGACACGTCCGAAGCCGCGATCCTCGACGCGCGTCGCCGCATCTTCGATTGGTTCGACACTCACCTGCGCTGACCAGCTGTTTAGCGTTTCGGGCCGGAGCATGTGTAATCTTTCGTCCCGGCGGTTCGAGACCATCGAATCCCCGAGGAGGCGTGCCAGAGCGGCCGAATGGGACTCACTGCTAATGAGTTGTCCCCCTTACCGGGGACCGGAGGTTCAAATCCTCTCGCCTCCGCCAGTTGGTGTACCGTCACTGACGAACAATTGAATAACTTGCGCCCGTAGCTCAACGGATAGAGCATCTGACTACGGATCAGAAGGTTAGGGGTTCGAATCCCTTCGGGCGCACTCACGAAAACCACCTCGCCGGAATTCCGGCGAGGTGGTTTTCGCATAGGTACCCGTGTGCGCAGTGCGTGTCACACCAACTTCGCGATGATCTGCTCCGCGAAGCGCTCGATGGGCTCGCGGTACCGCTCGGCAGATCCGAGCAGGTGGTCGTGGTCGCCGGAGTGGGTGGCTTCCCAGTTCGCCCACGGCGAGCACATCACGCCGGTGATGCCGATCTTCTCGGCTCGCTTGTACAGCTCGGTGGACGGCTGGTCACGGAGGCCGACGATGATGTCGAACGGCTCGTTCTCGCGTCCGAACTCACGGCGGTAGCCGTTGATCCTCTCGATCCACTTCTCCGCGTCGTCGAGGGTGTAGGCGGTGCCGACCCACCCGTCGCAGTAGCGTGCCGCACGCTTGAGGGCGGCAGTGGATTCCCCGCCGCACAGGATCGGTACCGGAGACGGTGGATGCGGCTCGATCGTCATTTCCGGGATGTCGTAGTAGTCGCCCTTGAACGAGACCCATCCACCCTTCCACAGTTCCCGCAGGGCCTGGATCATCTCGTTGAGGCGTGGGCCGCGGTTGTCGAAGTCCTGGCCCAGCAACTCGAATTCCTCGCGCATCCACCCTGCCGACAGGCCGATGGAGACGCGGCCGTGTGAAATCGCCGCCGCGGTTCCCACCTGCTTCACCACTTCGAGGATGGGTCGCGACGGGGCGATGTAGACGTTGTTCCCGAAGTGCAGTTTCTCGGTGACGGCCGCCATGGCTCCGATGAGCACCCACGCGTCGGGCCAGTCCGTCTCGGGGTGCCAGAACATCTTTCCGCTCTCATGCCCCGGGTAGACGGTTTTCATCTCTTTCGGATAGATCAGGTGGTCCGAGACGAGTACGCCGTGGAACCCCGCGTGATCGAGCATGGTCGCTACGGCCGGCATCTCCGTCGTCTTCATGAACGCGGTTCCGGTCCAGAACTTCACCGGACTACCTCCGCGCAACTGCGGCGTGCAAGAGTCATCGCTATCCAATCCGAGAGGGAGCTTGTCGTTTATTCAGAACCATGTTCTACAGCATCTTGTGACGACAGTCACGGCCAGTTGGAGGGTCTGTTGTCCTGGGGCCTCCGCGGGAGTGAATGCTGTATCCCACCGGCCCGCCGGCCGCGTCGCCCTCCGGTTGCTCCCGTCGACTTCGGGAGTGTCCGGAAAATTTCGCCGATAGTGCCGGTAAAGGGCCCTATTGACGAGTTCGCCCGATCGACAGTAGATTCCGCAGAAGCACCCAGAAGTTAACGATGATTCGCACGATCTGCCGAGAAGATGGTGGTCGCGCGCTGCGGGGGAGTAGACATGGAACTTGCGTGGTCCGACGCCGACGCCGCCTTCCGAGACGAGGTGCGTGCGTTCCTCGACGAGAAGCTGACCCCGGAATTGAGACGTGCCGGACGGCTCGCCACCAGCGTCTACTCCGACCACGAGGCGAGCATGGAATGGCAGCGGATCCTCCACGAGCGAGGATGGGCTGCACCGGCGTGGCCGGTGGAATACGGCGGATGCGACTGGACGCAGACGCAGCACTACATCTTCGGTCGCGAATCGATCCTCGCCGGTGCACCGTCGTTGTCGCCCATGGGTATCAGGATGGTCGCCCATGCGATCGTCGCCTACGGCACCCGGGAACAGAAGGACTTCTTCCTGCCCGGCATTCTCACGGGTGAGGTGTTCTTCTGTCAGGGCTACTCGGAACCCGAAGCCGGGTCCGACCTCGCCTCGCTCAGCACGAGTGCTGTCGACGACGGCGACGACCTCGTCGTGACGGGAAGCAAGATCTGGACTACCCATGCGACAGAGGCGAATTGGATGTTCGCGCTCGTGCGCACCTCCAAGACCGGGCGGAAGCAGCAAGGCATCACCTTTCTGCTCATCGACCTGACCTCACCCGGCATCGAGATCCGCCCCCTCGTGATGACCTCAGGTGAAGAAGTACAGAACCAGGTCTTCTTCGACGGTGTCCGGGTACCGAAGAAGAACGTGCTCGGCGAGATCGACCAGGGATGGACCGTCGCGAAATACCTGCTCGTCTTCGAACGTGGCGGAGCTGCTGCTGCGCCTGCTCTCCAGGTGCTGGCCGAGCGAATCGCAGTTGCCGCGGCGGGACAGCCCGGCCCCGGCGGCCGCCCGCTCGTCGACGATCCCGCATTCGCCGCGAAGCTCGCGGATGCCCGCATCCGCACCGATGTGCTCGAGATCCTCGAATACCGCACCCTCGCAGCGCTGTCCGCGGGCAAGGACCCGGGTCCGGCGTCGTCCATGCTCAAGGTTCTCGGCACCGAACTGAGCCAGACACTCACACAACTGACGCTCGAAGCCGCCGGACCGCGGGGTCGCGTCTACCAGCCGCACGTCACGGCGCCCGGTGGCCCCGTCGCCGAGTACGAGCCCCCCGCCGACGGTTACGTCAGTGGCGAGGAATGGCAAGCGGTGGCGCCGCTGCGCTACTTCAACGACCGTGCCGGATCCATCTACGCCGGCAGCAACGAGATCCAGCGAAACATTCTCGCCAAAGCAGCATTGGGGCTCTGATGGACTTCGGTTTGAGCAAAGAGCAAGAACTCCTTCGTGATTCGATCACCAAGTTTCTTGCGAGTCGGTACGACCTCGGGCGCAGCCGCAAGGCCGTGACGACCGGGGAGGGCTGGCAACCGGAGGTGTGGCGTGCCCTCGCCGTAGAACTGGGCGTCCTCGGCGCCACGCTGCCGGAAAACGTGGGCGGGATGAGCGGAGGACCGGTCGAACTGATGGTCGTGGCCGAAGCGCTGGGCCACGCGCTCGTCGTCGAACCCTTTGTGGACACCGTGGTCCTCGGTGGCGGGATGCTCGAACGTGCCGGTGGTTCCCGCGCCCGGGAAGTCCTCGAAGCGATCGCGTCCGGTGAGGCTGTCACGGCCTTTGCGGCGACGGAACCGACGAGCGGCTACGTCTTCTACGACGTGGCGACCACCGCGCGTCGCGCCGGTGACGAATGGGTGCTCGACGGCGCCAAGACCGTCGTCACGAGCGCGCCTCTCGCAACCCATCTGCTGGTGACCGCACGCACCTCCGGTGACAGGCGCGAGACCGAGGGTGTGTCGTTGTTCCTGGTCGAGTTCGATCCGGCGAACCCGCCGGCCGGCGTGGAGATGCACTCGTACCGGACGATCGACGATCGGCGTGCCGCAGATCTGGTCTTCTCTGGTCTGCGCCTCCCCTCGGACGCTCTGCTCGGCGAGGAGGGTGGTGCGTGGCCGTCCGTGTCGCTCGGTGTCGACGAAGCGACCACTGCGGTGGCGGCAGAAGCCGTGGGGCTGATGCGCAAGGTTCTGGCCGACACCGTCGAGTACACGAAACAGCGACAGCAGTTCGGTCAGCCGATCGGTAGTTTCCAGGTGCTGCAGCACCGCATGGTCGATATGCACATGGAACTCGAGCAGGCGATCTCCGCCGTGTACCTCGCGGTCATGCACCTCGACGTGGACAACCGGGTCCGCGCTCGGGCGGTGTCGGCCGCGAAGGCGACCGTCAGTCGCGCGGCCCGGTTCGTCGGCCAGAACGCCGTCCAGTTGCACGGCGGGATGGGGATGACCGAGGAACTGGCCGTCGGGCACTATTTCAAGCGCCTCACCGCGATCGAGTACGAGTTCGGTACCGCCGACCACCACATCGCGCGGTACGCCGAACTCACCAAGGCCTGATGCGGACGAGGCGGCGATGGGCCGTCAGAACAGCATCCACCACATCGCCACGCTGATCACGGCGAAGGAGGCGACGAGCATCAGGTCGGACTTGCCGGTCATCGTCTCGTTGAACAGCGGGCGGGGTCCTCTCTGGGTACGCATTTTCTGCTGGGCCATAGTTCCAGTGAAGCGCGGTAGCGCCGCCGGCGCATCCGCAGAACTGCTCAATCCGTATCGGAGTCTCCACCGGAGATCTCCGGTGGGGCCTCCCCGGCGGGTGGTGCGACCGGCGCGAGTGCCTCTTCGACCCGCGTGGCCGCAGCGATCGGATCCTCGTGCTCCCAGACCCGGACGACCGTCCACCCTGCGGCGGTCAGGCCGGAATCGGTGTCACGGTCGCGCTGGACGTTCGCGGCGAGCTTGTCGGCCCACCACTGGGCGTTGTTCTTCGGATCGGTCGCATGCAGCGGGCAACGATGCCAGAAGCAACCGTCGACGTACACCGCGACCCGGCGACGGGGAAACACCAGGTCGGCGCGCCTGCGCACGCCCGGAAGCGGTGCCCGGTCGACGTAGAAGCGCAGCCCGCGACGATGGAGTTCTCGACGCAAGGCGACTTCAGGGGCTGTGTCCCGCCGACGTTGGCGGCTCATCCGTGCGCTGGTGCGCGCGTCCGTCTGCGGTCGTGCGGGCCGCGGCGGTTCGGGCGGATGCATCTCCACTCCTGTGCCTTCCCTCTATGCCGCAGCCTGTGGGAAGCCGCCCATGCGGTCCAGGTGGTTCTCGACGTCGTCGAGAAAACCGGGGACGAACCGCAGGTTGCCGGACCGGGCGCGTCGGAGGAAGCCCGCGGTCGCGCGCGCGGACAGCAACCGTGCGTCGTCGAGGAATCCGCCGAGGTCCTCGTAGGGCTCGTGGACGGGCCACTGCGATTCGTGCACGCGGAACGCTTTGCGGTGGGCACCCCAGGCGGCGGTCGGCCAGGCATCGCCGGGCTCGAGAGGTGTCTCGTGATCGGAGGTGTAGTCGATCTGATGGGTCAGCCGGTGTCCCACCCAGGTCGCCATCCGGACACTGACCGCGTTGCCGACCAGTCGCCAGCGGTGCCCGGTGCGCACACCCACTGCTTGGGTGGCGGGTGCGGTCCAGTCGGGATCGAATCCCTGGAGCCGTTCGGCGTCTGTCAGTCCCGGTGTCACGATCTCGCCGGAGGGCAGGCGCACGGCCGGCGGACTTGCGATGCCGAGGGTCGAACCACCCTTGAGGGTCGGCACGGCGTTGACCGCCCAGCCCAGTCCGCGCACACCTTCGGTCCAGTAGAACCCGCACGGGAACAGGTCCGGATTCCCGTCGACCGGCATGCCGGCGTCCTGCCCGAACAGGACGGCACGGGGATCGTCTGTACGGGAGGCAACCATGAGGACGCGGTTCCGCCGTTGGGGGAGACCGAACGCCCGGGCGTCGACCACCCGGTAGGCCCACGCGTATCCGAGGTCTTCGAGCGCATCGGTGATGTGGCGCATCGCCGCGCCGCGACCGAGCTGGAGCATGAACGGGACATTTTCGATGACCAGCCATCGGGGGCCGTTCTTCCGCCGAACCAGACGGAACACCTCGTCGACGAGGCTCGACTTGGTGCCGGTGATCCCGGCAGTGCGGCCGGCCTGCGACAGATCCTGGCAGGGGAACCCTGCGGCGACGAGTTCCGTGCCCTGTGGGAGAGAGCGCAGCTGGGTCACGTCGGGATGAAGGGGAACATCAGGGAAGCGGGTCCGCAGCACCGCTTGCGCGCCGGCATCGACTTCACAGAGGAGTTCGGTGTTCCACCCGTTCTCCCCGAGCCCCAGCTCGAGACCGCCGATTCCGGCGAACAGCCCCACCATGTTCCCCGACGACGTCACGGCACCCTTCCTCGCTCAACTCAGCGAGAACGTTACTCGAGTAGTACAGGGATCTGTGAGCCGACGCAGGAACACGCGAGCGGAGCCCCGCCTCTCTGTATAGGTAGGCGCTGTATGGATAGGTCTGCTCGGGGTGAACCGGCGCCTCCGCCGGTTCGTAGGCACTGCCTTCTTTCCTTCGGCGGGTGCCACGGCCTGGGGAGCTGCACCGAACCGACGTTCGTATGCCAGAAACCCCCGTTGAACTGGCGATTTGGTGTTTGTGGGGATGCTCGCGTAACTTAATCCAGGTCAGAGCGACACGGACACCGACCCGGACCGACAGGGACTGGGAAAACGAGGTTGGACGAGAGCGCCTGAATTTCAACTGGT
>JAEZDV010000209.1 GCA_023417985.1 Actinomycetes bacterium | reverse complement strand
CGGCGGAGGTGCGGGCGCGGGGGCCTGGACGGGAGGCGCGGGCGCCGGTTCGGGCGCTGGCGCCGGAGCGGGCGGGGGAGCGGGTTCTTGGACCTGAGCGCGCCGTTGTTCCGGTGACGGAGACGGTGCGTTCTCGGTCGACGACTCGGTCGACGGCGGTGGTGGCGGTGGGGGCGCGGGTGCCTGCTTACCTTCTCCGACCCGGACCGGGAGGATCCCACCGGTCATGATGTCGACGACCCGCAACTCCTCGACGGGTTTTTCAGCGGGCTGGACGACGAACAGCCGCCCCGGGTCCAGGCCCGGCCAAGTCCGTCCCTCGAGTTCCGCATCGGCCGTCATCGCGGGCGACGACAACGGATTCCCGCGCGCACACCGCACCCTGGGGACTCCACGATTGTCGACGAGCACGATCGTGCCGGTCTCCAGCACGGCCTGAACGGGTTTGGCCGAGTTGTCGCGATACTCGTGCAGTGTCACGCGGGTGTCGGCACGGAGCAGCACCGGACTGAGTTTCGAGATGTAGCCGCGGATATCGGAGATCTCGAGAACGCTCCGCCACGCATCGGCCTTGGAACGATCCCCCTCGAGGGTGTCGACCATCGCATTCCGGTCACACAGGGTTCGTTCGAGGCTTCCACCGTAGAGCGCCGCCCGGTCGCCCGGTACCGACGGAACCGCACCGTCGGCCGACACCGGGTCGCCGGCCTCTTCGAGGGCGTCCGGGGCGGGTGGAGGCACAGCAACCGGTGTCTGGGGTGGGAGCAGCGGGCCCGTCCACGGATACTCGCCCTGCGACGTCGCGACCTGGAGCCGAACGGTCGCAGGCTCCTGGGCGCCGCCCGAACCACACGCACCCACCACGAGTGCGGTGAGCGCGAGCACCAGCCCGAATCCTCGCACTGTGTCGGTGGCCACGTCGTCATGTTAGGGGCGATGGGCTTCGGGAACGGGCTATTCGGAACTTCCGGTAGGAGAACCGACTTCGCGTGCAAAGTGCAGCAACAGAGCGTCGACTTCGCCGCTCCGTTCCATCTGCACGAAATGTCCGGCTCCGGGGAGAAGATGGACGCCGCGGAGGTCGGGTACCGCCGCGGACATCCTTTGGAGTGCGTCGGTGCCCGACATCGTCAGCACCGGATCCCGCTCGCCCGCGACGAACAGCGTCGGCACCGTGATGTCGGCCCCGGCGTAGGGGGCGGATGCGATCCAGTTCGCGTCGTAGGCGCGGTACCACGACAGTCCGCCGCCGAAGCCCGTCCGGTCGTACGCCGCGGCGTACGTGTCGAGTTCCTCGTCCGTGAGCCATTCCCAGGGAAGGTCCGGCGCCTGGGGGAGGACGTCGAGGTAACCGTTCCCTTCCGCGGGGTGATTCCACACGTCCAGATAGCGGTGGTCGCCCGAGAGCGCGAAGAACAGGCGGTGCAGGAATTCGCGTGCCCGGGGATCGAGTTCGGACTCGGCGACGCCGGGTTCCTGGAAATAGTGCAGATGCAGGAAATGGCGGCGGGCCATTTTCCGGTACAGCTCCGTCGGACGCACAGGCAACCTGTCCGGCGTGTACGGCACGGCCAGCAGGACCAGACCGGCGACGCGCGACGGATGGCGCAGCGCGACGGTCCATGCTGCGGGCGCACCGAAGTCGTGACCGACGAACACCGCCCTGTCGATCCCCAGTGCGTCGAGCAGTCCGACGAGACGGTCGGCCACGGCAACGGAGGTGTACTCCTCGACCACCGGAGGCCGTCCCGTTCCGCCGTACCCCGGCATATCGGGCGCGATCGCCCGGAAGCCGCCGGCGGAGAGGGTTGCGCTCTGGTGCCGGAAGCTGTAGCCGAGGCCCGGAAAACCGTGGCACATGACCACGGCGGGACCGTCACCGTCGTCGTGGATGTTCCACGTGAAACCGTCGACCTCGACGGTGCGGGTCGCCATCAGGACGCCGGGACGGTCTTCATGTCCTCCTGGCTCCAATACGCCTTCATGCTGGAGATTTTCGCGTCCTCGTCGAATGTCATGACGTCGACGACCTCCATGACGAGATCCTGTTCGCCGAGGTGGGTGACGAGCCGGAAGAGGAAGGCCGCGTTGTTCTCCGCGATCTTGAGTTCGAGCACCTCACCCGTCTGCGTCATGGGTTCGATCACCCCGTAGAACTCTCGCAGTTCCGCTTCGGTGGTGCGCACCGGAGTACCGACGGGGTCTTCGACGGTTGCGCCGGGTGCGTAGAGAGCGAGCACGTCGTCCACCGTTCCCTTCGCCACCGAACGGACATAGTTCTCGACCGTGGAGCGAATCGCGTCACGGGTGGGTGCCATAGGTGAGCCCCTTCGTTTCTAGAACGTGTTTCACCTAGGAGGCTAGAGCACGACGCGCGATCCGAACAGAGCGTGAAGGCACCGATCCGGTCTCCGGGCGTGCCATGCTTACCCCCGTCACCGACGGTTTCACCCGCGACGCCAGGAGCACGATGCCCGAGACCTTCGCCTTCACCCTCGACGGACACGTCGGGACACTAGCGGCCAGACGCTGGGAGGCGGTGACACCCCGCTACATCGCGTTGCTGTGCCACGGGTACGGCGAGCATGCAGGCCGCTACGACCACGTGGCTGCCGCACTCGTCGCCGATGGCGCCGTCGTGTACGCCGTCGACCATGCCGGCCATGGCCTCAGCGACGGCGAGCGTGTACTCGTCACCGACTTCGAGCATGTCGTCGACGACTTCCGTCTCCTCGATCTCACTGCGCGCAACGAACATCCCGGGCTTCCCGTCGTGCTGATCGGGCACTCGATGGGTGGCATGATCGCCGCCCGGTACGCGCAGCGATTCGGAGACGAACTCGCAGCGGTCGTTCTCTCCGGTCCGGTCATCGGCACCTGGGCCGTCGTCGACGAATTGCTGGCTGTCGACGAGATCCCCGACACCCCTATCGATCCCGCGACCCTCTCTCGCGACCCGGAGGTCGGTCGCGCGTACGTCGAAGATCCGCTCGTGTGGCACGGCCCCTTCGAGCGTCGCACCGTGGAGGCCTTGAAGTCCTGCTTGGAACTCATCACCTCCGCCGGTGCGATCGACACCGTGCCGGTGCTCTGGCTGCACGGGGAGGAAGACCGGCTGGTGCCGCTCGACGGCAGCGCCGCCGGTTGGGCCACCCTCGCCGGCGCCCGGGCGTCGTCGAAGGTCTATCCCGGCGCGCGGCACGAGATCTTCAACGAGACCAACCAGGACGAAGTTCTGAACGACGTGCTCGATTTCGTGCACCGCAACCTCGAGGACACTCGCACTCCGGCTTGACGACGATCCTCGATCGGCCGAGATCGACGGCCGACCGAGGATTGAACTACTCATTCCGCGGATATCCCCCCGAGAACCACTTTCTCGTGGATCCATCGGAAGGGAGTTCCCCGTGGCCGAAGAGGATGCATCACACAAGGCCCGCGACGGGTTGAAGAAAGCCGTCGTCGGCAAGTTCAAGGAAGTGACCGGCGCGCTCACACGCAACGATTCCCTGACAACAGAAGGCCGCCTCGAACAGGAGGAGGCCCGGAAACTGAAGGAAGCGGAGACGTCCGCACGGATGGCCGAAGCCGAGGCCAAACAGGCCACCGAACACCTCGAGGCCGTGCACGACGCCGGTCGCCGGGAACGTGAGGCGGCGCAGCGCCGCGCCGACGCCACCGAGACGCGTGCCCAGCAGGAAGCCGAGATGCAGAAGCAGCAGGCCGAACGCGAACGGCAGGAACATGTCGCACGCGAACAGGCCCGGGCTGCGCGCGACGCGATGATCGACGAGCAGCGCGCCCGCGTGCGGGAGAACGCGGAAGCTGCCGAGGTAGCCGCGGATGTGAACGCGGCCCACGCCGAACACGGGGCTGCGGTGAGCGACGCCGAACGCGCGCGCCTCGAAGCAGAACAGGAACGTCGCAGGGCCGAGGCTCTCGAAAAGGCGCTCGACGAACACGAGCGCTGACCGGGCCGTCGCCCGCCTACCCGTGTTCCGCGACCTCGGAGTCGTACGGACCACAGAACCGAAGACTGGAGATGTGCCCATGGACCTGATGGCCTTACCCAAAAGCGTTCTACGACTGCAATACCGGGTCGCCCGATTCCCGCTCGGAGTGATCGAACGGCAGTTGCGGTTCCTTCCGGCCGAAGCGATGCCGCGCCTGATGTACGAGCGGGGCCTGGGCATGCTCGACGGAATCGTCGGCAGTGTCGTCGGCGACGAAGACATCGCAACCCGCGGGGCGCTCGCCAACGAACGTGCCCAGGCGGTGATCCGCGCCGAAGAACTCGACAGGCAGGCTGCCGACGAAAGACGGTCCGCCGACGAGGAACTCAGGCGCACGCACGAACGCGCGGCCGATGAACGGGAGGATGCACGCCGGAAGCGCGAACAGGAAGTCGAGCAGGCACGCAACCAGCGCGCCGCACGGGAAAAGCAGGCGGCTCAGGAGGCTGCACAGAAGAAAGCCGCCCGGACCGCCCAGGCCACGCGGCAGGCCGAGAAGCAACGGCAGTCCGCCGAAGCGACGAAGCGGAACCAGCAGGCCGCCGTTCGGGAGGCCGAGAAGCAGGCATCCGAACCGGCCAAGATCACGCTCGAAGATGCCGTCGCGAAGAAGCTGGAGTCCAAGAAGGCCGAGGAGCACGCGAAGAAAGCGGGCAATCTCGCCGACGCGGAAAAGGCCTCTCGGAAGTCGTAGTACGGACGTGGACGAGTGCCCCGCCGCCGACCGGGGGGGGGGGG
>JAEZDV010000187.1 GCA_023417985.1 Actinomycetes bacterium | reverse complement strand
GGCTGTTCCTCGGCGGTCTCGGGTGCTCCCACCTTGGCCCGCTCCGCTGTGAATTCGCCGACGACGAGTTCGTGTTCCGCGCGCAGGTAGCGGAGTATCGCCCTGTTCAAGTCGTTTCCCGCAATTCGGCAACTGCGGTGCGACAGGACACCGCCGTAACAGAGTGCAGTGACTTCCGAAGTGCCGCCGCCGATATCGACGACGAGATGGGTCGACGGCTCGAGCGGGTTGAGACCGCAGCCGAGGGCGCCGGCCACCGGTTCCGGTACCAGGCCCACTTTCCGCAGGCCCGCCTCGTGTGCGACTTCGAACATCGCGCGACGCTCGAGCGGGGTCGCGCCGGCGGGAACCGCGACGACGCCCGTCGGCCGTGTACCGAACCGGCGGCGGGGGGCTGCCCGCTCGAGAACGGCACTGACAAACGTCCGAGCGGTCCCGAGATCGACGATGACACCGTCACGTATCGGGTGAATCGCCGTGATTCCGGAGGGAATGCGGTCGACGAGGTCACTCGCGTCATGGCCGATCGTGAGCGCTTTGTGGGGTTCCCTCGTCCGAACCATCAACAGCGACGGTTCGTTCAGGACTATGCCGTCTTCGGGGGTGCCGACGACAGTATTGGCTGTTCCGAGATCGATACCGAATCCACGCACGTCGGCCTCCGAGCGGATCACCCGCGAGAGTGTTCAGATGCTGGTCAGCGGCATCCGAAGATGTCGAATAGCACCAAGGCTACCGCTGTCGAATTCGCCTCGGCGCGTTGTTCGCCGGAATACATGACAGTCGGTTGGATGGATGTCCCGCTCGTCGGGGATGACCGGATCATGCGGGATCGAGTTGCACGACGACCTGGACGCGCCCCCGATCGTCGCGCGTCGCGACGGCGTGGCCGGTGCGCTCCTCGTCGAGCCGGATGGTCATGGGTGCACCGTTGCCGAGAAAGTTGCGCCACCACGACTTCTCGTCGGGCATCGCGACGCCGATCGTCACGGTGTCGCCCGAGACGCGGTAGCCGACCGGAAGCGTGATCGTTCTGCCGGATCGGCGGCCGATGTAGGTGATCGGCGCGACGTGCTTGCGGACGCGGCTGCCGATAACGGGTAGTCCGGCAGCAGTCATGACGGCGGAGTTGAAGGAGCGTGTGTGGCGAAGGAGTGAACGGGCGAGCGTCATGTCTACCTCCCACCGTCCCGGTACGGGAATGCGCAGTTCCGCCTCCGGTGGTCTGCTACTTCTCTTCGGGCACGGCGGCAGGGGGAGTGGGAATCACCGCGGTGGTCAGATCGACGCGCATCCGGTCGCCGCCGGCATTTGTTCGGTACGGGGCGAGGATCTCGCCGAGTCGTGCCTGGATCTCCGCGAGATCGTCGGTGGTGACGTAGATCGGAGTGGTTCCGAAACCCAGATAGTGCCGGAGTTGTCGATCGTCATCTTCGACGAACGTGTCGAAACTCTTGCCGAGTGCTCCGAGGAAGGCGACAAAGGCATTCCGTAGTTCGGCTTCATCCATGGCGGCGAGCTCGTCGTGTCCGACATGGGCCATGCGCTCGCCGACCGCGAGGGTGCGTTCGATGGTGCCGCGTACGCGGCGTTCGTCGACGACGGTGACGATCTCGGCGTCGATCAGGGCCGCGATGTGCCGGTAGAGCGTGGCCTGGGTGACGTCGGGAAGTTCCGCCCGGAGTTGTGCGGTGGTCAGCCGACGCCCGCCGAGTTGCTGCACGATTCGCAAGCGAACGGGATGCAGCACCACCTCGGCGATCGGTGAGGTCTTTCCCATCGGTACCCTCCCCGTATTATTATCAGTCTGATAATGTTCTCAGCACTGCATCGAGCTTACCGTCGACGGGAGACCTGACGTTATGGCGACATCGACTTTTCGGGACAACGCCCTGCACCTCTCCTTCTCCTGGTGGGAAGCGATCATGGTCCGCCGGAGCGCGATGGAGGTGCCGTTGTCGGAGATCTCGAGCGTCGAGGTTCTGCCGGGATGGACATCCGAGATTCTCGGCATCAGATCAGGATTGGTGATCTCCGGATATCTGAAAGTGGGCACTTTCCGTCATCCGCGCGGCACCCGGCGCCTGGTCGCGATGAAGCGCGGATATCCGGTGCTGCGCATCGGGGTCCGCCGGGCGGGCACCGAGTTCGACGAGCTTCTACTGAGTTCTCCGAATGCCTACGCACTCGCGAATGCCATTGACCCGGCAGGGGCTCATTGACGCTTTACGGCACAGCCGCGCGTTCGGCGAACAATGCCTGCTGCCCGCATGACGGGGTCCTCGTCGCTGTCGATCATCGCCGCGACCAGCGCGGAGTGTTCGGGTTCGAAGCCGAGCCCCGGCAGGGTCGACAGCACCCCTTCAGGGTAGCCGGCGTCGGCGAAGACCTGTACGAGGAGCGGCAGCATCGGCGTGCTGCAGGAGGACCGGCGAAGTCGTACACCACACTCGCCAAGACGGTGGGAACGTGACCGGACGCCGCCTGTTGCCTAACGGCATGCGTGCGGCTTAACTGCGTACACCGTCGTCTGGGTGGAGGAATCGATGAAGTTGAGCCGGTGTGCCGGTGCGTTGGCCGTTGCAGTGATGATGGTGGTGGCGGAGCCAGTCGCTCATGCCGAGCCCTTCACTCTGCCGGAGTTGGTCGGTCCGTACCCCTCCGACTTCCCCGAGCGCGTCAACTACATCTCCGTACTGGATGGGTTCACCGAGCTTCGCGAGAGTCGTCCCGATCTGGTGCAGCAGAACCTCGACATGGCGGTAGCGATCAACAACGCCGCAACCCCCGTAGAGCAGCAACGCGCGTTGTTCGACAGTCACTACGACCGGCTGCTGTCGTTGTCGGACGGGTTGGGGCGCGGCCTGGGCGAGGTGTTCCGCGTCGCGCTCGACGAGGGTCGCCTACCGAAGACCGAGGCTTTGCTCGGAGGGGAACTGGCGCGGGCAGGCGGCATCGCCAACTCGACGCTGCTCGAGAAGCAGCACTGGAACAACCCGCGGCCGTTTGAGGCTGCGCCCGAACGGATCCGCTACTACTTCGGCGACGGAACCGGCGGCACGGCCGACCCCTACGCCGAGCTGTTCGGTACCAGTTCGTACCCTTCCGGTCATACGGCGCAGGCGTATTGGAAGGGAATCATGTTGGCGGACATGCTTCCCGAGCTCGCACCGCAGATTCTCGCCCGTGCCTCGGAGGTGGGGAACAGTCGAATCGTGCTGGGCGTGCATTACCCGCTCGACGTCATGGGTGCGCGCATTATGGGCCAAGCCGCGGCCGCCGACAGGCTGAACGACGAGGCATTCGTCCGACTCGTCGACGAGGCGAAAAACGAGCTCCGATCGGAACTCGAGCGGTCGGTGGGTGTGCCGCTGGCCGACTACATCGAGTCCGACGCCCCCTATCGCTCACCCGGCGCGGTGCTCGACGAATATCGGGAACGGATGACGTACGGGTTCGAGCCGGTCGATCCGGCGATGGTGAACGACATTCCCGCGGACGCCGCGGTGCTCTTACGGGGCGTCGCGCCCCACCTCACCGACGAGGAACGCCTCGGCGTGCTTCGCGACACCGCGATACCGGCGGGATACCCCCTCGATCGCGCCGGCCCGGATGATGGGTGGCTGCGCCTCGATCTCGCTGCTGCGTACACGGCTGCGTTGAACCTTCCGCAAGCGTAGACGAGAAGCCGGAGACTGCAGCGGCTCCCGGTCCCAAGTCCGGCGGAGCCCCATCGCCAGGAGGGGCTCCGCTCGGGCAAATCAGGTGATGTCGTCGAACGCTGCGATGATGTGTGCGGTCGGATTGCTCCCGCTCGCGAACTGCTGGACAAGGATGCCTTTGGTGCCGCCCCGAAGCGTGGACCCTTGGCGGCCGATCGTCACCCGGCCGGCGGACATGCGCATCATCTTCAATCCGTCGGGCCACTCGGTCGTCTGGTTACCGGCACGATTGATGTAGGTGCGCGGCAACCCGAACGCGGATTCCGTGATCCTGAGCCTCACCCCGCAATCGCGTAGTTGAATCCGCCGTAACTGTCGTGGCTCTCATCCCGCGCGACCAGGGTGTACTGCGGCGGGGCTCCCGTGCTGCCCGAGAACAGGGGGTACGAGACCGAGTAGATCGCGGCATACACGTACCGCGAGTCGTCGTTGCTGATCGAAGACCAGACATACGAATCCGGCTCGATGCTGACCTCGATAGCACCGCAGAAAGCATTTCCATCAGGGGTGTTCAGGCTGACAATCTTTTCGACCTTGCCGTAGCGGTCGTAGTAACTGATTTCGTTGTTGTGCTGGTTAGCGCTGCAGAATACGTACTCGACCCCGCTGCCCGAGATGGTCACGGCCTGAGCTGCCGGTGCGGTGAGTACTGCTGCGCCCGTTGCAAGCGTGGCAGCGGCAGCAAATGTACTGATCAACTTCTTCATGATCCCGGATCCTTTGGGTGCGTGTTCTCTCGTATCGAAAGCAACCGCCCGTCACGTCTTGTCCCGAGGGATACAGGGCGTGGTCGGGTGGTGCACAAGGTGCATTCTCGCCAACGATGAATGCGTCCTGTGCGGCGGAACTGTACAGTGCCCCAACTGATGTCATTCGATTGAACGACATCTGTAACGCTTGCTCGCCAATTGGTCGTTTCTGCCATCGAGGCTCGGTTTCGGTGCCTGCCGATAACGGGGGACTCGCGCTCGTCGACAGCTGCAGAACGGGTTCATCGATTGCTGGAAGACCAGGACAAGGCTCCGCATCCTCGATGCCCAGGAATTGGGCGCACCCCGTCGCGCGCGCGATCCGCGGACTGGGGGTGAGTGGCAGTCGAGCTCGGCTTCGGAAGGTTTCGGGAGACGTGCATTCCACACGGGGCCGCATTTCGGGCGAATGTCCCCGTGCGCGGCTGGTGCCACAGGCATCTGTCGCTGGACCATCGCTGCGGTGATTTCACGCCGATTTTCGGGTCTGTGCCGGTTACGATTCGGAGGTTCGGACCTCGCGTGCCGAGGTCGAAACCCGCACTGCAGTGGGACGACAGAAGGAGTGCTCCATGAGCGACCCGACACCCCAGTCCGTCACTCCCGAGTGGTTGCACGAGCACCTCGACGACGAAGACCTCGTCATCGTCGACGCCACGACACACCTGAGCATGCCGCCGGACGGGTCGGTGCACATCGAGCCCGGTCTCGACACGTACGCCGAGGCGCACATCCCGGGGGCGGTCTACGCCGACCTGTTCACCGACTTTTCCGACCATCAAGCGCTGCAACCGTTTACCGCTGTGTCGTCGGACCGGTTCGCGATCGCGGCGGGTGCGGTGGGTATCGGAGACGGACGACGGGTGGTGATCTACGACCAGTCGAGCGGAATCTGGGCCGCCCGATTGTGGTGGCAGTTGCGGCTCGAAGGATTCGACGACGCGGTAGTCCTCGACGGTGGCCTCCCCGCGTGGCGTGCCGCGGGGTATCCCGTTTCGGAAGAGCAGGTGATTCCGCACGCCGCGACCTTTACGGCGCATCGTCGTCCGGACTTGCTGACGTCGACGCAGGACGTTCTGGGCGCTCTCGACGACCCCCACACCCTCATCATCAACGCTCTCGACCCGGCGACCTACCGAGGTGAAAGCCCGTCGTATCCGCGTCGCGGGCACATCCCGGGCAGCATCAACATCCCCTTCGGCGACCTCGTGGACCCGTCCACCGGCCGCCTAAAGCCGCCAGCCGAACTGCGGGAG
>JAEZDV010000183.1 GCA_023417985.1 Actinomycetes bacterium | reverse complement strand
CTGTTCCAGATGCACGCCAACAAGGAGAACCCGGTCGACGAGGCGGTCGCAGGCCACATCTACGCGATGATCGGCCTGAAGGACACCACGACCGGCGACACCCTGTGCGCGCAGGACGCCCCGATCGTCCTCGAGTCGATGACCTTCCCGGACCCGGTCATCCAGGTCTCCATCGAGCCGAAGTCGAAGGCCGACCAGGAGAAGCTGTCGACGGCCATCCAGAAGCTCGCCGAAGAGGACCCGACCTTCTCGGTCGAGCTCGACGACGAGACCGGCCAGACCGTCATCGGCGGCATGGGCGAGCTCCACCTCGACATCCTCGTCGACCGCATGCGTCGTGAGTTCAAGGTCGAGGCCAACGTCGGCAAGCCGCAGGTCGCGTACCGCGAGACGATCACCAAGCCGGTCGAGAAGCTCGAGTTCACGCACAAGAAGCAGACCGGTGGCTCCGGCCAGTTCGCGAAGGTCATCATCGCCCTCGAGCCGTTCCGCGGCGAAGACGGCGCGACCTACGAGTTCGAGAACAAGGTCACCGGCGGCCGCGTGCCCCGCGAGTACATCCCGTCGGTCGACGCGGGTGCGCAGGACGCGATGCAGTACGGCGTGCTCGCCGGCTACCCGCTGGTGAACGTCAAGGTCACGCTGCTCGACGGCGCGTACCACGATGTCGACTCGTCGGAAATGGCGTTCAAGATCGCCGGCTCGCAGGCCCTGAAGGAAGCCGCCCGCAAGGCAGCTCCGGTCATCCTCGAACCGCTCATGGCTGTCGAGGTCACGACCCCCGAGGACTACATGGGTGAAGTGATCGGCGACCTCAACTCCCGCCGTGGCCAGATCCAGGCCATGGAGGAACGCAGTGGTGCCCGTGTCGTGAAGGCGCTGGTTCCGCTCTCGGAGATGTTCGGATACATCGGTGACCTGCGGTCGAAGACCCAGGGCCGCGCGAACTTCTCCATGGTGTTCGATTCCTACGCAGAGGTTCCGTCGAACGTCTCGAAGGAAATCATCGCCAAGGCGACCGGAGAGTAACCTTCGGGTTATCTCCCTCGGTCACCTGCACGACCAAGTAATACAAACCGCACTGCTGCATACTGCAAGCAACAACAGTCCAGGAGGACATTCCAGTGGCTAAGGCGAAGTTCGAGCGGACCAAGCCGCACGTGAACATCGGCACCATCGGTCACGTCGACCATGGCAAGACCACCACGACGGCCGCCATCACCAAGGTGCTGGCAGACAAATTCCCGGACCTGAACGAGAGCTTCGCGTTCGACCAGATCGACAAGGCTCCCGAGGAGAAGGCTCGTGGCATCACGATCAACATCTCCCACGTCGAGTACCAGACCGAGAAGCGCCACTACGCGCACGTCGACGCCCCGGGTCACGCGGACTACATCAAGAACATGATCACCGGTGCCGCCCAGATGGACGGCGCGATCCTGGTCGTGGCTGCTACCGACGGCCCGATGCCCCAGACGCGTGAGCACGTGCTGCTCGCTCGCCAGGTCGGCGTGCCGTACATCCTCGTTGCGCTGAACAAGGCCGACATGGTCGACGACGAGGAAATCCTCGAGCTCGTCGAGATGGAGGTCCGCGAGCTCCTCGCTTCGCAGGAGTTCGACGAGAACGCTCCGGTCGTCCCGATCTCCGCTCTCAAGGCACTCGAGGGTGACGAGAAGTGGGTTCAGTCGATCGTCGACCTCATGCAGGCCGTCGACGACTCCATCCCGGACCCGGTTCGCGAGACCGACAAGCCGTTCCTCATGCCCGTCGAGGACGTCTTCACGATCACCGGTCGCGGCACGGTCGTCACCGGCCGTATCGAGCGTGGCGTTGTCAACGTCAACGAAGAGGTCGAGATCGTCGGCATCAAGGAGACCTCGACCAAGACCACGGTCACCGGTATCGAGATGTTCCGCAAGCTGCTCGATCAGGGCCAGGCGGGCGACAACGTCGGCCTCCTCGTCCGCGGCATCAAGCGCGAGGACGTCGAGCGTGGCCAGGTCGTCGTCAAGCCGGGCACCACGACTCCCCACACGGAGTTCGAGGGCCAGGCTTACATCCTCAACAAGGAAGAGGGCGGCCGCCACACGCCGTTCTTCAACAACTACCGTCCGCAGTTCTACTTCCGTACCACGGACGTGACGGGCGTTGTTACCCTTCCCGAGGGCACCGAGATGGTCATGCCCGGTGACAACACCGAGATGTCCGTCAAGCTGATCCAGCCGATCGCCATGGACGAGGGCCTTCGCTTCGCTATCCGCGAGGGTGGTCGTACCGTCGGCGCCGGTCGCGTCACGAAGATCATCAAGTGAGCTAGTTCCTCACTGACGCCCGCGGCGTCCACCCTTCGGGGTGGGCGCCGTTCGGCGTTTCTGGGGTTGCCGTTCGGCGTTTCAGGGGTTGGGACGCCGCACCGGTCCGCGATGTCGGCCGGCGTTCGTGCCCGGTGTCGCTCGTGCCGGTGCCGGCCGTCTGCGACGGCGGTCGATGTCAGTCGTGTTCCGGGTGCGGCGGATCGAGGTGCAGCAGCACCTGCGTCGCCACCCGGGCGCCCCCCAATGCGCACGCGGCGCGTTCGGCGGTGTCCTCGGCGTGCGCGATGAACTCGGCGACGTCGATGCCCGGTTCGGCATTCACGACCACCGACAGCGTCGGCAGGTGCCGTTCCACGACTGCGCGGCCACGCGCCGACCGCGCGCCCGGCAGCCCGGCGAGTTCACGTGCGACCCCGTCCGCGACGGGCCCCAGTTCCACACCCAGCGTCGCGTCGGTCACCTCGTCGAACAACTGCACGGTCGAGGTGCGGCGACGGGACAGGTTCACCACCAGCAGCACGATGCCGATCGCCGCTCCCACCGCGAGCACCGTCCACAGTGCAGGCGTCCACCAGTCCTGGTCGGGTACGTCCATGACGCGCGGCCGGTCCAGTTGTGCGAGCCGATCCCGCGCGAAAGGGACCTCCCACAGCCACGCGAGTGCGAACGCGCCGGCCCCGAGCAGCACGCACCCGGTCACGAAGGCGAAGAAGCGGTTCGCCAGCACGGTACGGAGTTTCATCGGCGTCTCCCTCCCGACGCGGTCGCCCGCGTATCCGCCACACCGACTTTCACGACGAGCGGAAGGGGGTCGGCGAGCAACGCCAGATTCGGTTCGACTTCGGCACGGATCGTCGCGGTGAGTTCGGGTACCGACACCTCGGGGTCGGCGAGGACCCGCACCACGGCGCGCCGGCGATCGACGATCGTGCGCGCGCTGCGCACTCCCGGCAGGACCGATGCGCGGGCACTGCACATGCGCGCGATGTCGGTCCGGCGCATCCAGACGGTCTTCGCGGAACCGGCTACCCGCAGGGGCAGATGCGTGCGGCGGCGAGGCTTCAGCGACGCGACGAGCAGCGCCAGACCGAGTAGCACGAGAACCCCGGCGACCGGTCCTATCCACGGTTCCCAGTGGAGCCTGCCGAACCACTCGAAGCCGTTGCGGAGCCAGGGTGCGCCCGCATACGTGCCGCGCACGATGAGCAGCTCCCGGGCGGCGACGAACGCGAGTCCGAGCGAGCCGACGGCGATGAGCGCTGCGGCGGGGGCTGCCGCCGGCGTCGCGAGCGGGGGTAGCGGCTGCACGACCGGTATCCGCGCGCGTGTCTCGGTATGGGCGACGATGTCGGATTCGAGGTATTCGACGGGCACCGGTTGCTCGGCAGGCTCGCGTTCCTCGGCCTGTGGCGTCGCCGCGACGAGAACGTTCAGTTCCGTCACGTGCAGGCCCGTGTAGTCGTGCAGTTGACGCGCCACAGCATCGTGGACGCGCCGGGTCAATGCTGCTGCGTCGTAGGGCCATTCGGCGGCGATGAAGAGGTTGACCGCTACCGCCTGCCCGCCGGTGGTCACGTCGGCGCGAGGAAGTTCCCTACCCGTGAGCAGACTCAGGCCACCGGTGTGGCGGACTACTCCCGGTACCTGGAGCGCGGCGGATGCCGCGATGCGCTCGACGGCGCGGTCCTTGATGACGAGGGTGCCGCGGTGCCCGGCGGTGTCGGTGTCGTCGGTCTCGGTGCCGGAAGAAGGCTCGGCCTCCGGCGAAACGACATCAGCCACGGCCGCGGCTCCGCAGGATCGCGCCGAGATCGAGAAGTCCGTCCCGGTGTGCGCCGATCGCGCCGCCGAGTGCGCCGAGAAGCACCGCGAACAGTAGTCCGCTGACACCCCCGAAGATTCCGGCGAGAGCAAGGAGAAGACCGGCGATGAGGCCGACAGCGGTGTTGCCGGTGGGATTGTGGTTCACGGGGACACCTGTTTCTGTTCGAAGTGAACGTCTTCGATAGTCACGTGCACCGGCGGACCCACGACGACTTCGACGAGGGCGCGCACGGCGTCGGCGAGAGCCGGAAGATCGGCGGGATACTCCGCGGTGATGTGCACGGCGCACCCTTCGGGGCCGAACCTGATGCCGGGGATCCGTCGTCCCGGCAGATAGGTCGCGACCGATCCGAACGGACCGCTGTTGAGCCCGGCGACGCCCGCGACACCCGTGACGATCTCGGCGACGAGGTCCGCCACCTCGGGGTCGGGGTGCGCGGGCGGGGCGGCGCCGGGCGGGACGGTCACTGCACTCGCGGCTTGAGCTCGTCGGCGGCGGCTGCCTCGTCGTACAGCACCACGTCGAACACGGTGATGTTGACCTCGGTGACCTCGAGACCGGTCATCCGCTCGACGGCCGCGATCACGTTGTGCCGGATCGCCACGGCGAGCTCGTGCAGCGCGACCCCGTACTCCGCGACGATGCCGATGTCGATAGCGGCCTGTTTCTCACCGACCTCCACCGCGACGCCCTGTCCGTGGTTGATCCTCGCTCCGGGGATGCGGTCACGCAACGCGCCGACCACCCGGGCGGTGCCGGCGCCGACGTCGAATACGCCGCTCACCTCACGGGTGGCGATGCCCGCGATCTTGGCGACCACCGCGTCGGCGATGATCGTCCGGCCCTGGCTGTCGACGGGACCGGAGAACGAACCGGTACCGAACTGGATGCGGCTGATTCCTGCGCCGCTGTCGCTGGTCATGAATGCTCCTCGTGCCGAGTGGGTCGTGGGGAACGTGCGGGCCGTGCGTTGTCCATCATTATCAGCCCGGCCGTGGCGAAACGTGGGGCGGGACTGCCGACGTGTTGTCGTGCGGTGTCGCCGGGTGCTGCCGGGATCGGCGCGCTGTTCAGCGTCGCACCAGCGTTTGGTATGAAGAGTGCACGCGCATACGGGTGGCAGAGGTCACGCGATTCAGGAGGATGTACCAGGTGGCAGTCGAACGGATCGTTGTAGCAGGAGCAGGCCTTGCCGGTGTGCGCACCGCGGAGGAGTTGCGGCGCGCGGGGTACGAGGGCGAGATCGTCCTGCTCGACGACGAGGGGCACCTGCCGTACGACCGTCCGCCGCTGTCGAAGGATGTCATTCGCGGCGAGCGAGAGGACACGACGCTGCGGCCCCGCGAGTTCTTCGACGAACAGCGCATCGACCTGCGACTCGGCAACGCGGCCCGCTCGGTCGACACCGAGGCCCGCACCGTCACACTCACCGACGGCACCGAACTGCCGTACGACGAACTGGTGATCGCGACCGGACTTCGGGCTCGGCGCATTCCCGGTCTGGCCGATCTCGACGGCGTGCACGTGCTGCGGTCGGTCGACGACAGCCGCGGGTTGCGGGCAGCGATCACCCCCGGCGTCCGAGCGCTCGTCGTCGGCGCGGGATTCATCGGGTGTGAAGTCACCGCCAGCCTGCGCTCCCTGGGTGTCGACGTCGTCCTGCTCGAGCCGCAGCCGACGCCGCTCGCGTCGGTGCTCGGCCCCGAGGTCGGCTCCCTGGTGGCACGACTGCACACCGAAGCGGGAGTGGACCTGCGTGCGGGCGTGGGGCTCACCGAACTTCGCGGTGACGGCCGCGTCACGTCTGCGGTACTCGGCGACGGCTCCGTCATCGACGTGGACCTCGTGGTGCTGGGCATCGGCTCGGTGCCGGTCACCGAGTGGCTCGAGGGTTCCGGCATCGAACTGGACAACGGCGTCGTGTGCGACGACATCGGCCGCGCATCGGCCCCGCACGTGTGGGCAGTCGGCGACGTCGCGTCGTGGCAGGTTCCCGGCGGTGGCCGCAAGCGCGTCGAGCACTGGACCAACGCGGGGGAGCAAGCCATCGTGCTGGCCAAGAAGATCGTGACGGGGGAGTCCGGCGCCGCCGGCCAGGTGCCCTACTTCTGGAGCGATCAGTACGACATCAAGATCCAGGGTCTCGGTGCCGTTCGAGCCGACGACACCGTGCACGTCGTGCGCGACGACGGACGCAAGTTCCTCGCCTATTACGAACGTGACGGACGCCTGGTGGGGGTCGTGGGGGGCGGAATGCCCGCGCAGGTGATGAAGACCCGGATGAAAATCGCCGCGGGCGCGCCCATCGAGGAGTTGCTCGCTGCCGTCTGACGCCTGTCGGCACATGCCTCGGCGCCGTCGCAGGTGGGAAGGGCTAGATTCGTAGGGTGATCGTTGCGCTCATCGACTCGGGATTCGGTCTGCTGCCGACGGCTGCGTGGCTTCGGCGGATGCGTCCGGATCTCGACCTGATGCTGTCGATGGACCCGGAGTGTGCTCCCTGGGGTCCGAAGCCTGCCGACTGGGTGGCCGACCACGTCGTGTCGATCGCACGGCGTGCCGTCGACCGCGGTGCCGACGTGGTGGTGCTGCCGTGCAACACGGCGTCGGTGACCGCCCTCGAACATGTGCGAGCCGATCTCGGCGACGACATTCCCGTGGTCGGGACGGTGCCTGCGATCAAGCCGGCCGCGGCCGTGTGCAAGTCGGTGGCGATCTGGGCCACGGCCGCCACGACCGCCAGTCGCTACCAGGCCGACCTCATCGAGAGGTTCGGGAACGGCAGCGAGGTGGTCGGCGTCGCGTGCCACGGACTCGCCGACGCCATCGACCGCGGTGACCGTGAGGCCGCCGACCGCGCGATCGCTGCGGCTGCGGAGCGCACGCCCGAGGATGTCGAGGGCATCGTTCTCGGTTGTACGCACTACCCGTTGGTCGCGGACTCGATCGTTGCCCGGTTCCCCGAGGGTGTGCGCTTGTTCGACAGTGCCGAAGCAGTGGCCCGGCAGACTCTGCGCCGGCTTGCCGACCTGGATGCGGTCGAACCGGGTATCCGGGAGTTCGACGACAGTTCCGGAGCCTCCGGGCACGTCGAGGTGTACCTCAGCGGAAAGCGTGGTGCGCTCCCGCCCGGAGCCGAGTCGTTCGCGGCCGGACGGGAACTGCTCGCCGCCACCACCGCGAAGTAGGCGCACCCGAGGCAACCCGCTCCGCGACGATCCGTGCCTCGTAGGCTCGGTGGCGTGACAGATGACACTCCGAGAGCAGATGACGTGCGCGCCGAACTGGACGCGCTTGCCGACCCGGCCGCAGCGCTCGGCACGAGTCGTTTCTTCAAGACCGGTCCCGGCGAATACGGAGAGGGCGACGTCTTTCTGGGGCTGCGGGTACCGCAGACTCGCGCTGTGGTCCGGAAATACCGGCACCTACCGATCGAGCAGGCACGACTGCTGCTGGACAGCGACATTCACGAGCATCGTCTCGCGGGGCTGTTGATTCTCGTGGACAGGTTCGCGCGAGATCCGTCCGCACGTTCCGCGGTGCTCGAGACGTATCTCGATGCCCTCCGCTGCGGACGGGTGAACAACTGGGACCTCGTCGATGCGTCCGCCGACCACATCGTCGGAGAATGGGTGTACGCGAATCCTGCCGACGCCGCACTGCTGACCACGCTCGTCGACGACCCGGATCTGTGGCGGCGCCGCGCCGGGTTGCTTGCGACGTTCGCTTTCGTGAAGAGGGGCGAGGCGGGGCCGACGCTCACCGCAACCGAGCGTGTACTCGACGACCGGCGCGACCTGATCCAGAAAGCGGCGGGCTGGATGCTGCGCGAGGTGGGGAAGCGCGTCGACCGCACGGCGCTCGTCGAATTCCTCGACACCCACGCGGGCGCGATGGGCCGGACGGCGCTGAGCTACGCCACCGAGCATCTCGATGCGCAGGAGCGTGCGCGGCTTCGAGCCGCCCGCTGACGAGGCGCGGGCGGCACCAGTC
>JAEZDV010000110.1 GCA_023417985.1 Actinomycetes bacterium | reverse complement strand
AACCCCCGTTGGGGAGCGAGATCGCGCAGTGCGCTCCACTGCGCGACTTCTCCGGCGTCGGGATGGCCGATGAACAGCAGCCGGTCGTGTGCCACGATGAAACCCCTTTGTGCTCTACATGCCTTCGGTAGGGATGTCGGGGCAGGTGTGTCCTTCGTTACATTCTCGCGAAAGGGTGGTGCGGCCGAAGGCGGAGGGTCCGGAGAACTCACGCCTCGAACAGCGACTGCCCCCAGTATTCGCCGTCCTGAAGGCCGGGCGGACACGCGAACACTGCCGACCCGACGTGCTGGATGTACTCGTTGAGCGCGTCGCTGCGGGCGAGTTCGAGTTGCATCGGTACGAACTGGTCGAGCGGGTTGCGGCAGAAGGCGATGAAGAAGAGCCCGGCATCGAGATGCCCGAAGCCGTCGGAACCGTCGGTGAAGTTGTAGCCGCGGCGCAGAATGCGGATGCCGCCGAGGTGCTGCGCGGAGGCGAGGCGCACATGTGCGGTGACCGGTACGAACGGACCGTCGGGCCCCTTCGACTCGAGGTCGAGTTCGTCGAACTCCGTCGTCTGCCCGAGCGGTGCGCCTTCGCGTTTGTCGCGGCCGATCACTGCCTCTTGTTCTTTGAGGACGGCCCGGTCCCACTGCTCGATGAGCATCCGTATCCGCCGGGCCACGAGGTAGCTGCCGCCGGCCATCCATGGCTGGTCGTCGTCGCCGGCGACCCACACCGACTCGGAAAGAGCGTCGGGATCTTCCGCTTTGAGGTTGTTGGTGCCGTCCTTGAAGCCGAACAGGTTCCGGGGGGTCGCCTGGGCGGTCGAGGTGGAGGAGGTGCGTCCGAACCCGAGTTGTGACCAGCGCACCGACGCGGTGCCGAACGCGACCCGCGCCAGATTGCGGATTGCGTGCACGGCGACCTGCGGATCGTTGGCACACGCCTGGATGGCGATGTCGCCACCGCTGCGGGTCGGGTCGAGGTTGTCCGCGGGGAAGTGGGGCAGATCCTGCAGGGCCTCCGGTTTGAGCGGTGCCAGCCCGAAGCGGTCGTCGAACAGGGACGGGCCGAAGCCGATGGTCAGTGTCAGCTGGGACGGGTCGAGATCGAGTGCTTCGCCGGTGTCGCTCGGCGCCTGGTACGCACCGTCGCCGGTGGCGCCGTCCTCGGTCGCCTCCAGGCCCGCTGTCATGCGTGCGGCCATCTCGGTCCACGTCTTCAGCATTGCGACGACCTGGGCGCGGTCGGTCGTGGTGATGTCGAACGCAACGAAATGCATCCGATCCTGCGCGGGAGTGACGATGCCGGCCTGGTGTTCGCCGCGGAAGTCGACCACTCCGTGAGCGGCCGCCCCGGCCTCGTCGGGTGCGGTGGCGCGGCCGGCGACCGCGCCCGCACCGGCGATAACCGCCCCTGCCCCTACTGCGCCGAACAGTCGACGGCGGGAGATGCCTGCCCCAGTGTCCCGGCCGGGTGTGTTCGTCGGCCGATCGGTCATAGCCCGGCTGCCTCCGCGACGACGCCCTGCACCTTGCTGACCTCCGCCGCCAGCGCATCGATCAGCCGAGACAGTTCCTGCCGCTGCGGTTCGGTGACGGTGTCGTACGATACGAATCCTTCACCGACCCGGTACTGGTCGAGGGCGGCGTCGAGTTCGGCGAACCGTGCGTCGATCGCGGTACCGAGTGCAGGGTCCTGGGCGTCGAGCACGGGCCGCAACGCCGCGACCGCGGCCTGCGAGCCGTCGACGTTCGCCCGGAAGTCGTACAGATCGGTGTGCGAGAAGATGTCTTCCTCGCCGGTGATCTTGGAGGTGGAGATCTCGTCGAGCAGACCCTGGGCGTCGCCCGCGATACGCGTCGGGTCGATGGTGTAATCCTCCGCGTTCACCAGTCCCGAAAGCTCCTGGACGTCGGCGGTGAGCTGGTCGGCGACGGCAGCGCTGTCAGGCTGGAGCCCGGTCACCCACAGGTCCTTTTCGAGCCGGTGGAAGCCGGTCCACTCCTGGCCGGGCTCGAGGTCGGCCTCGCGAAGATCCAGCCGGGGGTCGAGGTCGCCGAAGCTTTCCGCTTCCGGTTCGATCCGCTCGAAGTAGGTTCGCGCGAGCGGGAACAGCCGCTTGCCTTCCTCGACGTTGCCTGCCTTGACCGCGGCGACGAATTCACCGGTCGTGGCGACCAGAGCCTCGGTCTGGCTCCGGATGTACCGGCGGTAACCGTCGGCGGCCTCGGTGAGCCGGCCGTCGGCGTCGGTTGCGGCCTGGGAGTCACCGGTCACGGTGAACGGTTGCCGGATGCCGTCGCCCACCATGCCCGGTCGGCACGACAGTTCGTAGTCGCCTGCCTCGGGGATGTTGACGATGAGTTGTCGTGTGAGTCCGGGCCCGATGTTCTCGACCTCGCCCATGGCCCGGTCGCCACCGGCGAAGACGTAGAACTCGGTGACCTTGTTGCCGTTGTTGGTGACGGTGAAGGTCGAGTGCCCGGTGACGCCTTCGGTGGTCGAGACCTCACAGGACGAATCGGTCGCCGTCACCGTGACCGCATCGGAGTCGGTGGCCGATTTCTCGGTGCAGGCTGCAAGCGCGAGCGGCAGTACAGCGACTGCGGTGAGGGCGTATGCGGTGCGACGCATCGGGTGGTGCCTTTCGAGAGGAAGGAGGGTAAGCAAGGTTCTGCTCGGCGCAAGGGCTCGTTCGGCGCGCGGTCAGGTCGCAGCGGGTTCCTGCACCGGCTGGGAGCGTCGAGAAGGCGCGCTGGGTCGCAAGAACAGGAACAGCACGATCACCAGGTAGGTCGCCCATGCAGCGAACTGCAGCACCGTGGGGTCGGGACGGAGGTTGAGGATGCCGCCGAGGATCGTGCCGTACCAGCTACCGGCGTCGTAGACATCGGAGAAGTCGAACGCGGACGTGGTCGCGCCGGGCAGTACCCCGCCGATCTGCAGTGCTCGCACCCCGTAGCCGAGGATCCCGGCCGCCACCACGACGAGTGCTGCGCCCGTGTACTTGAAGAAGGTCGCCATGTTGATCCGGATGGCACCGAGGTACATCAGGACGGTGACGACAGCGGCGACGACGATCCCGAGGAGCAGTCCGATGAGCGGCCATGGGCTGCCTGCGGTGTTCTCGGCGTAACCGACCATGAGCAGGGCCGTCTCGAGGCCTTCCCGCCCGACTGCGAAGAACGCCAGCGACAACACCGCGTAAGGACCGACGACCAGGGCCTTCTCCATCCCCGTTTTCAGATCGCCGGAGATGGACCGGGACGCTGTGCGCATCCACAGCACCATGGCGGTGACGATCACGACGGCGACGAGGGAGGCGATGCCGGCCGCGATCTCTGCGGCGACGCCGTCGAGGGTGCTGGTGCCGAAGTGGATGATCAGGAAGGTTGCGGCGACCATCGCCACGGCGATACCCACCCCGAGCCACACCCACTTGAGTGCGTCGCGGCGTTCGGACTTGACCAGGAATGCCACGAGGATCATGACGACGATCCCCGCTTCGAGTCCTTCCCGGAGTCCGATGAGACCGGAGCCGGCCAGCTGGGTGGCGACGGATGGGGCGGTGGCACCCGCGGCGAGCAAGGGCATGAAGCTATCCCAAAGTTAGGTGAGGCGAACCTCGGTGGTTGTTAGAAGGACAACGTACACCCGAGACGCGCACGCGTACACGGAAGGGAACCACTTTCGTCCGGTACCGGTTTGCGACCTCGCGAGTGCCGGCGCGACCCGATAGCGCCGACTCGCCGAAACAATGTTGCGCCGTGTCCCGGAGATTTACCGTGGTGCGGTGACCTGCGGTTCGACGACACCCGGCGGCGCTCGAGCCGAGCCGTCCGCATGGGTGCTGCACGTCGATCTCGATCAGTTCATCGCCGCCGTGGAGGTGCTGCGCCGGCCGGAACTGGCGGGAAAACCGGTTGTCGTCGGCGGACGGGGCGACCCCACCGAGCGTGGCGTGGTGTCCACCGCGTCGTACGAGGCGCGCGAATACGGGGTCGGGTCCGGGATGCCGCTGCGGGTGGCCGCGAAGAAGATCCCGGACGCGGTCTTCCTGCCCGTCGACAAGGATGCGTACAACGAGGTCTCGGACGTGGTCATGAGTACCTTGCGCAGCCTCGGCGTCGTTGTGGACGTGCTGGGGTGGGACGAGGCTTTTCTCGGCGTGGAGACCGACGATCCGGAATCGTTCGCGCGCGGAGTACAGGCCGCGGTGCTGGACGCGACCGGATTGCATTGCTCGGTCGGCATCGGCGACAACATTCTGCGCGCCAAGATTGCGACCGGCTTCGGCAAACCCCGCGGAATGTTCCGTCTCACCCGCGACAACTGGTTCGCGGTGATGGGGGAGCGGGACCCGGCCGCTTTGTGGGGCATCGGATCACGCACCGCGAAGAAGCTTGCGGCACAAGATATCCACACCGTCCGCGAACTTGCTGTGGCGCCCGTCGAGGAGATGGCGAAAAGCTTCGGACCGAAGATCGGCCCGTGGCTGGTCGGTCTCGGTCGCGGGGCCGCCACCGCGACGGTCACCGGGGAGCCGTGGGTGGCGCGGTCGCACAGTCGCGAGACGACGTTCCAGCACAATGTCGCCGACTGGGACGAACTGGCGGAGCATGTGCGGCGACTCGCCGCACAGGCGACCGACGACATTCGGGCCGAGAATCGTGAAGGAATACGCGTCGGCCTGAAGATCAGGTACGCGCCGTTCGCGACGCACACGGCGAGTGCGCCTCTTGCGGAACCGACGTTCGACGCGGCGGTGATCGCGGACGCGGCCGTCGCACTGCTGGAGCGGTTCGATCACGACCGTGAGGTGCGCTTGGTGGGCGTCCGGGTCGAGATGACCCCACCGCCTATACCGGTGCCGTGAATTGTTCTGCGCGTGGGCCGTTCAGTAATCCGGGCGGGAGCGCGCGGCCGGTGAGCACGAGCAGCAGGTGCTGGGCGTCGCCGCTGACGACGTCTCCGGCCCCGTACTCCCAGTCGTGATCGTCGGCGCGCAGGCGGATGCCGTCGAGGTTCGCGCCGAAGTAGCCGACACTCTGCGGGGAGACCGAACCGAGCAGCATTGCGATCCGCTCGTCCGGCACCCGACGATCGAGTCCGAGAGCGACCGTGATGTCGAGTCCGTGGATCACTTCGTGCCACAGCGGCGCCGTGGGGTCGCTGCGCGGAGGCTGCCACGGATGCGCCACGTTGTCGCGCAGGCAGTCGAGCAGTTCGGTGTCGGTCATCGCCTGCGCGTCGGCGCGGGCACATGCGTCTGCCGCACGGTCGAAGTTGCCTCTTGCCTTCGCCATAGCGACGAGCAGACGCACCATGCCGTAGCGGTAGGGCATCGTCGTGTGCGCGACCACCTCGCGAACCCGCCATCCCCGGCACAGCGATGGTGCGCTCCACTGTTCCTCGGTGAGTTGTTCGAGCACGGTGACGAGGTCGCGCCGTTCGGCTGCGACGAGTGGGTGTGCGGTGGCGGGCATGATCGTCCTCCCGATAAGGGTGCGGAGTGTGTGTGGGCGTGCCCATACCGACTTCTGCGCCCGCGGGAAGTCATCATCGGCTGCCATCCGTGCGCTGGCACACTGGGACGGTGCACTCGGTAACCGCTTCCCGGATTCGGGGTCCTCTCCGGCCACCGGAGGCTGCTGCGGCAGCCGTCTTCGGATCGTTGACCGCGGTGCTCACCGTGATCACGGGATTCATCCCGATCGGCGTCGCGCAGGTGCTCGTGGCACTGCCGATCTCCTTTCTCGCGGCCGCCGGCCGGTTACGAGCGGTCATCGCCGCGACGGTCGCGTCCGGTGTCGTGGCGCTCGTCGCCGCAGGACCGTTCGCCGTCGCGACGGTCTTCGTTCTCGCCGGGGTGGGTGCACTCGTCGGATATGTCGAGCGGAGATGGGGACGCGAGGCAGTGTTCGTCGTCTTCGCAGGCGCGGTGCCGATCGGTCTTCTGATCGCCGCACTGGTGAACGGGCTTCTGCTGCTGTTCGCGCAGACCCGGGTGCTGCTCCTCGAGGCGCTCGCGTCGTCGATGAGGGGCACCGCCCGTGCGTTCGAAGCGGCCGGTGCGGGCGAGGACTTCGTACGCACCTTCGAGCAGACCATCGATCTGATGGTGCGGCTGTGGTGGGTGTGGATCGGCAGCGCCGTGGTGGTCGGCATCGTCGGCACCGCCCTGTTGTGCTTCGGGATCTTCCGCCTGGTGTCGGCGCGCAGCACGTGGAGTACGCAATCGGCCGAGTGGCCCGACCCTCGCTCCGGTGAGCCGAATCCGGTGCCGCTGGCGCTGCGGATGGTCACCTACCGCTACCCCGGCGCTGCCGTCGACGCTCTGTCCGACATCGATCTCACCATCGGTCCGGGCGAGTTCGTGGCGGTGGTCGGCCGTAACGGGTCCGGCAAGTCCACGCTGGCGCGCATCATGGCGGGCCTCGAACCGACCGCCGGACTCGTCGATCGGCCCGGCCCTGCCGGTCTCGGGCAACCCGGTGGCACAGTCACGGTGTTCCAGCATCCGGAGAGCCAGGTGCTCGGGCGCACGGTCGAGGAAGATCTGCGGTGGGGAGCCGACGACGTCGACGTCGACGCGCTGCTCGCCCGGGTCGGTCTCGCCGGGATGGGCGATCGGCCGACGGAAGATCTGTCCGGAGGGCAACTCCAGCGACTCGCGCTTGCCGGTGCGCTGGCCCGGCGACCGGCACTGCTCATCGCCGACGAGATCACGGCCATGGTGGACGCCGACAGCCGCGCCGCGCTCATCGCGCTGCTCGCTGCTGTGGCAGCGGACGGCACCGCCGTCGTACTCGTCACACACCTCGACGACGAGGCGGCCGTTGCCGATCGCGTCGTCCATCTCGAGGCGGGGAGGATCGTGCAGGTGCCTGCGCCTGCACCGGAGCGTGCGGCTGTGCTCGCCACCGCCCCCGCATTCCCGCAGCCCGTCCTGGAACTGCGCGAGGTCTCCTACACCTACGCGGACCGCACGCCGTGGGCGCACACCGCGTTGCGCGACGTGTCGCTCACGGTGTGCCGCGGGGAAGGGGTGCTGGTCGTGGGTGCGAACGGCTCCGGCAAATCCACCCTCGCATGGATCATGGCGGGACTGTATCGACCCACGAAGGGCACCTGTCTTCTGCACGAAACGCCCACGGCCGATCTTCACGGTGATGTCGGATTCGTCTTCCAGCAGGCGAGATTGCAGCTTCAGCGCCCGACGGTGGAAGAGGAGATATCGGATGTCGCGGGTCTCCCGCACACCGATCGGCACTACGTTGCGGCCGTTCTCCACCGGGTGGGGTTGCGTCCCGAACTGGTGGATCGGCCGATCGACCGGCTCAGTGGCGGCGAGATGCGCCGTGTCGCGCTCGCCGCACAACTCGCTCGGACACCGCGCGTCCTCGTGCTCGACGAACCGCTCGCGGGCCTCGACGTCCCGGGCCGCCGCGAACTGGTCTCGATCCTCGCTCACCTGCGGGCGGTCGAGCACGTCACGATCGTGGTCATCTCCCACGACCTGCACGGAATGGAAGAGGTGTGCTCGCGCACCGTGGTGCTCGACGCGGGCCGGGTCGTCGACCAGATCGGTGCGGTGACGGAATGAAGGAACAGCGCCGCCCACTGATCCTGCTGCGCCCCGTGCCGCGGATCACCCCGCTCCACCGGCTGTGGGCGGGCACGAAAATCCTCGCTGCGGTGGCGCTCTCGGTCACCGTGAGTTTCATCCCGTCCTGGACCGCCCTCGGCATCATGGCGGTGGTGCTGCTGGCCGGTGTGCTTACCGCGCGCATCCCCCGCGGCGTGGTGCCCTCGATACCGTGGTGGGTGTTCGCCTTCCTGGCGGTCGGTGGGGTACTCAACGTCGCCGGGGGCGGGCTCACCAGCTACGTGCGAACGCTGCTGCTGGGGGTGTGCCTGCTGGTGCTGGCGTCGCTGGTCGGATGGACGACGAGTCTGTCGCACCTGGTCGACGCCCTGCCCGTCCTCTTGTGGCCGTTGCGTCTGCTGCGGCTACCCGTCGACGAGTGGGTGACGGTGTGTGCGCTGGCGCTGCGGATGCTGCCGACGATCCGAGGTGAGTTGCGCATGCTGTTCGCGGCCCGCCGGCTGCGCGGCCGCCCCGGACTCCGCAAGCCGAGGCGGTGGTGGCCCGAGCTGATCGACACGGTGGGCGCGGTCGCGTCGGTGTCCATGCGGCAGGTGCGCGACCTCGGCGACGCGTTGTCGGTGCGGGGTCCGCGGCCTGTGGTCCGGACCCGGCCACGGATCGGTGTCGGTGACGCGGTGACCGTCGTCGTAGTAGCCGCGGCGTGTGCGGCCATCGTGATCTGGGGGTGACGCCCCGCATCCGTGCGGGAAACGGCGATCAGGTGTGACTGGCCTGGGCGCGCCGCGCCCGGATCCGGCGCTGCAGGCCGTAGACGATGAAGCCGATCACCGCGGCGAGGACCACGTACTGAAGAACCTCGGCGTACGGCTCGACCTTCTGCCAGTTCTCTCCGAGCTGATATCCGGCGATGACGAAGATGCTGTTCCAGATCAGGCTGCCTGCGGTGGTGAAGGCGGTGAACTGCCAGATCGGCATCTTGGTGACCCCGGCAGGAATCGAGATCAGGCTGCGGAAAACAGGCAACATGCGGCCGAAGAACACGGCTTTGCGGCCGTGCTTCTGGAACCACTCCGTCGTGCGGTCGAGGTCTTCCACGTCGACCAGAGGAAGCTTGTGCACGACGCTGCGTAGACGGTCCTCACCGACCCACCGGCCGAGCGAATACAACCCGAGTGCGCCCAGGACGGAACCGAGGGTCGTCCAGAACAGCGCACCCACCAGGGTGAAGCTGCCGAGACTCGCGGCGAAGCCTGCCAGCGGAAGAATGACTTCGCTCGGAAGCGGAGGGAAAAAGTTCTCGAGCGCGATCGCGAGCCCCGCACCTACACCGCCCAGCCGGTCCATCAGGTCCAGTGCCCATCCGGCAAGTCCGTCGGTGGGGGCTGAGGGAGAATCCGCGACACTCATCCGTTAAAGGTTACCGATCGGCAACGATCCCAAACTGCCGGGCGTGCGGCCGCGCTTTTGCTCGAGCAGAGCGAAACGGTTCCCCCGGGGTTCGGCGCGGCGAACGATGGCGGTTGCCCGTGCCGTCCGCGGGACTAGGAAGGCGCACGAAACGGACTCCCTGACTCACAACAGTCCGTTCGACGACCACGGACGATCACCGGCAGCGACACGGTAGGACAGGAGCCACCCACCTGCAGGGACGTGGTGGCTCGTTCTGCCCACCGTGGCAATCGGACGCGCGGCGTCGGGCTGAGGACCGTCCGGCGACCTTCGATCATCGGTGGAGAAGCGCTCACGCGGTCCCGGCGCGGGCAACCTCGTCGGTGCGCGCATAGCGCACTGCGGCTACGAATGTTCCCACTGCGAGCACCGTGAGAACGAGGTAGAACGCGTCGAGTCCGATCGCGTCCACCTGCGAGAGCATTACGCCGACCGTCAATCCGAGAGCACTCGACGTCAGGCCGAAAACACCGCTGATGGACCCGTAGATCACGGGAGGGGAGTGCACGACGGTCGCCAGGACGAAATGCGAGAGTCCTACCCCGGTTGCGATTCCGAAGACAGCCACTCCCGCCAAGAACGCGTACATGTTCTCCACGTTCAGGAGCGCTATGCCGGCAAGGCTCATCGTGCCGTACACGAGCACGATCTCGACTTCGCGGAAGTCGGCCATGCGACTGACGTACTGATTTCCCAGATAGACCATGGCGTTGGACACGGCGAGAAACAGGAGTGGCGCAGCGGCGTACGATTCGAACTCGAGCACGATCAGGGCGCCGATCAGTGTCGAAGGAAGCGCCGACGCAAGGCATCTCAGCACGAGCAATCGACGCAGCACCACCGAACCCCGGATGTGCGTCACGCCTGCGGACGGTGCTCTCATGGCTGTTCCGTCCGCCCGGGACGCTGAGCGTGGCCGCCCGCGATCGATCCGCAGCAGCGCTACGACGGGCACACAGGACGTGACGACGTAGAAGACCAGGAAGAGCGTCACCCCGTTCGTCGACAAGATGAGGAATGCCGTCAAGGGCCCGACTAGGCCGCTGCCGCGAGTGCGGCCGTACGACTCGACGACATCCGCCTCGAATCCCTCGCCGAGGGCCGGTGTGTGCAGACATTGCACATCGGGCCGTTCGACGCGGAGACGGAGGTGCTCGCCCGACTGCACGACGAGTTCATCCCCCGCAACGGGCTACGCATGGTCGGCAAGCACCACGAGATCTATTTCAGCGACTTCCGCAAGGTCGCGCCCGACAGACTTCGCACCGTCCTCAGGCAACCGGTCGAGTCACTCCCGACGTGACGGACGCGAGTCTGCTCGTAGACTTCGGCGAAAAGCACGTGAGGAGAGTTGCTGTGGATCTGTCCGAGTTCGACGCGCTGAGTTTCGATTGCTACGGCACGCTCATCGACTGGGAGACCGGAATCGCGTCGGTTCTCGCTCCGTGGGCGCAGGAGGCCGGGCTGGAGCTTTCCGACGAGGAACTGCTCCGTGCGTATGCGGACAACGAGGCTCGGATCGAAAAGGACTCTCCGACAATGCTGTACCCGGAGATTCTCGCCGAGGCGTTCCGCCGGACGGGGAGCGCGCTCGGCGCGGCGGTACCCGACGAATGGGCGGGGCGCCTCGGATCATCGGTGCCCGAGTGGCCGGCGTTCCCGGATTCCGCCGCCGCTCTCGCGTCGCTGGCGGAGGACTACGCGCTGATCATCGTGTCGAACGTGCACCGTGAGGGGTTCGCGGGAAGCAACGCGCGCCTCGGGGTCGCATTCGACAGCATCATCACCGCCGAGGACGTCGGAGCGTACAAGCCCGCGCACGATCACTTCGACGCGCTCGACGGAGTGCTCGCAGACCTCGCTGTTCCGCGAGAGCGACTGCTGCATGTGGCGCAGTCGCTGTTCCACGATCACGTCCCCGCCCGGCAGCGCGGCCTCTCGTCGGTGTGGATCAACCGGCGTCACGACCGTCCCGGCTGGGGCGCGACCCCGGCCCCCACCGGTGAGTTCGGTTACGACCTCGAATTCCCGACGATGCGTGCGTTCGCGGAGGCGGCGCGTATCGCGAAGGCCGGCGGCGCGGGCGTGCGGACGAGGTCTCAGCGGGCGACGCCGTAGAACCGCTCGACGCGAACCCGCAGCAGCAACCGCTGTTCGGCAACCATCGCCGAGCGGTACTCGTCCCAGTCGGGATGCTCCCCCTGAACCGCCCGATAGAGCGCCACCAGTTGCTCGACGGCCGGATCGTGCGGATCGGCTGCGACTTCGGATAATTCGGCTTGCCCTTCTGCCACAGAGTAGGACCAGCCGTCGGCTGCGTCGCGGAACAGACTCACCCGTGAATCCCTCCGCATGTTCCGGGTTTTCGCGCGGGTATCGGTGATGGAGACCGAAAACGTGCGCTCGAGCGCGTCGTAGTAATAGACGATGTTCGAGATCTGCGGCCGCCCGTCGTGTTTCAGGGTGACCAGTGCTGCGATCCCGGTGGATCCGAAGAGTGCTTCGAGAGGCGTTTCCGGTTCGCGCGGCAATGGACGGCTCTCAGGATCCGGTGCTGGAGCCGAACGACGATCCGTTGTCCTCGGTGGAGCCCGAGCTGAACGGCGGACCGAGGACCAGCGCGCCGGTCACGCCGAGCAGATCGGGATTCAGGTTGCAGACGCTCACCACCGCATAGACACCGTTCGGCACGTCCTCGAAAGTCCCGGACACCACGTTGTCCCGGTTGGCGCCTCGCAGCAGGTTTATCGCGGTGATCGCATCGGCGTCGTCGAGTTGCTGGAGCAGGGCGAGAACGTCGACATCCGGGTTGCCGAGGATGTAGTCGAGCAAGACCGGTCCGACGATCGGTGCGGCGCGAAGTGCATCGACCACGGCGGTGGTGCAGGAGCCCGGCAACGTGATCGACCCGACGAGCGGTACCCGCGGCACATCGGTGATCGTGTACGTGATGGACCGGCCGTCGACCTGGACGGAGTAACCGATCCCTTGGGCAATTCCCACGGCTGGAACAGGTCCGGCGGGTTGTGCGTGGACGAGCGCAGGAGTCGCGAGACCGAGTGCGAACACGAGGACGGTTCGTGCCAGAGCCTTACGAAGCATTGCTGCATCCCTACGTCGGATCACTGTCTGTCGGGTCACTGTTTGTCGGATCACTGTTTGTCGGGTCACCGGGTACGTATCGATCGCAATGCTAACCCTGTATCTCTCTGTCCGCGCGGAAAATCGCGTTCGACGTTGCCACGGTGGTTCCGGGACGGGTGCGAGGGATGCGTGTGCGATACCGTAACGAAGGTGCACGCTCGGATGCGTGCCCGAGCGTCGAAGTTTTGTCGACGGTTGCGAATCTCGTTGCATACCAGGCGAATTCACCGATACCTCGGGTCGGCGCACCGCTGCCACACCCCTCCTCGACGACGCCGGGCGTATCACCCCGGCTGGAGATTGCACCCACAGCACAGGGCGCCGTCCCCGGGAGCTCACTCCGCTCGCGGGCCTTCCCGGGAGTACCGCTCGGCGAACGCGCCGGGCGTCATCCCCACCACATTCTTGAAATCCCTTACGAAATGCGGTTGATCGGCATATCCGAGGACCGCCGCGACCTCCGACAATGAAGCCGGGTTCTCGCGCAGTCGGCCGGCGGCTTCCTGGAGACGCCGTCTCTGGATCAGCCATTTCGGAGTCAGGCCGATGCGCCGATGCACGAGTCGCTGCAAAGCGCGTTCGGAAAGCCCGAACTCGTTGCGCACCTGTTCCACGCGCAGCACGTCCGGGTTGTCCTCCACGAACGCGACGACGCGGTTGACGAGACGGCCCTCGTCGTCGACCGGGAGGTACGAGCGGAAGATTCCGTCGTAGACGCCCATCGCTGTCCGATGCGCCTCGGGGGAGCGCGGATCCGGCAGCATCGCTTCCCGGATCCGTTCGGCCGCGTCGGCGCCCGCATCGCCGAGCACGTCCTCCACATCGACCATTCGGTCGGTGAACGCGGCGAGTGCGCCGCCGGTGAGAAGTGCACCGGTGGCGGGCGTGAGCATCACTCCGACGGCCCAGCCTTCGCCCGTGAGCACCTTTGTGGACAACCCCGACGCGACACCGTAGAACCGGGCGTAATCGTCGGCGACCACGACGAGGCAGACGGGATATCGGAGCACGTGCTGTGGTGCGTCTCGTCCGTGCTGCACTTGCCAGACCGGAATCCAGTAGCGCCGGACCAGGTCGCGAAGGTCCGGGGGTGCCGGATATCGGAAGATCGTGTGGGTCGTGTCGTTCGGGTCTTTGAGGTGCGCGCGCTCGGTCGGCCAACCCTCGTCGGGAGTCCCGGTGTCGGATTTCATCAATACCTCGCAGGTGGCGAGCATTAGCGTCGCCACCATGAATACAACAGCCAACCGACACAGCGAAGCAGAACGGCCACTCGCCTCCGTGGTGAACGCCGTGGACCCCGGCGCGTGGGATCGCCCGTCCCCCTGCGAGGGCTGGACCATACGCGACGTTCTGGCACACATCATCGACACCCAGCGAGAGTTCTTCGCGGGCCGCGGCCTCGACCTCGGGGAGCGGCCTTCGCTCGACGACCCGGCGCGCGCGTGGCGCGAGCACACCGCGAAGGTGGCCGCGATCGTCGCGGACGATTCCGTCGTCGACACCCAGTACGACGGCTATTTCGGTCCCACGACGATCGGGTCGACGTTCGAACAGTTCTACATATGGGACATGTTCGTACACCGGTGGGACATCGCCACCGGTGCGGGATTGGAGGACACCTTCACCGAATCGGAGATCGCGAGGGTGGAGGCCGGAGCCGACAGTTTCGGCGACTCGCTCTACATGGACGGCGTCTGCGCTCCGGACGTCGAGGTGCCGGACGACGCGGATCGTGCGACGCGCCTGCTCGCGCGGCTCGGACGCAGTCGCGTCCACGCCTGACGGAAGGGTGCGCGCCCGGCCCGGACGCTAGGGTCGGGCGCATGAGCGATCCGATCGTGATATCCGACGCCGTGCGGGAGGCCTTGGACGAGTGTCGCCCGGTGGTCGCGCTCGAATCGACCATCTTCACCCACGGTCTGACCCGCCCCCGGAACGTGGAGGTGGCTCTCGCCGCGGAAGAACAGTTGCGCGATGCCGGGGTGGTCCCCGCGACCGTCGGAGTGGTCGAGGGGACTCCCGTCGTCGGCCTGTCGGCGCCGCAGATCTGCGCACTCGGCGATGCCGACACGTCGGTGGTCAAGATCGGTATCCGCGACCTGCCGGTGGCTGCGGTCAAGTGCACGAACGGCGGGACCACCGTCGCCGCGACGGCGCTGCTGGCGCATCGCGCCGGAATCGGCGTCTTCGCCACCGGGGGACTCGGGGGAGTGCACCGCGGCGCCGCCACGACGTTCGATGAGAGCGCCGATATCGTTGCGCTGTCGTCGATTCCGATTCTCGTGGTGAGCGCCGGGGTGAAGTCGGTGCTCGACATCCCGGCGACGCTCGAGCGCTTCGAAACGTTGGGGGTGAGCGTCGTCGGATATCGCACCACCAGCTTTCCGGGGTTCTACATCCGGGACAGCGGTTGCGTGGTCGACGACGTCGACTCGCCCGAGGACGCCGCTGCGCTCGCCCGCGCCCGCGACGCCCTCGGGTTGCGGTCGGCCGTCCTGGTGGGCAATCCGATCGCCGCGTCGGCCGAGATGGACCCGCAATTGCACGACCGTGTTCTCGACGAAGCGGAGCGCGAGGCGGCGGCTGCGCGGGTGCGCGGCAAGAATCTCACCCCGTTTCTGCTCGAGCACATGCACCGCGCGACCGGCGGTCGCACACTCGAGGTCAACGTCGCCGCTTACCGGAGCAATGTCGCCCTCGGGGGAGCGATAGCGAAGGCGATGGTGCTCTGACGAGTACGCGTCGAACCGGCAGGACTGTTACTGCAGCAGGAACGCGGTGCTGGCGGGTGGCAGAGCGGAATCCCGTCGCCGGTAGATCTCGGCGGGCCTGCCTGTGCCCTCCCGGCGCAGTTCACCGGTGGGAACGAGTCCGTGCAGCAGGTGCCGACGGAACGTGTCCTTCGGGTACCGCCGGCCGAAGATCACCTCGTACAGATGCCTGAGATCGAGGACTGTGAACTCGTCACCGAGGAATCGGGCCGGGTCCACGGCCGCCGAATACCGAGCTCGCAGATCGTCGACGGCGAGTTCGACGATGGTGGAATGGTCGAAGGCGAGATCGGTGGTGTCGGTAACCGGGGCGAGTCGCGCGTCGGCGGGGATCTCGGCGACGGGAACGGCCGCGCCGTGGGCCATCGACAGCACCCACCCGCGATCGTCGCGCGCGGGGTCGTCGAGCATGGCGAGCTGGTGGAACTCGATGCCGGTGAGCGCGGCCTTGTCGCGGAGCGCACGCTGTGCGGCGTCGGCGAGTCGTTCGCCGGGACGGAGAAACGTGCCGGGCAGCGCAGATGTGCCGTCGGACCGTTCGATGACGAGAACCTTCAGTGATTCGTCGACGGTGAGCACCGCGACGTCCACGGCCACCGAGGGGCGCGGGTAGTCGGTGAGAGCTTTGCCTCCGGGATCTGTCCAGGACGTCATGTAACCATTCAATCAAATATGCGCTAATGTTTGCTCAACATTGATCGAATGGGAGACGCCATGAAGCTCACGGCAGAACAGAACGACCGCGCAGCAGGTGTCCTGCTCGCCACCGCGGCAGGGGATGCGCTCGGCGCCGGCTACGAATTCACCTATCCCACACCGGAGACTCCCATCCGCATGATCGGTGGCGGCATCGGTCCCTTCGCACCGGGCGAATGGACCGACGACACGTCCATGGCGCTCGCGATCGCCGAGGTGTCGGCGACGGGCGTCGACATCGGATCCCCGGACGGGCTCGACGGGGTCGCGGCACAGTTCGCGCGCTGGTACGACTCCCGGCCGAAGGACATCGGGAATCAGACCCGTGCGGTGCTGAGCGCAGCGCACCCCACCGCGGCCTCGATGACCGCGCGGGCACGCGCCCTCCCGGGACGGAAGGGCGGAAACGGGTCGCTCATGCGGACCGCACCCGTGGGGATCGCGTTCCTCGACGACGCCGAGCGGTGCGTGGCCGGTGCCCGCGCCGTCAGCCTGCTGACGCACGACGATCCGCAGGCGGTCGAAGCGTGCATGCTGTGGTCGTTCGCGATCCGGCACGCCGTCCTCCACGGCACGTTCGACGGTGTCGCCGCCGGTCTGGAACTACTGCCGGGGGATGCGCCGCAACGCTGGGCGGCCCTGCTCGATGCTGCCCGCACCGCGTCCGACCCCCGCGTCTTCGACAACAACGGCTGGGTGGTGCACGCGCTGCAGACGGCTTGGTGGGCCGTGTGTCATGCCGATGCGACCGGTCCCGGACACCTGCCGCAGGCGCTCGAACTCGCGGTCCGCGCCGGACACGACACCGACACCACCGCCGCGATCGCGGGCGGGTTGCTCGGAGCCCGGTGGGGTGCGTCGGCGATACCCGCCGAGTGGCAGCGGATCCTGCACGGCTGGCCCGGCTACCGGTCGCAGGATCTCGCGAGTCTCGCGCTGCGCACCGCCTGGGCGGGTGCGGGCGACGACCGGTTCCGCTCCGGCACCGAAATCGACTACTCGCAGTTTCTCGCAGGGGAGTGACTCGGGAGGCTCGGATGGGGTAGACATCCCTCGACCGCACTTGTGACGAAGGGACCCTCGTGGCCGTACCGATTGCTCTTCCCCGCGTGATGCGCATCGGCGGAGGTGCCGTCGACGACATCGGGGAGGTGGTGGCCGGACTCGGTCTGTCGCGCCCTCTCGTCGTGACCGACCGATTCCTCGTCGGAACCGGCGCCGTGGACCGGATGGTGTCGCGCCTGGAGGCGGCCGGACTCGCGGCGGCAGTGTTCGCCGACACCGTTCCCGATCCCACCACCGACTCCCTCGTCGCGGGTCTGGAGGCGGTCACCGCTCATGAGGCCGATTGCGTCATCGGTTTCGGGGGCGGCAGCCCGATGGACACCGCCAAGGCGCTCGGCCTGCTGGCGGTGAACGGTGGGAAGATGAGCGACTACAAGGCTCCGCGCGTCAACGACGGTCCGGCACTTCCCGTCGTCGCGGTGCCGACGACGGCCGGAAGCGGTTCGGAAGCAACCCAATTCGCCGTCATCAGCGACAGCGTGACCAACGAGAAGATGCTGTGCCCGGGCGTGGCGTTCCTGCCGGTCGCGGCCGTCGTGGACTACCGGTTGACACTGACGATGCCACCGCGATTGACCGCCGACACCGGTGTGGACGCCCTCACCCACGCGATCGAAGCGTATGTCAGCAAGAAAGCCAATCCGTTCTCCGACACCTTGGCGCTCGCGGCCATCGAGACCATCGGAAGGGTGCTGCGCCGCGTCTACGCGAACGGCAACGACGAGGATGCGCGGGAGCAGATGATGTTCGCGGCCACGCAGGCCGGAATCGCCTTCTCGAACTCGAGCGTGGCGCTCGTGCACGGCATGAGCAGGCCGATCGGAGCGCACTTCCACGTTGCGCACGGGTTGTCGAATGCGATGTTGTTCCCCGCGGTCACCGCGTTCTCGGTACGGGCTGCGGAATCCCGCTATGCGGACTGTGCCCGCGCGCTCGGCGTTGCCGGCGCGGCCGACCCGGACGGCGCTGCGGCGGACAACCTCGTTGTCGCACTGGCGGAGTTGTGCCGCGACGTCGAGGTCCCGACTCCTCGTGCCTACGGCATCGACCGACGGGACTGGGACACGCTCGTGCCCCTCATGGCGGAGCAGGCACTCGCCTCGGGATCACCGAACAACAATCCGCTCGTGCCGACCGACGAGGAGATTCGCGACCTCTACGCCCGGATCTACGGCTGACCGCAGATCCGGACGTTCGCAGGATGGGGAGGGCGGGTTACTCGGGTGCCTGGTCGTCGGGCTCGACTGGCTCGGTTTCCTCGCGGTCGGACGGACTACCCGCTTTGCCTTCCTCTTCGTGCTCGGCCTCGACGCGCTGTTCCATGTCGTCCACGAGACGCGAGATCTTCTCGCCCGTGAGGTCGTCGTTGTCGGCAGGAGTGCCCGGTCGCTCGGATTCAGCCATCGAAACCCGTCCTTTCGTGGATTGCCCTGCACGGGCGTCGCCCATGCTCGGGACAGCATCTGCGATACCCCCGGTGACCGGTCGCAAAACCGAAGCGTCGAGGACCACACGCCGCGAAGCATTCGGATCACGTCGATCCGCACCCTGGGCGAAGACGACCGGACGGCGCATGATGGAACGACCGTGCCCCGACCACCAGGAGATGAGCGCGTGACCGTTACCGACGAATACCTGCAGAACAACGAGTCGTACGCCGCCGGCTTCACCGGCCCGCTCCCGCTGCCACCGAGCAAACACATCGCCGTCGTCGCCTGCATGGACGCACGCCTCGATGTGGCTCGTGCCCTCGGAATCGCGGAGGGCGAGGCCCACGTCATCCGCAATGCCGGCGGCGCGGTGACGGACGACGTGATCCGTTCGCTCACCATCAGCCGCCGGTTGCTCGGCACCGAGGAGATCGTGCTGATCCATCACACCGACTGCGGCATGCTGACCTTCACCGACGACGAGTTCACCCGCTCGGTCGAAGAGGACACCGGTATCCGGCCCCAGTGGGCACCGGAAAGCTTTCGAGACCCGGAGGAAGACGTGCGTCAGTCGATGCGACGGATCGAGGTGAGCCCGTTCGTCACAGAGCCGACATCCCTCCGTGGATTCGTCTTCGACGTTGCCACGGGCAGGCTGAAAGAGGTAGCGCGCGAACGCTCTTGACGGGAAATTCAGCTCGGCGACGAGGAAGTCACACGCGCGGCGAGGTTGTCCGGCATCGGTTCGTGCCGGATGTACATACGGGCGAATTCGGCGGTGCCCTGCGTGATGGCACGCAGCTCCACGGGGTACCGGCTCAACTCGATCTCGGGTACCTCTGCGCGCAGCAACGCGATTCCCGGCTCGGGGGATTCGGTGCCGAGGACGCGGCCACGTCGTGAGGAGAGATCGCCCAGCACCGCTCCGAGAAACTCTTCCGGCACGATCACCCGGATTGCGGCAACCGGTTCGAGGATCCGGACGGTGGTGTGCGCCGCGGCGTCGCGCAATGCGAGCCCGGCGGCGGCTTGGAACGCCGCGTCGGAGGAATCGACAGAGTGGGCTTTGCCGTCGACGAGCGTGACCTGCACATCCACGAGGGGGCATCCGATCGCGACGCCCTTGGCCGCCTGGGTGTCGATCCCTTTTTCGACCGAGGGGATGAACTGGCGGGGAACGGCGCCCCCGACCACCTTCTCGGCGAAGACCACGCCGCTGCCCATGGGGAGAGGCTCGACCTCGATGTCGACCACCGCGTACTGGCCGTGCCCGCCGGATTGTTTGACGAGCCGCCCGTGACCCGCTGCGGGTCCGGCGAAGGTTTCGCGGAGGGGCACCCTGTACTCGACAGGATCGACCTGGACGCCGTGCCGGGTGTGCAGGCGATCGAGCACCAGTTCGGCGTGGGCTTCGCCGGTGCACCACAGCACGATCTGGTTGGTGTCGGCGTTGTGCTCGACGCGTACGCCGGGATCTTCCGCCACCAGTCGCGACAACGCTTGCGACAGCTTGTCGTCGTCGGTGCGGGTATGCGCTTCGATCGCGATCGGCAACAGCGGCGTCGGTACCGGCCACATGTCGAGATGTGCGGGGTGGTCGGGTTCGTGCAGCACGTCGCCGGGTTGCGCAGTCGCGAGTTTGCCGACCGAAACCAAGTCGCCCGCGACCGCTTCGCCCACCGGCCGCTGCTGTTTGCCGAACGGGCTCGTCAGCGACGGGATGCGTTCGCGCGAATCACGGTCACCGCCGGTGAGCGCGACGATCGAGTCGGGACGCAGCGTGCCGGAGTAGACGCGGACGAGGCTGATCCGGCCCACATACGAATCACCCGCGACGCGCACGACCTGAGCCACGAGATCCGCGTCCGGGTCGCACGCGGGCGCACCGCGCGCCCGTCGGGTGGGGTCGGGGAACCCTGTGGTGATCAGTTCGAGCAACTCGACGGAGCCTACTCCGTACTCGGTGGCGGGAATCGCGGGATGCAAGGCGCACGAATGGAACTCACGCGTCAGCCCTTCTTCGAGCGACGCGGTGTCGAGCTGTTCACCTGCGACGAAACGCTCCATGAGCGTGTCGTCCTGACCCGAGATCGCCTCCACGAGCGCTTCGCGCGCGTCCTGCGACACCGGCGGCGGACCGGGCTCGCCGTAGTGCCGACCGGTGAGCAATCCCATCGACCCGACCGGGCGCTCACCGTCGTAGACGGGATAGAACAGCGCGCGCAGCGTGTCGGGACCGAGGCCGAACGCATCGTGGCATTCGGTGAGGACGTCGTCGTAACTCCGGCGGGCGATGTCGAGTTTGTTGACCACGATCGCGCGGGGGATGTTCTCCTCGTCGCATTCGCGCCACAGCGCCTTCGTCGCGGCCGAGATCGGGTCGGTGGACGAGACGACGAACACGGCGGCATCGGCGGCGTGCACCCCGGCCCGCACTTCGGCGTCGAAGTCGGGATGGCCCGGCGTGTCGATCAGATTGATCTTGATGCCTTTCCATTCGAGTGCGAGCAGCGTCAACTGCACCGACCGTTGGTGTCGCTGTTCGATCTCCTCGTGATCCGACACCGACGTCCCCTCGGCGACGCGTCCTGCCCGGCCCACAGCGCCCGTGGCGGCCGCCAGCGACTCTGCGAGGGTGGTCTTGCCGGTGCCGCTACAACCGACCAGGACGACGTTCCGGATCCGATCCGGGCTGTCGGCGACGGGTGCCTGCCGGCTGCGTGCTGCGGTGCGATCGGGCATCGGCGTGCTCCTCGTGTGACGTGCGCACAGTCTAAGCGGGTTGTGCCCTGCTCACGGCCGAATATGGTCTTCGGTCAATCCTGTTGGCCGAGCGACCTATCGGACGATGTGGGGTCGCGGGAGGGGGAGGCTTCGTACACTCGGTGCATGACGGTTGACGCGGCCTTCGACTCCGACGACGTGCGCCGGGCGGCCGCCGCTCTCCGGACACCCGACATCCAGCGGTGGGCGGATCGCTTCGAACTACTGTCCGACGTCAATCGCCTGCGGTTGTTGTTGTGCCTGCATCATGCTCCGGGAATCTGTGTCACCGACCTCGCGGCGGCTCTCGGAATGACCGGGACCGCGGTGTCCCATGCGCTGCGCCTGCTGCGCACTCGCGGCTGGGTCACCGCCGAACGGGAAGGCCGGTTGGTCAGATACCGCCTGGCCGACGCCACCGTGCACGAACTTCTCCATTCCATCGGAGCCACGCACGAACAAGCCGGTCACTCGCACGGTACGCATCACCATCCCGAACATTCGTGACCTGCGGGGACGGCCCTGTCACCCGTCCACCTGGTACCTGGTGGAGGGCATCAGGCTGAAGCCCCAGGGGAGCTCGAGGCGGTTTTCCGCAAGAAGTCGCGAATCGGACAGAATCGCTTCGATCGGTCCGTCGGCCACGACCCGGCCGTCGTTCAGGATCACCGCACGCGTGCACATCTGCGCGGCATACGGCAGGTCGTGGGTGACCAGGAGCATCGTGGCGGAGAGCCCGAGCAGAACCTCGGCGAGTTCTCGCCGTGACACCGGATCGAGGTCGTTGGACGGCTCGTCGAGCACGAGAACGTCCGGGCGGCACGACAGGGCGGTCGCAACGGCCACGCGACGACGCTGACCGGCGGAAAGATGCACCGTGGTGCGCGCGGCATGCTCCACCATCCCCACCGATTCCAGGGCGAACCGCACGCGGGCGCCGAGCTCAGGTTCGGTCACACCGAAATTGGCCGGGCCGAATGCCACATCCTGGGCGACCGTCGGCATGAAGAGCTGGTCGTCGGGGTTCTGGAACACGAGGCCGACCCGGCTCCGAATCTCCCGGACGGTACGCCGCGTGATGGGGGTTCCGGAGATTCGCACCGTGCCGGAGGTAGCACTCAGCACCCCGTTCAGGTGCAGCATGAGGGTGGTTTTGCCCGAACCGTTGGGTCCCAGGACGGCCACCCGCTCACCAGGAGACACCGCGAGATCGATTCCGCGCAGCGCCTGGCGGCCGTCGGGGTACACGTACTGCACCCCGTCGAGTTCGATCGCAGGCGTCGCGTTCACGATGCGCTCCATGCCGCGGCGCACACCGCGCCGGCAAGGACGGCAGGAATCAGGCCGGCGACCCACGCTGCGGGGGTCGCGGCCGAGCCCGTCGCGGGCACGGTGCCCGTGAAGCCCCGCGAGAGCATCGCCCAGTGGACGCGTTCGCCGCGTTCGTAGGCTCGCACGAACAGCGATCCGACGCCTCGGGCCGTCGCGCCGACGCGGTGGAACATCCGGGGATCGTCGCCGCGCGACCGCCGGGCGATGTCCATGCTCCTGCCCTCGGCGACGAGGATGCCGGCATACCGCAGCATGAGCAGGACGACCGTGGTGATCAACGGAGGGATGTGCAGGCGGGTCAGGCCGCTGGGCAGGTCCTGCACGGATGTCGTTGCGGCGAGGACGAGGGATGCCATGACCCCCAGCGTGCCCTTGACGACGATGCCCCACGCCGCGTACAGGCCGGGCACCGACAGCGACAAGCCCAGGACTTCCACTCTGTCCCCGTGCTCCGCGAAGGGAAGCAACACCGCGAGCACCAGGAACGGCACTTCGATCAGCATGCGGGGCAGCAGCCACGACGCCCGTATCCGCGCGGCGGCGCACACCGCGACGATGACCGCGAAATACAGCGCGAACGCCCACATCGCTTCGCGTGGTGTCGCGACCACCACGAAGGTGAAGAGCACCGCCCCGACGATCTTCACCTCGGTCGGAAGCCGGTGGACGGCCGTGGTGTCGGCGGTCCCGGTGTCGCCGAGTGCCGCGGAGTTCACGGCCCGGTGTTCCCGGTGGGTGCTTCCTGCGCCGGTGGCTCGCTGCTCGGGGTCGTCCTCCGGCGGCGGGCGAGCAGCATGAACAGCCCGAACGCGACCACCAGCGTGGCTACGGCGCCGACGATGCCTGCGATGCCGGTGGAACCTTCGCGCGCACCGACGCTGTAGTCGGCCAGGGGACTGTCTGCGAGCGCGTGATCGGTGGAGCCCGCAGCGGCGCATTCACCGGAGAGCGTTTCGGTTCCACCGTCCTCCACGACTTCGCAGCCTCGGGCGGTCGCGGCTTCGAGCCCGTCGGGATCCGGCACCGCGAAGTACGACACGACTCCCGCCAGCAGGAGCACCGCCACGCCCAGGAGGACCAGGACTTTCCGCCTGCTCATGCCGGACTCCGATCGAGACTGCGCAGCGGTCGAAGCAGGTAGACGAGGGCCGGCCTCGCCCGGGCGACGGCCATCACCGTCATGGCCGTGATCACCCCTTCACCGATCCCGATGAGCACGTGCACCCCGATCAGATAGGGGGCGATGGTTCCCAGCGAGCCGGCCGTGCCACCCACGGCGTACTCGATCAGGAAGCCTGTCGCTGCCATGACGGTTGCGACCACCGACGCGGCGAAGGCCACGATGCCGATGGAGGAAAGGCCGGGGAACCGGCGGATGAGGGGGCGCACGGCCACCGCGGTGCCGTAGCCCGCAGCGACCCCCACCAGCGCCATGTTGGTGATGTTCATGCCCAGGGCGGTGAGGCCACCGTCGGCGAACAGCAGTGCCTGCACGACGAGTACCACCGTCAGGCACAGCGCTGCTGTCGCCGGCCCCACCAGGATCGCGGCAAGGGCGCCCCCGAGCACATGGCCACTGACGCCGGGAAGGACGGGGAAGTTGATCATCTGCAGGGCGAACACGAATGCGGCGACGAGACCCGCAAGCGGAGCGGTCTTTTCGTCCAGTTCCATCCTCGCGCGTGGCAGTGCCGCTGCGAGTCCGAGCGCCGCGATCGCGAAGAACACAGCGGATACCGGCGCGTTGATCAAGCCGTCGCTCATGTGCATTGCGGAGACATCCATGGGGTTCCCTCCGATGTGGAAGATCTTTCGTACCCTACCTGCCCGTCTGAACAGCTGGACATGTTTTCGATCGAGACGGCAGACGCGAATCCTCTTTCAAGATCGCGGGATTCGGACTTTCGGGACTGTCGGCGCAATCCCTGCGCGCCTTCCCTCGGAGCCACCACCGCCGGGCGCTCGCACCGTGGCGGTATACTTCTCGGGTTGCTTCGGGTCGGGCACGACGGGAGGCCGGGACGTCGTGCGTTGCTTTCCGCATGCGGAAAGTGCTGTGAAAAGGTATCGATGGCCCACCCTTCCACCCCGTCGCATTTCCGTGTCCTGCACGATCTCGTCGGCTCTACGTACTTCCCTGTCTCGGCGCTCGCCCGGCTGCCGTTGTCGATGCTGGTCATGGGCGTGCTCACCTACGTTGTCGCATCGTCGTCCGATTTTGCCGCTGCGGGCATCACCGCGGCGGTCACCGGTGCCGGGGTTGCAGTCGGTGCGCCCCTGTCCGGCATCGCGTCGGATCGCTGGGGTCAGCGTCCGGTGCTGCTGCTCTCCACCCCGGTCTACGTCGGGGCCGTACTCGCTGTCCTCGCCGCCGGGAGTGCGGTGAGTGGTGTCGGCGGCGCGTCGCCGAGTCTGCCGGTGGCGGCGTTCGTCGCCGGCCTCGTGGTGCCCCAATGTGGTCCGATGACCCGGGTGCGGTGGATTCGCGGGCTGTCCGCGCGCGGCGCGGACGATGCGGTCGAAGAAGCACAGGGGTACGAGAGCACCATGGACGAACTCGGATTCGTCCTCGGACCCGCGGCTGTCGGCATCATCGCCGCACTCTTCGGTGCCGCCGCACCGCTGTACGTCCTGATCGCGCTGACCGTCGTCGTCGTTCCCTGGTTCGCGGTCCATCCCAGTGCTCGATTCGCGGCGCCTGTGCACCGCTCCGAACCGGGCGACGGACGCGCGCCGGGAACCGGAACCCCCGCGGTCTCGTGGGGTCCGGTGGCAATCCTTTTGGGCGGAATGCTCGGTATCGGAACAATTTTCGGATCACTAGCGACCATCACCACTGTCTTCGCCGACGAGACCGGACACCCCGGCAGCGGCGGGCTCATCTACGCCGCGCTCGGGCTTGCCTCCGGCGCAGCGGCGTTGAGCGTGTCGCGGTGGAGCGGACGCCTGACCGTCCCGATGCGGTGGATCGGGTGTGCGGTGCTGCTGGTTCCCGCACTGGCCTTGCTGTGGCTGCCGAACGCGCCGTGGCAGATGGCCGTTGTCCTGCTCCTCGTCGGCGCGCCGATCGGCCCGGTCCTGGTGACGATTTTCAGGGTGGCGGGCGAGTACACGCCGGCACGACGACTCGGACTCGTCATGACGTTGCTCAGCGCCGGCATCACCCTGGGCACCTCGATCGGGAACTGGGCCGGCGGCGAACTCGCCGATACCGGCGGGCACTCGGCCGCCCCCGGGGTGGCGGTCGGCGCGGGGCTGTCCGTGCTCGCGTCCGGGGTGGTGTTCACCGCCGTGCGCTCCAGGTCGGCGACCCGCACGCCGGAGCCGCCGCCGAACCGGAACCTCCTCGAGTCCGTCCACTGATCGTTCCCGGTCGGTCAGTACACGTCGCGCACGTACCGCTTCTCCCGCTTGAGGGCCGTGACGTAGCCGGCGGCCTGCTCCGCGCTCATCCCGCCGTGCTCGGCGACGATGTCGTGCAGGGTGGCGTCCACGTCCTTCGCCATGCGTGAGGCGTCGCCGCAGATGTAGAAGTGGCCACCCTCCTCGAGCCACGCGAACAGGTCCGCGCCGTGTTCCCTCATGCGGGTCTGCACGTAGATCTTCTCTGCCTGATCGCGGGAGAAGGCGAGGTCCAGGCGGGTGAGCAGTCCCGAGGCAGTGAACTCGGCGAGTTCGTCCTCGTAGATGAAGTCGGTATCGCGGCGCTGATCACCGAAGAACAGCCAGTTCTTTCCCGACGCGCCGCGCGCGCGCCGCTCCTGGAGGAACCCGCGGAACGGGGCGATGCCGGTCCCCGGCCCGACCATGATCATCGGCACGGTGTCGTCGGACGGGACGCGGAACGTCTTGTTCTTCGTGACGAAGATGCCCACGGTGCCGTCACCGACGCGGTCCGCGAGATAGGTCGAGCAGACGCCGCGGCGCTCGCGGTCGTCGTCGCCGTACCGCACCGACGCGACCGTCAGATGTACCGACCCGTCGCACGCCTGCGGACTCGACGAGATGGAGTATGCGCGGTGCTGCAGCGGCCGCAGCAGCGACAGGAACTCCTCGGCGGAGAGCTCGGGTGCGGGTTCGAGCATGAGGACGTCGAGGATGTCCCGGCCCCAGAGCCATTCGTCGAGTGCGGCCTTGTCGCCGTGCCGAAGCACATACGTCAGCTCTTCGTTGCGGGTGCGCTTCTCGACCTCCTCGAGCAGATCGACCGCCGGCGCGGTGATTTCGTAGTCGTAGGTCAGCAGGTGCGTGAGGTCGCTGTCGAAACCGGCCGGCACCACGGAACCGTCGAGCCGGAGCCGGTCGAGCAACGCCTGCACGAGCGCGCCGTCGTTGATCGGGACGACGTTCAGGGCGTCGCCCGCCTCGTACTCGATGCCGGACTCGCCGAGTGCGAACTCGTAGTGGCGGATCTCTTTTGCCGAGCCAGCGCCCGAGAGAACCCGATTGGTGGTCAGTGTCGCGGGATAGGGGTTCTTCCGCGTCCATTGCGACTTGGGGCGCGCCGGTGCCGTCGGCGCGGTTGCGGCCGGCGCACCCTTCCCCACGATCCCTTCGACCGCCGCGACGAGCGGCATCGTCTCGCCGATCCACGCGGTAGCGGCGTCCTCGAAGTCGACATCACAGTCGACCCGCGGCACGATGCGCTGCGCGCCGAGCTGTTCGAGCCGGGTGTCGAGGAGCTTGCCGGCCTGGCAGAAGCCGTCGTAACCGGTGTCGCCGAGGGCGAGGACCGCGAAGTGCATGCCGTCGAGCCGCGGAGCCGACTCCGTGGACAGCGCGCCCCAGAACAGTTCCGCGTTGTCGGGCATCTCGCCCTCACCGTAAGTGGACGTGACGATCAGTACGTGCCGGAGCGAGGCGAACCGGTCGAGATCGACGTCGTCGAGCGCGCACACGACCGGTGCGAACCCGTGGGCCCGGGCCGCGACAGCCGCGTCCTCGGCGACGGCTTCGGCATTGCCGGTCTGCGAACCGAAGAGCACGTGCAGGCCGGGGGCCGAGCCGGTGGTCCCGGCATCGTCGGCGGGACCACCGGAGATCAGGCGGGTCTGCATGCCCGCGAGGAAACCCGCGAGCCATGACCGCTGGTCGGTGGTGAACGGGGCGTCGAGGGGAATGAAAGGAGTTGTCATGCGGAGACTCCCGTGGTCGGGGCGAGGATGTTCGGCACGGCGTTGCGCGCGAACAGTTCCTCGTATCCGGGCAGGCGACCGATCGCGTCCAGATTCTTGCGGCTCTGCAGGAGAATCCAGCCGTAGGTTCCCGGAGCGTCGACCGACCGGACATTGCGCAGGGCGAGAGCCTGCTTGTAGTCGGTGAGTCGCTTGTCGGCGACCAGTACCGCCAGTTGCGCGTCGGTGTGGTCGGCGATCGCGGCGAGTGCGTACCGCTCGAGCTTGGACACGAGGAACAAGTCCTCGGTGAGCAGCAGATTGCGGGCCGCCTTCTGCACGACCGGATCCGAGACGTCCGACGCGCCCGGAACCTTCTGCAACGCCATCTCCTGCGCGGCGGCGAGCACCGTGTAGTTGTTCAGCAGCGAATACATCGCTTCGGTGTCGGTACCCGTCGGCGTCCGTCCACCCGCGACGGGCGCACCCGAGCGGTAGCTGTCCTTGAACTTGCGGACCTGGTGGGCCACCAGCGCCTGTGCAACCTCCGCGGCGAGTTCCTTGCGCGTCGCGGCAGCGAGAATCTCGTCGGCGTCCTGGTACTGGAGCAGTGCGCGCGGCATCCCGTAGGTGAAGTTGTGCTGCTCGACCTGCCAATTATCGAGCAGGAAGCGGGCTTTCGCGGAGCCCGTCGCCTCGACGTGCAGGTTCAGCAGTCGCAGTACGGCAGCGTTGTGGATGTCCGCCTGCGGGTCGTCGCCGGTGAGGGACCCGAGGAGGATCGAGTCGGCGCTGGCCTTGCCGGGCAGCAGTCCGTCCGGGTCGTACTGGTAGACGAACCCGCCCGACATGCCGTTGCCGAGGCCCTTCCCGAACCCGCCGAGGTTGAGCACCACCCCGTTGGTCATGTACTCACAGGCGAAGTCACCGACTCCTTCGACCACGGCGGTCGCACCGGAATTGCGGACTGCGAACCGGTCGCCGGCCTCACCCTGGACGAACAGCCGCCCACCGGTTGCGCCGAACAATGCGAAGTTGCCGATGAGCACGTTGCCGCCGCGCTCGTCGCATCCTCCGCCGGGCGAACGCAGGACGATCTCGCCGCCGCACTGGCCCTTGCCGACGCCGTCGTTCGCGGTGCCGGTGTGCTCGAGGCGCATCCCGTCGTTGCAGAACGCGCCGAACGAGAGGCCCGCCGACCCGGTGGTGGTGATCGTGACGGTGCTGTCGCGCAGCCACCGGCGGCCGCGCTCGTCGTGCAGCACCGACGGCAGTTCACCGAGGTCGCCGTGGTTGAGCATCCGCTCGATGTCGATCGCCAACTGCGCGCCGACGCTCTTGTTCCGGTTGCTCAGACGGACTCCGTCGCCGAGCGCGACGGTGGTCGAGCGTGCTTCGATCAGGGCTTCGCGCAGCCGAACCAGCCACTCGTCGTCGAGCGAGTAGTCCTTTTCGAGGTAGACGGGGTTGTCGACGTGGACCTCGGGCAGGACCGCCAGCATGGCGCGCAGGTCCAGTTGCCCGATGCTCGACGGATGGTCGAGCAGATGCAGCAGGTCGGCGCGACCTCGCGCCTCCCGCAGCGACCGCAGACCCAGTCGTGCGAGCACCTCGCGTGTCTCGTGTGCGATGTTGAGCAGATACTGCGC
>JAEZDV010000087.1 GCA_023417985.1 Actinomycetes bacterium | reverse complement strand
GGCGTTTCTCGTTCCGGCCGCACGCTGTCCGTATCGCCCGGCCACGCATCACCTTTTCGACTCGAATCCGCAAAATGCGTTCCAAGCCGATCCCGCAGGTCGTTCGGTGTGACAACGTCCCCTCTGTGACAGATCCACCCGAGCGCGGCGCAGCCACCGGAGACGGAGTGCCGCGTTCGGTCGTCGTGGCTGTCGTCGTGCTCGACGCAGTCCCCGACTGGGATCGGGTGACCGGGATGCTCGCACCGGGAAACCACGAGTCGCCGGCCTTCCGTCACCGGGTCGTCGATGTGCCGTTCGGTTTGGAACCCCCGCGATGGTCCGGTGGCCCGGATTCCGATCCACCCTGGCAGCTCGACCGTGTGTCCTTACCCACACCTGCGACCTTCGCCGACGTGCTCGATTCTGCGCGGACCACTCCCCCGGTGCCGGGCCTGCGGCATCCGCTGTGGCGGCTGACCCTCTTCGACGGGCTGACCGGTGGCCGTTCGGCACTGGTGATCCGGTTGCACTACCTCGCACCTCCCGGCGACAACTCGGCCGACGACGTCCGGTCGTGGGCGCGGTCGGCCACACGCGGCCTCACCCGCGTTGCGACTTCTCTACTGAGCTCGCTTGTCGGTCGGTCCGACGAGGGGACCGATCCGGTGCGTGCACCCGAGCGCTCTCCGTCCCGCCTCCACGTCGTGGACGTTCCGCTCGCCGACCTCCGGGCTGCGGCGGACCGGGCGGGATGTGGACTCGAGAGCGCGTTCGTCGCCGCGATGCTGCTCGCGTGCGCCGAGTACCGGCGCCGTCACGGCCGGAACGTCGACGGATTACGAGCCGCAACGGCGGGCCCGAGCCACCATCTCCGCACGGCATCGGCGGAGGGCACCGACGATCCGGACGAACTGATGAGACGGATCGAGACGCACCGCGCGGGTTCGGCCGAGGCATCCGCGTCACGCCCGGTGGATCTGCGGGCTCAGCGCGGCGAACCCGTTGCGGCGCTGGCGAACGACGAGGCGCTGTTCGGCCCGCAGGACGTATTGACGGCCACCCTCCCCGGTTCGAACGCGCCGATGTACATCGGCGGCGCGAAAGTCGAGCGGTACTACGGTTTCGGGCCGACGCACGGCGCGGCGTTCAACGCCACGCTCATGTCGTATCGGTCGGGATGCTGGATCGGGATCACCGTGGACGCCGACGCGGTGCCGGACCGTGATGTGTTCGACGGGTGCCTGCGCAGCGGAATGAGCGCCGTGGTCGGTGCGACCGAGGATCCCGACGCGGACGAGATCGCCGTTCAGCCGGGCTGACAGGTCGGGCACCAGAACAGGTTCCGCGCCCCCATGACCTTGTGCAGCACCGGCGTTCCGCACACGCGACATTCCTCACCGGTGCGGCGGTACACGTAGGTGCGCGGGCGGTTCTTCGCGTACGACGGCATTCCACCGTCGTGCTCGGCACGCACCACGTGCATGCGCCCGCGCTGCACCCCGACCTCCATGAGGTCGACGAGATCTGCCCACAGCGCATCGAATTCGTCTCGTGTGACGTCGCGGCCGGGACGGTCGGGGTGAATGTTGTGCCGGAACAGCACTTCTGCGCGATAGACGTTGCCCACGCCGGCGATCACGCTTTGGTCCATCAGCAACGAGCCGATCGGGCTGCGGGAGCGGCTGATCCGTGCCCACACCCGCTCGGGGTCGGCGTCCGGTCGCAGCGGATCGGGTCCGAGTCGCGCCTCGACGGCGTCGACCTCGCCCTCGGTGAGCACCTCGCAGGCTGCGGGTCCGCGGAGGTCGCTGCCGTACCGTGCACCGATCATCCGCATGCGGACCTGCCCGACCGGCTCACCGAGCGGCAGTTCCGTGTCGGTGAAGGCTCCGTAGATGCCGAGGTGGACGTGGACGGCGAGACCGCCGTCGTAATGGTGGAACAGGTGTTTGCCCCACGCGTCCGCGTGGACGAGAACGCGGCCGTCGACTGACCGGGCACCGTCCTCGAAGCGCCCCTGGGGGCTGGACACCCGCACCGGCCCACCCGAGTACCACTCGGTGTGCAACCGGGCGAGCCGGTGCAGGATGTGTCCTTCGGGCATCGATCAGTTCTGCACGCCCGGCACAGCCGGAGCCACACCGGACTTCTCGTACTCCGCGAGGATGTCGATGCGACGCTGATGACGCTCTTCGTTCGACCACTCGGCCGCGAGGAACGCATCCACGATGGCGAGGGTTTCCTCGAGGCTGTGCATCCGGCCGCCGATGCCGATGAGCTGGGCGTTGTTGTGCTCACGGGCGAGGGTGGCGGTCTCGACGCTCCACGCCAGCGCGCAACGCGCGCCGGGAACCTTGTTCGCAGCGATCTGCTCGCCGTTTCCGCTGCCACCGAGCACCAGGCCGAGACTTCCCTCGTCGGCGACGGTGCGGCGGGCCGCCTCGATGCAGAACGCCGGGTAGTCGTCCTGGGCGTCGTATTCGAAGGCGCCGCAGTCGATCGCCTCGTGACCGTTCGCGGTCAGGTGTTCGATGATCTGATTCTTACGTTCGAAACCGGCATGGTCGGCTCCCAGGTACACGCGCATGTGCCGAGTCTAACGAGTCCGCACCCGTCCCCACGACGCGCGGCCCGGCGCCCCGGACTCCGACGGTGTCCGGGGC
>JAEZDV010000065.1 GCA_023417985.1 Actinomycetes bacterium | reverse complement strand
CTGCTGGCTTACAACTGCTCCCCGTCCTTCAACTGGAAGGCGCACCTGGACGACGCGACCATCGCGAAGTTCCAGAAGGAGCTCGGCGCGATGGGCTTCAAGTTCCAGTTCATCACCCTCGCCGGCTTCCACTCGCTCAACTACGGCATGTTCGACCTGGCGCACGGCTACGCCCGTGAGGGCATGACCGCCTTCGTCGACCTGCAGGAGCGCGAGTTCAAGGCCGCCGCAGAGCGTGGCTTCACCGCCATCAAGCACCAGCGCGAGGTCGGCGCCGGTTACTTCGACTCGATCGCCACCACGGTCGATCCCAACACCTCCACGGCTGCCCTCAAGGGCTCCACCGAGGAAGGCCAGTTCCACTAGGAACAGCGCCCAACAGGTCCACCCCGTGGCGGGATCCCTCAGGTCCCCGATATCCCGCCGCGGGGTGCGCGCGCATCATGCGACGACCTCTCACGACCCGCCAAACGAGAAGGAGCTGACGTGACCAGCGAAAAGATTCAGCGCGTCGGCGTGATCGGCGCCGGCATCATGGGCGCAGGTATCGCCGAGGTGTGCGCACGCGCTCATGTCGACGTACTCGTGTTCGAGCAGACCCGCGAACTCGCGGCGGCCGGACGCGCCCGCATCCTCCGGTCGCTCGACCGTGGGGTGAGCACCGGCAAGATCACCGAACGGGAACGGGAGCAGGCCGCATGGCGGCTGCGCTTCACGTCCGACCTGGGTGACTTCGCCGACCGTCAGCTCGTCGTGGAGGCCGTCGTCGAAGACGAGAAGGTGAAGAGCGAAATCTTCGCCGAACTCGACAAGATCGTCACCGACCCCAATGCGGTGCTGGCGTCCAACACGTCGTCGATCCCGATCATGAAACTCGGCATCGCCACCGCGGCCCCCGAGCGCGTCATCGGAATGCACTTCTTCAATCCGGTGCCCGTGCTCCCGCTCGTCGAACTCGTCACCACGCTCAAGACGGGTGCCACGGTCGCTCGTCGTGCCGAGGCCTTCGCTGCCGATGTACTCGGCAAGCAGGTGGTCCGCTCGTCGGATCGTGCCGGCTTCATCGCCAACGCGCTCCTCGTGCCGTACCTCCTGTCGGCGATCCGGATGGTCGAGTCCGGGTTCGCGACCAAGGACGACATCGACAAGACGATGGTGCTGGGCTGCGCTCATCCCATGGGCCCCCTCGCACTGACCGACCTCGTCGGTCTCGACACCGTCAAGGCGATCGCCGACTCGATGTACGAGGAGTTCAAGGAGCCCCTGTACTCGGCACCGCCGCTGCTCCAGCGGATGGTCGAGGCAGGGCTCGTCGGAAAGAAGTCGGGCGCCGGCTTCTACGAATACGCCGACAAGGGCCGCGCGATCAAGAAGGCCAGCTAGCCAGTCAGCACCAACGTACTTCGGCGCCCGTGCTCCGACGCAGTGCTTCACGCACAGGCCGTCGGTGCACGGGCGCGAAGTGCATGAGGGAAAGGTCGACTCCGACATGGCAACTCCTGCCGACGGATACGGGTCAAGCATCCTGGGGTATCCGCGTATCGGACCCCGCCGTGAACTCAAGCGTGCTCTCGAGTCCTACTGGCACGGTACGGGCACGCGCGACGAACTCGTCGCCGTCGCTCGCGACCTCCAGGAAGACACCTGGCGCGAACTCGCGGCGACCGGTCTCACCCAGGTTCCCGGTAACACGTTCTCCTACTACGACCATGTGCTCGACAACGCCCTGTTGTTCGGTGCGGTCCCCGAGCGGTTCCGCCCCCTGCTGGGCGAACTCGACCCGCTCGATTTCTACTTCACGCTCTGCCGTGGGCGCGAGGACTTCCCGCCTCTCGAACTCGTGCGCTGGTTCGGCAGCAACTACCACTACCGCCAGCCGGAACTCGACGAGAACACCGTCTTCGAACTGAACTCGGCGGCCGTCCTCGACGAGTTCGAACGGGCGAAGGCCGAGGGGATCGAACTCCGGCCCGTCGTGCTCGGCCCGGTGTCATTGCTGCTGCTGTCGAAGGTCGCGCCGACGTCGGAGAAGGACGGTTTCCGGACCCTCGACCTTCTCGATTCGCTGCTGCCGCAGTACGAGAAGCTGTTCGACCAGCTCGCGCGTGCCGGTGCGACCTGCGTCCAGCTCGACGAGCCGTCGTTCACCGAGGATCGCAGCCAGGATGAGCTGGAAGCGTTCCGACGGACGTACGACGTGCTCTCGCACGCGCCTCTGCGTCCGCGCATCCTCGTCACCGGCCCGTACGGATCCTTCGGAGAAGCGTTGCCGATCCTCGCGGCGTCGAAGGTCGAGGCGATCGGCCTCGACCTGGTCAACGGCAGGATGAGCGCCGAAGAGCTCGCTGCCGTGCCCGGCCTCAAGCGGAAGCGGATATACGCCGGTGTGGTCGACGGCCGCAACGTCTGGAAGTCGGACCGGCGCCGCACCCTCGAGTACATCCAATCGATCGCGGCGGTCGCTCCGGACCTCGTCGTCTCGACGTCCTGCTCGGTGCTGCACCTTTGTCTTATACACATCTCCGAGCCCAC
>JAEZDV010000029.1 GCA_023417985.1 Actinomycetes bacterium | reverse complement strand
GGAGGGGGGGGCGTTTATCCCGGGCGCCTCCGCGGTACGCCGCGCAGATCACATGCCGCTCACATCACGCGTTGGCGTACAGCTCGTCGATCTCCACCGCGTACTTCGCGTCGATCGGCTTGCGCTTGAGCTTCATGGTCGGGGTCAGTTCGTCGCCCGACGGCTCCCAGATCGTCGACAGCACCGTGTACTTCTTGATCTGCTCGACACGCGAGAGTCTGGTGTTGGCCTCTTTCACCGCCATTTCGACTGCGGAGAGGACGACGGGGTGCTGGGCCAGTTCTTCGTGCGGCCCGCTGATTCCGTTCTGCTCGGCGAACACGGTCAGCGCATCGGGATCGAGTGCGAGCAGCGCGACGATGTAGGGCCGGTCGTTGCCGATGACGGCGGCACCACCCAGGATCGGGCACGCGGCCCGCAGGGCCCCTTCGATGTTGGTGGGCGACATGTTCTTGCCGGCCGCATTGACGATCAGTTCCTTCTTGCGGTCGATGAGGGTCACGTATCCGTCTTCGTCGATCCTCGCGATGTCGCCGGTGTGCAGCCAGCCGTCGGGATCGATCGCTTCCGCGGTCTTGGCCGGGTCGTTGCGGTATCCACGCATGATGAGCGGGCCGCGGACGAGGAGCTCTCCGTCGTCGGCGGTCTTGATCTCGACGCCGGGGACGGCCTGGCCGACAGTGCCGATCCGGATCTTCCCGGGCCGGTTCATCGTCACCACGCACGACGTCTCGGACATGCCCCACACCTCGGAGCACGGGATGCCGAGCGCCAGGACGAACTCGAGCACTTCGGGGGAGATCGCGGCGGCTCCCGTCACTGCGGCGCGTACCTCGTCGAGGCCGAGCTTCTTACGGACGGCAGAGAGCACCAGTTTGTCTGCGAGGGCGTGCTGCATCTCGAGTGTCTTCGGCACGGGCTTGCCGTCGGACTGTAGCCGCGCGCGCTTGCGTCCCACATCGAGCGCCCAGAGTGCGAGCTTCTTCTTCACCGGGCTGGATTCTTCGGCGAGGGTCTTGTCTATCGCGGCTTTGACCTTGTACCAGACCTGGGGGACCGCACCGAACAAGGTCGGTCGCACGCTCGGCAGCACCGCGATGGCCATCTTGAGGTCATCGAGCGTGACGATCTGCATGCCGCTGTAGATGCTCGAGTAGTGCGAGCCCCAGCGGTTGGCGATGTGCGCGTCGGGCAGGTACGACACGATCCGGTCGTCGGGGCCGGTGGGCAGGAACGTCGTGGTCGCAGCGAGTTCGGCGAGGAGATTGGCGTGTGTGAGCTCGACGCCCTTCGGCGGGCCGGTCGTTCCCGAGGTGTAGATGAGGGTGAGCAGGTCGGACGGCTGTACCGCCTTCCACGTGGCCTCGAAGTCGAACGATTCTTCGGCGGCTGCTTCGAGGTCCTCGAGCGACAGCGTGCCCTCGGGTTTCGCGTCGACGCACACCAGATGCTCGACCTTCGTGTCGCCGATCGCCTGCTGCAAGACGGGAACGAACTGCTCCTCGCAGATCATCACGCGATTCCCGGCGTTACCGAGCACATAGGCGATCTGCTCGGCGGTCAGCGAGTTGTAGATCGAGAACGGCACCGCGCCGAGATGGAAGGCGGCAGTGTCGACGAGATGGAATTCGGGGCGGTTCGTCAGCATGATGCCGACGGTGTCGCCCGCCCGCACGCCGAGACCGGCGAGACCGGCGGCGAGGGCGCGAACCTTCTCGGAATACTCGCGCCAGGTGTAACGGACGGAATTGTCCGGAGTCCGCACGGCGACGTGGTCGGGATACGACGCGGCTGTGGTCTGAAAAGCGGCGCAGAGGGTGGACGGTGAGTCGAGACGAGATGGCATCGCAGGCTCCCAGAGACGGTGGCGGTCAGACTAGGTCGAACTGTCAACGCCTGTGGGCGGAACCGCGAAATTCGTTGTGAGGAGTGGCTATTGGGAGGGGCGTTCGAACTTCTCTTCCCGTCCCAGCTTGCGCAACCGAACCCACTCACGCAGCCCGGCCGGATCGCGTCGTGTTACCAGGAAGTACCAGCCGAACCGAATCCACTCCTGCGGCAACAGCTTCCGGAGTCCGGGCTGCGACAGCAGGTAACCGCGATTGCGATAGGTGAAGTATCGCTTCGTCTCGTTGTCCGGGTACTGGGTGTGCATGCGACCGCCGAGAATCGGTTTGAATTCATCGGCGCCGTCGGGATGCAGGTATGCCGTCTGCAGGCAGGTACCGAACGGTAACCCGGATCGGACGAGGCGACGATGCACCTCCACTTCGTCGCCGCGGACGAACAGTCGCAGATCGGGCACGCCCACAGCATCGATCGCAGCAGCGGTGAACAGTGCCCCGTTGAACAGTGACGCGATTCCGGGGAGCAGATCCTCGTCGCCGAGTTCGTGACGCCATCGCCGCCACACGACGCCGCGTCGCAGCGGGAACGCCAGACGATCGGGTTCGGCGATGTCGCACACCACCGGCGAGACCTCGGCCAGGCCGTTGCGCTGCGCGCAATCCAGGAGCGTTGCGAGCACGTCCGGTCCCTCGGGGCGACCGTCGTCGTCCGCGAGCCACACCCGGTCCGCCCCGAGCGACAGTGCGTACAGAATGCCGAGGGCGAAACCGCCGGCACCGCCGAGGTTGTGTTTGGAGCCCAGATAGGTCGAGGGGACGTCGGCCGACTCGACGAGTTCGCGCACGGCGTCCTCATCGGCGTTGTCGACGACGACGAGGTGGTCGAGCGGGCGAGTCTGGGTGGACAGGACCTTCAGCGACTCGGCGAGCAGTTCCCGGCGACGATGGGTGACGACGACGCCGATGATGCATTCCTCAGGCACTGTTGGTGCCTGACGTGGCCGCCGCATCGGAGCCGTTGCGGAGTGCGCCGCCTGCCTCGCGTTCACGCTCGAGTTCGAGTTCGTGCAGGACCGTGCGCACGTGGTCGCCGGCCTCGTCGCCTTCGTATGCCCGCACGACGTGCTCGATGTCGCCGCGCTCGCGGATCTGCCCGTGATCGATCCACATCGCCTGGTCGCACAACTGCGCCAGGAACTCGTTCGAGTGACTTGCGAAGACGAGGATGCCCGAGCGCGCGACGAGGTCCTGCAACCGCACCCGTGCCTTCTTCATGAACTCCGCGTCGACCGCGCCGATGCCTTCGTCGAGCAGCAGGATCTCCGGATCGATGCTGGTGACGACACCGAGCGCGACCCGCACGCGCATACCCGTCGAATACGTACGCAGCGGCATGTTGAGGTAGTCGCCGAGTTCGGTGAAATCGGCGATCTCGTCGACCTTGCCGAGCATCTTCTTGCGGCTCATGCCCAGGAACATGCCGCGGATGATGATGTTCTCGTAGCCGGAGATCTCCGGGTCCATGCCGACGCCCAGGTCGAACACCGGTGCGACACGGCCGTTGACCTGCGCGAATCCGCGCGTCGGCTCGTAGATGCCGGACAGCAGGCGCAGCAGCGTGGACTTGCCGGCACCGTTGTGCCCGACGAGTCCGACGCGGTCGCCTTCCTTCAGCGACATCGTGATGTCGCGCAGCGCCTCGACGACCACGACGTCCGAATTGTTGCGGCCGATCGCACCGCCCGCTTTACCGAGGAATGCCTTCTTCAGCGACCGCGTCTTCGCGTCGAAGATCGGGAAGTCGACGCACGCGTCGCGCGTTTCGATGCTGACACGGGTCACGATGTGGCTCCAGAGGCTGACACGGGTACCGAGGGTACCCCGCGCACCTACAGGTACTGTCCGGTGCCGGGGTGCCCGGGGCCCGTACCCGGCTGGTCGCCGGCGCGGGCGACCGCTCCGGCAAGGCCCGGCGGCAGTGCACCTTGCCGCATCTGCTCGAGCTGCGCGCGGGCCGCCATCTGCTGGGCGAACAACGCCGTCTGAATTCCGTGGAACAAGCCCTCCAGCCACCCGACGAGCTGGGCCTGCGCGATCCGGAGTTCCGCATCGGAGGGGACCGAGTCGTCGGTGAACGGCAGCGCGAGGCGCTCGAGTTCCTCCCGCAGTTCCGGCGCGAGTCCCTGTTCGAGTTCGCGGATCGACGACCGATGGATCTCCCGGAGCCGGGTACGACTCGCATCGTCGAGCGGTGCGGCCCGCACTTCTTCGAGAAGCTGCTTGATCATCGTGCCGATGCGCATGACCTTGGCAGGCTGCTCGACCATGTCGGTGAGGGTTTCGCCACTCCCTTCCGAGTCGCCGTCCTTCGCAGCCTCGGAGTCGGCCCGCTGGGCTTCCAGCCGGGGCACACGGACGGGCTGGCCGTCGGGGCCGATCACAAGAACCTGGTCGCTGTCCGGATTCGTCATGGCTCCATTCTGTCCCCTCGCACCGACGATCGTCACGGCACGCTGTTTCCCGTCGGAAATCTCCCGACTGGTGGCGACCGGCTTCGGTGGGCGAGGACCCGATCGCGGGTACCCGGGCCGTATATCCCCCGGCGGCGGCAACCGCGATTGACACAGGGTTTTAGAGTGTCAGCCATGGCTTACGACGTTGCCCGGATCCGGGGGCTCATCCCCTCGCTCGGCGACGGCTGGATTCACCTCGATCCGCAAGCCGGAATGCAGATCCCCGACGCGGTCTCGCGCATGGTCTCGACCGCCTTCCGGAACGCGTCGTCCTCGGCTGCCGGACGGCACGCGTCGTCCCGCCGTAGTGCCGCGATCCTCGAGGCCGCGCGCGTCGCCGTCGCCGACCTGGTGGGCGGCCACCCCGACGGTGTCGTGCTCGGGCCCAGTCATTCCGTTCTCTTGGCGTGGCTCGCCGAAGCACTGTGTTCCAAGCTCGGCCTCGGTACCGGGATGGTGCTCTCCCGGCTCGACGACGAAGCGAACATCGCGCCGTGGCTGCGTGTGGCGAGCAGGTACGGGGCGCGGGTGCGATGGGCGGAGATCGAGATCGACACCTGCGATCTGCCCACCTGGCAGTACGAGGAACTCATCACGTCGACGACCCGGCTGGTAGCGCTGACCGCGGCGTCGTCGATCGTGGGGTCGGCGCCCGACGTCCGAGTGGTCGCGGATCTCGTCCACGAAGTCGGCGGACTCATGGTCGTCGATGCGGCTGCAGCGGCCCCCTACGCCCACGTCGACATGGAGGATCTCGGAGCCGACATCCTCACCGTCGACGCCGCGGCGTGGGGCGGACCGCAACTCGGTGCACTCGTCTTCCGCGACCCTTCCCATCTCGACCGCGTGCCCGCGATGTCGCTCGACCCGCATGCCCGCGGACCCGAGCGACTCGAGGTCGGCGGGCACCAGTTCGGTCTGCTGGCCGGGCTGCCCGCCTCCATCGACTTCCTCGCCTCGCTCGACGACTCCGCGTCCGGCAGTCGCCGGAGCCGCCTCGAAACGTCGATCAGCTCGATGCAGGACTACCAGGACGGTCTGTTCGACCGGCTGCTGCGCCAACTCGACAGTCTCACCGGTGTCATGGTGCTGGGCAGAGCGTCGAGCCGGGTGCCCACACTCAGCTTCACCGTCGAGGGTGTGCCCGCGGAGAAGGTCGCGGCACACCTGGCCGACCGGCGCATCGAGACGATGGCGAGCACTCGCGGGACGAGCCGGCTGCTCGACTCGCTCGGAGTGAGCGACGAAGGCGGTGCCGTCAGCGTCGGTCTCGCGCCCTACACCACCACTTTCGAGATCGACCAGCTCGTCCGCGAGCTGCGCAGCCTCTGACCGATCAGCTCCGCGCCACCCGGAGTACGACCTTGCCGACGGTGTCGGGACCGTCCAGCATCTCGTGCGCTCGTGCCGCCTCGGTGACGGGAAGCTCCGCGTGGACCACCGGCTGCACCTTCGCCTCTTCGATCAGCGGCCACAGGTGCTCGCGGACCGAGGCGACGATCGTGCTCTTGCCCGACTTCCCGGTGTCCGGCCGACCGCGCAGTCCTGTTGCGATCACGTGCCCGCGCTTGGCGAGAAGCTTGGCGAAGTTCATCTCGCCCTTGGTGCCGCCCTGCATGCCGATCACGACGAGCCGCCCGTCGGGCGCGAGCACATCGACGTTGCGGGACAGGTACGCCGCGCCCATGTTGTCGAGCACCACGTCCGCACCGCCGAATGCGTTGCGCACCTCGGTCACGAAATCCTGGTTGCGGTAGTCGATCGCGAGATCCGCACCGAGTTCGCGGCACCGGTCGAGCTTCCCGGCCGACGCGGTGACCGCGACCTTCGCGCCGAGCGCCTTACCCACCTGGATCGCATGGGTGCCGATACCCCCGCCACCTCCGTGGACGAGCAGCACGTCGCCGCGTTGAAGCCCCGCCGTCATCACCACGTTCGACCACACCGTGCAGGCGATCTCCGGGAGTGACGCTGCCACAGCGATATCGATTCCTGCCGGCACCGGCAGAAGGTGGGCCGCCGAGACGACGACCTGTTCCGCGTAGCCGCCGCCGGTCAGGAGCGCGCAGACCTGGTCGCCGATGTTCCAGCCGCTCACGCCCTCACCGAGTTCGGCGATCACACCCGAGCATTCGAGCCCCAGGATCTCGCTCGCGCCGGGAGGCGGCGGGTAGAGCCCGCGGCGCTGCAGAATGTCGGCGCGATTGACGGCGGTCGCTGCGACATCGAGGAGGACCTGGCCGGGGCCGACTGTGGGATCGGGATATTCGGTCCACCGGAGAACCTCGGGACCACCGGGTTCGGAAACGACGATTGCGTGCATGACCCCGACGCTAGCCTGTGCGGTTCACGGGTGGTCATTCCCTCTCCTTGTGCCCGTCGCGTCGCGCACGAACCTCGCGACCGGGGTGCGCCATTAGACTTTCCGCGTGACGAGCGAACAGGACGAGCCGAACTGGTTGACCGTGGACGAGCAGGTCGCCTGGCGCAACTACGTCAACGGCAACGGACGCCTGATGGATGTGCTCAACCGGAATCTGCAGGAGCGGCACGGATTGTCGTTGGCGGAGTATCGGATCCTGGTCCTGCTCTCCGAGGCTGCGGACGGCTCGCTGCGCATGAGCGAACTCGCCGACGGTGTCCTCTCCTCGCGCAGCCGTCTCACACATCAGATCCGCCGCATGGAAGAGCAGAAGCTGGTCGTGCGAGGGTCGTGCCCCGACGACGGTCGTGGCGTGCTGGCCGCCGTCACCGACGAAGGGCGACGACGGCTCGCCGAAGCCGCTCCGACCCATGTCCGCGACGTCCGTGACAATCTCATCGGCCTGCTGTCCCAGAGCCAGGTCAAGGCACTCGCGCAGATCTTCGGCCGGATCGACGAAGCCCTCGCCGACCGCTAGGCAGGGGATGCGGTTAGGATTTGCGACGGAAGCGTGGCAGAGCGGCCGAATGCACTCGCCTTGAAAGCGAGCTTGGGTAAAACCAACGGGGGTTCAAATCCCTCCGCTTCCGCCGTAGGAAAGGCCCTGATCCGGTGTAGCCGCCAGTTCAGGGCCTTTTTGCGGTCGCGTGTCGCGGTGGTCGGTTGCTCGAGTACCTGTACCGCCCCCAGCTGACGAACTACCGTCCCTTATCCCAGCGGAAGAGCACGGTGCTGAGAATGCCGAACACCACGGCCACACCGAGCAGCACCGCTACGGACACCCACGGCCACGGTCCCCCAGTCCACGAGGCCCTCACGAGTTCCGCCAGGTGGTACACAGGCGAAAAGGTCATCACGGTGCGGACCCCGTCATCGAGCCCGTCAGCGGGGAACAACGCGCCGGAACTCAACATGAGAACGATCATGAGTACGTTGCCGACGCCCGTCGCGGCGGCCACGCTCGGGTAGATCGAGGCGAGCGTGTAGCCGATCGCCAGCATCGCGACCAGGCCGAGCACCAGCGCCAGTATCACCATCACCAGGTGCTCGGGTGGGTCGACACCGAACACCGCGAGACCGACCACCAGGGTGAGCAGCGAACCGACGATGCCGAGGACGAAGTGGACGGTGAGATCGGCGGCGACATAGGTGCGTGGTCGTAGCGGCGTCACGCGTAGCCGCGTCAGGGCTCCGCTGGCACGGAGGATGAGCTGGTTCTGGGGGACGGAGACGACACCGACGATCAGAATCGAGATCACCGCGACCCCGGGGAGCATGCTGTCGACGAAGCCGCGCATCCCGAATTCCGGTGCGGGTTCGTTGCCGAAGATGAATCCGAGGACGAGCAACAACACGGGAGAGAAGACAAGGAGGAAGAAGAACCCGACCGGTTCTCTGAGCTGGGACTTGAAGAACGCCGTCGCCAAATTGCCGTAGCCACGCATGTCACTCGCCCTCTCGCATCGTTCTCCCGGTCAGTGCCAGAAAGACGTCCTCGAAGGTCGCGTCCTGCATCGACATGTCTGTGACCACCGCCCCTCGGGCGGAGAGGTCGGCCATCACCCGGGCGGCGAACTGACCCGTTCCGGTGACGACGAGGTGGTCGCGGTCGTGGCCGACGGAGCTGACCCCGTCGACATCGAGGAGGGCGTCTTCGTCGACCACGCCGTCGGCACGGAGCAGGAGCCGCGAGCCGCCGGCGTGCTCAGCGATGAGGTCGGAAGGTGCCCCCTCCGCGATGATCCGTCCGGCGTCGATGATCGCGATCCGGTCGCAGAGCGCCTGGGCCTCCTCCATAGAGTGGGTGGTCAACACGATGGTGCGCCCCTGGCGTGCGAGGTTCCGCAGGATGTCCCAGATCGCGTGGCGGGCGCGGGGATCCACGGCCGAGGTCAGTTCGTCGAAGAAGATCAGCTCTGGATCGTGGAGCAGGGCGAGGGCGAGGGCGATGAACACCCGCTGCCGCTGGCCTCCGGAGAGCTTCTCGACGCGGGAGGTCGCCTTGTCCGTCAACCCCAGTTCGCCGAGAACCTCGTCCACGTCCCGCGCGTGCGGGTAGAAGGACGCGAAGGTGCTCAGTGCCTCCCGCACGGTGAGCCGCGGAATGAGCGTCGCCTCCTGCAGTTGGGTTCCCATGCGCGGCGCGAGCAGATTCCAGTCCCGGATGGGGTCCAGTCCGAGGACGCTGACCTCACCGGCGGTCGGCCGATCGATCCCCTGCAACAGGTTGAGCAGGGTGGTCTTCCCGGATCCGTTCGGTCCGAGTAGGCCGAAGATCTGATGTTCGTCGATCGTGAGGTCGACTCCGTCGACGGCGTGCACGCCCCCGAAACTCCTGCGGACCTCGTGACAGATGATGGCGGGCATCAATCTTCCTCTGGCGGGTCGGAGGGCGACGGGACCCCTCCCATGAGGTCGGCGAGTGCGCTGGCGGGCATGATCGCGATGCCACGTTCGACGTCGGCGAGCAGCAAGACCTGGTCGCCTGGCTTGTAGCCGAAGAGGTCTCGTGCCCCCTTGGGTATGACGATCTGGCCCTTCGGCCCGATCGTGAGTGTTGCGGCGTACTTTGCCGGCGGAGTCCGCGGTGCGCTTCCCATGAACTTCTCCTAAAAGTATAACTAGTAGGAAAAGTATAACTCGCGGAGCACTGAGAGAGCCCACACGAGCACTTGGGGGGTGACGCCGAGATAGTCGAGAACCACACCGAGTCGGGAGTCGTGCTATTGCGCGTGGGCGTGCTGCATTTCTTCGGCGGATTCTCGAGCTTCGGCGACCGGCGTATCGGCTCTCGGGGCGAAGGTGACACCCAGCGTGCGGGCGCCAGTCGGCACCCGGGTGTTGTACTTCTCCGACCCGGGGGAGGACTTGTCGTCCCGGGGGGACGTGTCAGCTGTTTCCTTCGAGTTCGTCCGCGATGAACGACGTCCAGGCCATGACCTCGTCGGGATCGGGACTCGGAAAGTACTTGTGGTCGCGTGCGGCGACTGCTGCAAGGAGTTCGGGCACTTCGACCTCGCCGCGGATGGCGCTGTTCTCCTCCACCGGGGCGGAGAACAACCACACCTGCTGCTGTGTCAGCGCGTCTGCGTAGCGGCGGCACAGTTCGCCGGCTTCGGCCGGCCATTTGCCGCTTTCCGCTTCGCTTCCGATGATGACGGCGTCGAACTCCGCCACGCGGTCGAGATCGCCTACCTCGCCCAGCGTGACCTCGATATCGCGTCTGCCGAGCGACTCTGCGATCACCTTCGCGACCTGATGAGTCACTCCTCGGTTGCTCCCGGCTACGACGAGTACGGTCATGCCCTCCGGGTTTCCCCGTCGGCGAATCGGGGAAACATGAATGCACCAGCCGTACGGCTGCTGGTGTCGGCTCTCCAGAACCTGTCACGATCCCCGTGGGAGGGACTGGTGTGGCTACCAGTCGGCTTGACCGCTACCTGCGGCCGGGTTGGGATCAAGATCCATGTCGTCGGGGACGGGGAGCTCGATGCTGAAAAAGATCAGCACTGCATTCGGTGTGGTTTTGCTGTCGATGTTGGGATTTCCGTCGTATGCACCTGCCCAGCCGGCGGCCGTCGCGGCGATCGAGCAGACGGCGATGCTGGGCGACCGGCGGACGGACGTCGAGGTGTTCTCGCCCGCCATGCAGCGCGTCGTCCGGGTCCAGGTACTCCATCCTGCGAGCGACGCGCCCCGTCCGACGTTGTACCTGCTCGACGGGGTGAGTGCGGGCGAGGAATCGGAGTTCCGCGAGAGTACGTGGACCCAGCGCACCGACATCGAGCAGTTCTTCGCCGACAAGCACGTCAACGTCGTGCTGCCGGTCGGTGGTACCGCGAGTTATTACACCGATTGGCGGAGTGCGGATCCGGTGCTCGGTATCAACCGCTGGGAAACCTTCCTGACGGAAGAGTTGCCCCCGCTCATCGACGCGCGGTTCCAGGGCAACGGCGTCAACGCAATCGCCGGACTGTCGATGGGAGCAACCGGCGCGATGAACCTGATCACCCGGCACCCCGATCTGTACCGGGGCGTTGCGGCACTGAGCGGATGCTTCGACACCTCGCGTGAGTCGTCCCGCGATTCGGTGCGTGGCACCGTCGCCTACAAAGGCGGGAATCCGGACAATATGTGGGGACCCCCCGGTGACCCGGTCTGGGAGGAACACGATTCGTATCTTCTCGCCGAGCGACTCCGGGGCAAAGAGATCTTCCTGAGTACCGGAAACGGGCTCGTGGGCCCCAGCGACCTCGGGTCGGGTGCAGATCTACTGTCCGGCGGGACACCGCTCGAGTTCGGAACGTTGGCGTGCACGATCACTTTCGATCGTCGCCTCCGGCAGTTGGATATCCCGGCACAAGTCGTCTACCGACCCTGGGGCACGCACTCGTGGGAATACTGGCAGGATGACATCAAGACGGCGTGGCCGAAGCTGAAAGACGCTCTGCAGCTGTAGAAGTCGGTGTCAGTGCATGTGAATGCGGTCTGTCGACGGAGGGACGACGGGGTTCTGGGTCGCGAAGTATGCGTTGAGGGCATCGAGTTCCTCACCCGCGCCCGTTCGATTTCGCGCCCGGGTGAACACCTCGAAGCCGTCACCACCTTCGGCCAGGAAATCGTTGACCACCACGCGGTAGTGCCGGTCGGGATCCACTTCCTCACCGTCGATGGTGATGGCGCGGATGCGCTCGCCCTCCGGGGCGATGCGGTCGAGGGTGTACCGAAAGTTGTACGACGGCGCGAGGATCCATTCGAGCGGTGCCCCGGTCGCCGTCTTCTGGAATTGCTGCTCGAGAAGCTCGTCGAGTTGCGCGCCGGTGAGTTCGAGAACCTGGAGGCGGTTACCGAACGGCTGTGCTGCGTAAGTCTGTCCGTAGGTGACGATTCCGTTCTCGCCGCACATGAGGTCGCTGCGAAGGCCGCCCGGATTGGTCAGCGCGATGTGCGCTCCCGCCGAACGCGCCGCTGCGAGTTGCGCATCGGCGACGAGATTTCCCAGCGCTGATTCGCCGCTGGGCGCGGGTTCACGCGTGATGTCCGCCGACGCGAATCCGACGCGGCGTCCGGCGACTTCATCGGACATCTCGACCGCGCGCGCGACGAACTCCTGGGTTTCCGGATCCGGCTCGATGTCGTGGGTGATGACCTGGGTGAAGGTGAGGGTGTGGTCCCGTTGCACATCGCGGGTCTCGCGATCGATCATCAGATCCGCGACGGAGATGATGCGTCCGTGGGAGGCGCCCTGCACGACTGCGCGGGGGCGGCCGAGGGGATCGGGAAAAGTGCAGTTGAAGTGCTTGTCGCCGTCTGAGGTGACGATCAGGTCGACCTTCGGCGAGACGGTGGTGGCCATGACGTTCGCGGGGCCGTCGACCGGATTGCACGGGTCGCTCTCTCCGCCGGCACCGATGTCACCTTTGTAGAGCAGCACGATCGCGCGGACCCCGAGCGCATCGAGGATGTCGGCGGTCCTATCCACGGCCTCGATCTCGTCGCCGAAATTCAGGCCGGCGATGGACTCGGATCGGATGAACTCCGGGGTGTTGCTGGGGAGCACGCCGATGACGCCTACGGGGATGCCGTCGGCGTAGTTGACGCTGAACGGGAGCGCCGCGGGTGCACCGTCGGCTGTGGTGAGGTTCGCGGCGAGGAGAGGGAAGCGGGCTCCCTCGAACTTCTCGCTGTATCGGCACCCTTCGTCGGGGTGGCATCCGCCGTCCCGCAGGCGTTCCAGTTCGGCGTAGCCGTTGTCGAGTTCGTGGTTACCCAGAGCGGCTGCGGTGACACCGAGATTGTTGAGCAGTTCGATGGTGGGTTCGTCGTGGAACATCGCGGATTCGATCGGCGACGAGCCCCAGGTGTCGCCCACCGAATACAGCATCGAGTGCTCTGCCTGCCCGCGCAGCTGACGGACGTAGGCAGCGAGATGAGCCACCCCACCTGCGGCGACGGACGCGCCGTCCGATCGAATCACTTCGCTGCGTGACCCCTGCGGCGGCAGCAGATTGCCGTGTAGGTCGCCGAAGGCGATCATCCGCACGGACACCATGTTCTGAGATGCGGCATCGGCGGGCGGGACGGTGGTGCCGGCACACAGGGCTGCGGTGAGAGCGCATGCGGACAGGGCACGACGTGCCATGTCACCGATCATGCAGCAGCCTCCGGGTCGGGTTCGTACCAATCGCCCGAGTGTGTCAGCGCGGGGTCACGTCACCGATACCTGGGGATAACGGTTGGGTCTCGTCACAGGGTCATTCGATGCCCGCGAGTGTCCGGCCGGGTCCCGTAGCGAATGCGAGGAAGTGGTCGTTCTCATGCGGGTCGCCGATCGTCACGCGCGTCCCGTCGCCGGTGAAGTTCCGCAGGATCACTCCCGCCTCGGCCGCTGCCTCCGCGAATGCCGCAGACCGGTCGCCGAGTGGCAACCAGAGGAAGTTCGCGCCGCTCCGGGGTACGTCGTAGCCGGCTCCGAGCAACGCGTCGCGCACACGGCGCCGCTCGGCGACAACACCCTCGGTCCGCGCGAGCAGTTCGTCGGCGGCTGCGAGGGATGCCACTGCGGCTTTCTGTGCGATCGTGTTGACCGAGAAGGGGGTGTGCACCTTGCTCAGAGCCGTGACCAGTTCGGGAGCGGCGACCGCGTACCCGACCCGGAGACCCGCGAGCCCGTAGGCCTTGGAGAACGTGCGTAGCACGACCACGTTGTCGCGGTTCTTCGCCAGTTCGAGACCGTCCGCGACGCCCTCGTCCGACGTGGCTCGCACGTACTCGAAATACGCCTCGTCGAGTGCGACGACGACATCCGCCGGCACTGCGTCGAGGAACTGTTCCAGCTCGGTTCGGCCGATGAGCGATCCGGTCGGGTTGTTGGGATTGCAGACGAAGATCAGGCGCGTGCGCTCGGTGATCGCCGCGAGCATCGCTTTCAGATCGTGTCCGTGCTCAGGGGTGTTCGCCACGGGTACGGCCGTTGCTGCCGCGACGGCCACGACCACCGGGTACGCCTCGAACGATCGCCACGGGAAGATCACCTCGTCGCCGGGCTCGCAGGTGATCTGAACGAGTTCCTGACACAAGCTCACCGACCCGCATCCGACGGCGATGTTCTCTGTGGGGACCTGCAGCCGCTCCGAGAGCGTCGCGATCAGCTCCACGGCGCCGTTGTCCGGATACCTGTTCACGTCCAGCGCGGATTCGAGGATCGCCTCGCGCACGGAGGGCAACGGCCCGGCGGTCGTCTCGTTACTGGCGAGCTTCACAGCGCCGGGAAACGTGCGTCCGGGAACGTAGGCCGGAATCGAGGCAAGATCGGGTCGGGTCCGTGGAGTCACCAGCCGATTATGCTCCCGACGATTGCGTGCGGGTACCCGGTGGGCGTGTCATCGTGGACAGCATGCCGGAAATCAGCAACGATGCTGCGCCGCGGATCGGTGGTACAGGGGATGTGCCACTGACGGTGGTCCGTCCGGATTCGACGCCGCGCGGCAGCATCGTGGTGTTGCACCGCTCGGAGCGGCTTCCACCGGCTCTTCTCCAGTTCATGGAGAGCCTCGCCGACGACCGCTGGCTGGTCGTCGCACCCGAGCCCACACGGGATGCCCCCGAGTCGGGGAGTTCCGAGCTCTTCGGGGAGCGGTTCTACGCGAACGCCGACGCGACGTTCCGGTGGATTGCGGAGCAGGGGATAACCCCCGACATGATCGGTGTGGTCGGGTTCGACGACGCGGGCACCGCTGCGCTGTACGTCGCGGCGGACCGGGTCCTCGGCGCGGTGGTGAGCGTGGGATCGCGCGGCATCGTGCGACCGGTGAGGGAGGGTGCCCGGCCTCTCGTCGAGGTCGTGGTGTCGCTGCGGGCGCCGTGGCTCGGCCTGTACGGCGACGACGATCCCGAGACTCCGGCGGCAGAGGTCGAGGCTCTGCGGGAGGCTGCGGGGCGGTCGGACGCCCCGGCTCTTGTGGTCAGCTACGAAGGGCTCGCGCATCGGCCCGACGAGCCGCCGATCGAATCCGACTCGCTCGATCCGGACACGGACACGTCCGAAGCCGCGATCCTCGACGCGCGTCGCCGCATCTTCGATTGGTTCGACACTCACCTGCGCTGACCAGCTGTTT
>JAEZDV010000335.1 GCA_023417985.1 Actinomycetes bacterium | reverse complement strand
CGCGCGGCCCCCCCCCCCGCCCCCCCGGCGGCATCGGATGCGTCGGTTCAACGCCGGAGTCGGGGTCCGGCTGTCGACTCCGGGTTCCCGCCCGCGAGGCAGGAGCGCCGGTCACTCACCGTTGTTGTTGCGTGAAACCCATCGTTCGTGGAGTTGTCCGCGCCGGATTCCGGGACTGGTTCCGGGAGCGGGGTTCGACGGCGTATTCGGTGGAAGGGAGCGCTCCCACGGGTTCTCCGCCGGCGCACCGTTGTTGTGCTGTTCGTATCCGTTGTAGGAGTCGTTGCCGTTCCGGTCGTACCCGTTGTTGTACGAGTCGTTGCCGTTCTGGTCGTATCCGTTGTTGTTCTGCTCGTAGGAACTGTAGGAATCGGTGCCGTTCGCGGATGCGTCGCTGACGTTCTGGCCGGCAGCGGCGAACACCTCCCTGCCGTTCTGGCCTCCCCCGGGATACGACTCGACGGCGTCTCGACCGTAGGACGGAGACTGGTCGTACTGATCGGTGTACTCCGACGAAGTCTCACCGGGCGGCGTCGGAAGCCGGCGAGGCCGGTCGATCTGGAACGGGTCGGACTCGTTTCCGACGCCCTTGAGCAAGCGGAGCGGCAGATACAGGCTTGCGGTGACGCCGGAGTTGGTCGCGGAGTCGAACGTCGGCCGCAACCGCACCGTGATCCCGTGGCGGGCAGCGAGTCGCGCGACCACGAACAGACCCATTCGGCGAGCCGCGCCGGAGCCTGCTTCGTTGTCGGACGAGAGGCGTTCGTTGATCTCGGCGAGTTCGTCTGCGGGAATGCCGATTCCGCGGTCGGCGATCTCGAGCAGCAGACCGCCGTCGACGGCACGCGAGAACGCGAATGCGACCGTGCTCTCGGGCGGTGAGGCCCGCAGCGCGTTGTCGAGGAGTTCGGCGACCATGTGGACGACATCGGTCACAGCGGTACCGACGAGGGAACCCTCCGGTGCGTTACCGATGTTCACTCGCTGGTAGTTCTCGACCTGGGAGACTGCGGCGCGCAGAACGTCGCCGAGAGGGGTGTCCGGGATCCGGCCCATGCGCTGCCGGGTTCCGGCGAGGACGAGCAACGAGTCGCCGGTGCGGCGCATACGGGCTGCGAGGTGGTCGAGGGCGAACAGGTTCTGCAGACGCGTGGGGTCGCGTTCCTCGTGCTCGAGAGAGTCGATGAGCGAAAGCTGCTGCTCGACGAGAGTCTTGTTGCGGCGGGCCAGCGTTTCGAGCATCTCGTTGACCTGGCGGCGCAACTGGGCCTGCTCACCGGCCAGGCGCAGCGCGCCCTCGTTCATGGTGTCGACGGCGCGGGCGACCTCTCCGATCTCTTCCTTCGTTTGCACTCGCACGGGAGGAAGCGTGACGGAGTCGATTTCGGCGCCGTCCTTGATCGCGGCGATGGCTTCGGGAAGGCTCTGCTCGGCCGCGAGGAGCGTGTCGTTTCGCAGGCGGTGGAGGGGACGGACGATCGAGAGGGCGACCATGACGGCCAGGCTCAAGGCGATCGCCAATATGACAGCGATACCGATGGCGTTCTTGAGGGCTTCGTTGCGCGCTTCGCTCGCATGCTGGTCGAGGAGGCCGACGATACGGGTCGCGGAGTTGCGGACTTCCTCGATGTACACCATCAGGCTCGTGAAGATCGAGTTGCGCAGTGCTGCAGTGTCGCCCGTGTCGCCGAGGTTGGCCGTCAGCGTGCGGCGGTTGTCGAGTTCGGCGACCAGGGCATCGAGGGCACTCGTATCGGCGATGTTGGGGTTGGCCTCGACGGTCTCCCGGAGGATCGACACCTGGGCGGCGTCGGTGCCGAGGGCGTTGTTCCACATCAGGAGGGACCCTTCGGTCCCGTCACCGAGCGCGGAGAACGCCACGACCTCGTCGAGCAGCGTCCACTGGGTCGTCCACATGTCGAGCAGGGTCGCGCTTTCCTGCAGGACGTCGGGTTCGGGTGCGGTGGACGCGGCGGCGCGGAAGACCGAACTGACACGGCTGATGAATGCCTGTGCGCGCTCGCTGGCGACCAATGGTGTCATCGATCCGGCGACAGCGCTGTCGAGCAGACTGTTGCCCTCGGCAAGAACCTTGTTCAGCGCGGACTTGATCTCGGGCTCGAGGCTGATGTTCGCCATCTGCTCGGTGAGGACCCGCTCGGCTTCCTTCGAGGTGGTCGCACCGTTGTCGGTGGGCAATCCGATGATCGTCGCCGCGGCAGCACCGGCGACACCGGTGCTGTACTCGGCGAACATCGGGAGAATCGATACCTGCTCGGCCGCGGTGTCGAAGTGGCGCGAGTCCTCGAACAGGTCGTAGACGCGGAGCGAGCCGTAGAAGGCGGCGGCGATGATGGGAACCGCCACCACGGCGGTAACCCTTCGCCACAGGCGCCAGTTATCGGGGGAGTATTGCCGGAACTGCTGCTTGAGACTCATCGTGTTCGGCCCGAACCTCTCTTGTACGTACACCGGTCGGCCGGCCGAAGCGGATGACAAATCACATGGGCCAGGGCGAAACACGGGTCCGCCGCCGTCAGGACGTGGGTCAGCGTAAGTGTCGTTCGACCGGCTCACAAGATCGAAAAGTAACTCGGATAGCTGCTATACATCTTTGGATATAGGCAGCGGTGGTGGGATACGATCCCGCCGGAATTTACCGTTACGCCGGGTTCCGGAAAGGTGGTGCCGAGTGGACTTGAGGCGGGTGGATCTGAACCTGCTTGTCGTCCTCGATGTGCTGCTGGCCGAGTGCAACGTGACCCGCGCTGCCGAACGACTGAACATGTCGCAGCCGGCGACGAGCACGGCCCTCGCCCGGCTGCGGAAACAGTTCGACGATCAGTTGCTGGTGAAGAACGGCCGCACACTGCGACTCACCCCACGGGCGCAGGCGCTCGTCGGACCGTTACGGAGCGTGCTGCACACGCTGGAACGCTCGATTCTGACGGCACCCATGTTCGACCCGACCGTCGATTCACGTGTATTCACAATGCTGACCGGTGATTACGCTGAGGTCGCGTTGCTCCGTATGCTCATGCGCCGAGGGCATCCGGCCAACGTGCGCTTCGATCTGCGTCCCCTCAGCAAGGCATCCATCGCGGCGTTCCATCGCCACGAGTTGGACCTTGCGGTCCTGCCCGAACAATTGCTCGACGCACCCGAATTCGAGCGGTGCCACCGCAGTGCGGTGCTCACCGACCGGTACGTCGGCGCGGTATGGGCAGGACATCCGTACACGGGCACGGAACTGAACCGCGACGTGCTGTCCCACTACCCGTTCCTGTCGTACCTGCAATACGAGGACGACACGGCCCTGAGCCGGTCGCTGCTGCGCGCGGGGGTCGTGGCGCGCACGGGCGCGTCCACGACGAACATCGCGGTGCTCCCCTACGCGCTCGAACACACGGTCTTCGTCACGCTTCTGCCCGAGCGGATGGCGGAGCGGATGGCGCCCGTCGCCTCGCTGCGCATCCTGGAGCCCGCGTTCGACCTGCCTCCGCTCTGCGAATATGCCGTCTGGCACGAGGAATCCGAATCGGACCCCGCGCATATGTGGCTCCGCGGCCAGATCGACCCGTCGCTCGTCGAGCGTGTACCGGTCTCCCAGCCCGGCTGACCAGGGCGTGAACCCGTCCCGACGTCAACTCGTTGTGCGGGTTTGTCCGATCGTCCAATGAGGGATCGACGCTCCTCGGGAACTTTGTAGCGCGTCCGGTATCGGCAACTCCTCCCATCGGCCATCGTGGATACCGGAGAGAGGAGTCCCGTGCCGTATACCTGTGCCGAGTTCGATGCGCTTCCCGCCCGTGAGGCCGCCGCAATCCTGTCCGAGTGCTGCTCGAGCGCGACGTGGGTAGGACGCCTCGTGGACGGGCGCCCCTACGGTGCACGCGCCGAACTGCTCCGCGCAACCGACGACACGACGGCCGCACTGACTCGCGACGATGTCGCCGACGCCCTCGCCGGGCACCCCCGCATCGGGGAGCGTTCGGACCACCCGTCGTCGCGACGGGAGCAGGCGTCGGTGGGGAGCGCCGGCGCTCACATCCGCGATGCCCTCGCCGAGGGCAACCGGCGGTACGAGGAGCGCTTCGAGCACGTGTATCTCGTGCGCGCGGCAGGACGATCCGCCGACGAACTGCTCTCGATCCTGCAACGCCGCCTCACCCACGACCCCGAAACCGAATGGAACGAGACCAAAGCCGCTCTCGCCGAAATCAATCGCTCGAGGCTCGAATTGCTCGTCGCCGACGACGCGGCCGAACCCGGAAAGGAAGGTGCACAGTGAACATCCTGAGCACTCACGTCCTCGACGCGACCAGCGGAACACCCGCAACGGGTATCGAGGTGATCCTCTCCTCCGGCGGAACGGAACTCGCACGAGCCACCACCGACGACGACGGACGGATCACCGAGTTTCCCGGCCCGCCTATAGAATCCGGAACCTACACGCTGACGTTCGCGACCGGTGAGTACTTCGCGCGCCGGCAAACCGAGACCTTCTATCCCGAGGTGGTCATCACGTTCCGGATACCCGGACAACGGCCGGACGCCGCACCCGACGGCAAGCGGAAATTCCATGTACCGCTGCTGTTGTCGCCCTATTCCTATTCCACCTATCGAGGGAGCTGACCGTGAGTGAACTGACCGGAAAGATCGTGCTCGGCCCCAATCGCTACGGCAAGGCCGAGAACCGGGTCGTCCGGATCCAGCGGGACACCGCCCGCCACGAGATCCGCGACCTCAACGTCTCGACCTGCTTGCGGGGCGACTTCGACGCCGCGCACCTCGAAGGCGACCAGGGCGCGGTACTGCCGACCGATACCCAGAAGCAGACGGTGTACGCGTACGCCGAGAGCAAGGGCGTGGAGTTCGTCGAGACCTATGCACTCGACCTCGCGCGGCATTTCGTCGACGACGTCGAACCGGTCCGCGCAGCCCGCGTCGAGATCGACGACTACGCCTGGAAGCGCGTGTCCATCGACGGCGTCGAGCACGATCACACGTGGACCCGCACAGGTCCGGAGGTGCGCACCGTCGCGGTGACCGTCGAGGGAACCGGGGCGGAACGACGGGAGTGGGTGATCGGCGGGGTCAAGGATCTCGTGGTGCTCAAGTCGACCGGGTCCGAGTTCGCGGGGTTCCTGACCGATCCGTACACGGTGCTCGAGCCGACCGCCGACCGCGTGATGGCCACCAGCCTGGTCGCGCAGTGGCGTTTCACCACCGTGGACGTCGACTGGGACACCACCTACGCCGGAATCAAGGCCGCGATGCTCGAGCGCTTCGCGAATCTGCAATCGAAGGCACTGCAGCAGACCTTGTTCGAGATGGGCCGCGCAGTGCTGGAAAAGTACCCGGTGATCGCCGAAATCCGCCTGTCGGCGCCCAACAAGCATCACTTCGTGTACGACCTCGAGCGGTTCGGCCTCGAGAACCCGAACGAGGTCTTCCACGCCGACGATCGGCCCTACGGCCTGATCCAGGCGACGGTGGAACGGGAAGATGCACCCGAGGCAGGAATCGCGTGGGAGCGATTCCTCGATTGGATGTGACGACCGGACGGTAGTGCGGAACGTGGTGGTGTGCGCTTGCAAGCCGGGCGCGCGCCACCACGCTTCTTCCCGGAGGTGAAAGGGGAACTTTTCGCCCCCGTACCCATCCGCTCTCACCTCGGCTCCGAATCGCTGGCAGACGGTAGACGACCGTCTCCGTCCCGAAACGTGTCGGCACGGTGGCAGCGAGACGAGGTGGCCCACATGCGCGTGCTGGTAGCAGCAGGTTTCCCGGCAATACACACCCCGCTGGTCGAGTTCGGCGCGCGGTCGCTCGACGTCGTGTCGATGTGAGGCGAGATCTCATGTCTCCTCCTGCCGCCGGCTCGCCCCGCCACCACGGCCCGCACTCGTCGGGTATCGGATTTCTGCAGATGTTCATGGATGCCCAGCGAGTAGACCCCGCGGTGTCGTCCGACCCGGCCGAGGACGCGGTGCACGACGCCGACCCGACGGACGAGCGGCGGCAGTGATGAGCGTGGTCCCGCCGCATCACCCACCGACCCGGCACGTGCGCCGATGACGCGCGTGGCGTGGGTAATCGTCGCCGGTGCGGTGCTCGCCCAGATCGCGTATCCCCTCGCGAGCGGCGCGTCGAGGGATGCCGTCACCGTGGCGGTCGTGCTTCTGCTCACCGCTGCGTCGCTGGTCCACGCCGCCGTCACGCGCGGCCCGGTCTGGACTGCGGTTCTCTTCGCTTCGACCGCCGGGCTGGGACTGCTGTCGGAGATCATCGGTACTGCGACGGGATTTCCGTTCGGAAGCTACTTCTACGCGACCGGCCGTCTCGGACCCGAAATCGTCGGCGTTCCGGCCGTGGTGCCTCTCGCGTGGACTGCCGGGTTCTACCCGATCTGGTGCGCAGCAACCTTCGTCCTCCGGCGAGCAGGCTTATCGGGGGAAAGAAGAGCCTTCACCCGAGTGCTGCTGGTCGCCGTGGGGATGGTCGGGTGGGACCTGTACCTCGACAGCCAAATGGTGACCGACGGGCAGTGGACCTGGACTTCGGGGAACGCCGGACTCCCGGGTATCCCCTCCATCCCGTTCACCAACTACCTCGGCTGGTTCGCCGTCGCGCTGCTGATGGCGATCGTCGTGGATCGCGTGGGAGGGCTGACCGAGTCGCGCAGGCCGGCCGGACGGGGTATGTCGGACGCGGCGCCTCTGGTTCTTTTCGTGTGGACGTGGCTGGGATCGGCCTTCGCACACGCCTTCCTGCTGGAGGGCGACGAGTTGCGCTTTTCGGCTGTCTACGGTTTCTGCGTCATGGGGATCGTGGGGTTCCCCCTGACAGCCTTGTGGATTCGGAAATCCGGAAAGGTCACGGTGAATACATGATCGAAACGAAGACGCCCGCTCCACGAGAAGCGAGACCGGAAACGAGCACATCCGTGCCGTCCTGCGTCGCTACCGTCGCTGCGCCGAGGGGCCGGTCATGAGATCGGTACCCGGTGCCGTCGATTCGGTCGTGGTGGTGGGGGCGGGCCTTTCCGGCCTTGCCGCCGCGCTGCATCTCGCCGGCGCAGGCAAGCGCGTCACCGTCCTCGAGCGCGACAGCACGGTCGGCGGACGGGTGGGTACCTACCCGGTATTCGACGACGCAGGCCGGCCGCTGTACAGGATCGACAACGGTGCGAGCGTGCTCACGATGCCGGAACTGATCTCCGACGCGCTTTCCGCCGTCGGGGAATCGTTCGAGACCACCACTCCCAGAGTCGAATTGAGCAAGCTCTCTCCGAGCTACCATGCCCGTTACGCCGACGGAACGTCTCTGGACGTGCATCCCGATCCCGCGACCATGTATGCGGAGATCGAAAGGGTCTGCGGCGCAAGCGATGCGGAAGGGTATCTCAGGCTGCGTCGATGGCTGGAGACGATCTTCGACACGGAGTTCGATCGATACATCGCCTCGAACTTCGATTCACCCCTCGACCTCGTGGCCTCGCCTGCGGCCCTGCGCGACACCACGAAACTGGCCCTGATCGGGGGGTTCGGGCGGCTCGGATCCCGGATCGCGTCGTTCGTCGAGGACGACCGGCTACGCCGGATCTTCACCTTCCAGTCGCTCTACGCGGGAGTGGCTCCGTCGAAGGCGCTCGGTGTGTACGGCGCAATCGCACACATGGATACCTCGCTCGGCGTCTATTTCCCCACGGGCGGAATGTCCGCGATCGCGGAAGCGATGGCGGACGCTCTGACACGGAACGGCGGCACTGTGTGCACGTCCGCCGAAGTCGCCGAACTGGAAATACGGGACAAGCGGGCGACGGCCGTCCGGACGACGGACGATCGCCGCTTCCCCTGCGACGCGCTGGTGCTCACCGCCGACCTTCCGGTCGTCGACGAGTTGCTGGAGCAGGCCGGTGTGACGGCCCGGGGAAAGAAGCGCGGATACGCCGTCGTATCTCCTTCCGCGGTTGTCTTCCACGGCACGGTTGCCACCGAGGTCACGCAGTCCTGGCCCTCCACCGCTCACCACACGATCGACTTCGGTGCGCAGTGGGCCGAGACGTTCGCACGTATCACCGCGGGACGCGGACGTGGGCAGTTGATGGAGGACCCGTCCCTGCTCATCACCCGGCCGGCCGTCAGCGACCCGTCCCTGCACGTGGTCCGAAACGGTGTCCGCAGCGAACCGGTGTCGGTGCTGGCGCCGTGCCCCAACCTGGCGTCCGCTCCGATCGACTGGAACCGCCGGGGCGTGCCCTACATGCGGGAGATTCAAGTCGTCCTCGACCAGCGCGGTTACCGAGGGCTGACCACTGCGATGGTGGTCGACCACCTCGACACTCCGCAGACCTGGCTCGAGAAGGGGATGCTCGACGGAAGCCCGTTCTCCTCGGCGCACGTCTTCAGCCAGACCGGCCCGTTCCGGCGCAAGAACATGGTTGCGGGCGTGGACAACGTGGTGCTGGCGGGGTCGGGTACCACACCCGGGGTCGGGGTACCGACCGTCCTCGTCTCCGGTCGCCTGGCCGCCGAGAGGATAATCGGGTCGTCCGGGCAAGAGCGGTCCCGGCAGCCTGCCGCCACACGGTCGGGACTCTCCGAGGGGGTAGTTGAGCATGGGTGAACTCGCCGGGATCGATCCCGGACTCCACGAGGCGTATCGCGTATGCCGTGAACTGAACGAGCAGCACGGGAAGACGTACTTTCTCGCGACCCGTCTTCTTCCGGCCTCCAAACGTGCAGGCGTGCATGCCCTCTACGGATTCGCGCGGATGGTCGACGATGTCGTCGATGTCGATGTCGAGGTCGACTCGGATCGCGCGGCCGCCGCGAAGGTGGACGCGTTCGAAGACCACATCCGGGCTGCTTTCGACGGGGCGCCCCTGGGCAGGAGCCGAGCAGATCTCGTGCTGTCCGCATTGGTGGATACCACTGCGCGATACGACATCCCGCACGACTACTTCTACGCCTTCCTCCATTCGATGAGGATGGACATTCCGGGAACGCCGATGTTCCGATCCCGGTACCGCACCATGGCCCAGTTGTCGGAGTACATGTACGGATCCGCCGCGGTGATCGGCTTGCAGATGCTTCCCATCCTCGGCACCGATGTCGATCGGGACGAGGCATCGGGCCCCGCCGCCGCGCTCGGCGAGGCATTCCAGCTCACGAACTTCATCCGGGACATGGGCGAGGATCTCGACCGCGACCGGATCTACCTGCCCACCGACGACCTGGAAGCCTTCGGAGTCGACGAGGACCTCCTCCGATACTGCCGGACGACCGGTCGCAACGATCCCCGGCTCGAACGCGCGCTCGCGCACCTCATCGCGTACACCCGATCCGTGTATCGCATCGCCGACCCCGGAATCGACATGCTCGACCGGTCGGTGCGACCGGGGATGCGTACGGCGTTCGTGCTGTACCGCGACATTCTCCGGGAGGTCGAAGACAGCGGATATCGGGTACTTCATCAACGGGCCCGCGTCTCCAGGCGCCGTCGTCTGGCCGTCGCTGCGCCACGGCTTGCGGAGGCGGGGTGGACCGGTTTCCGCGCACGGGCGAAGACGGCCGGGAGTGTGGGGCGGGCGTCACGACCGGTCCTCGGCTCGCAGAAAAACTGACAGACAGGAACACCATGGAGCTTGTAGTGCTGCTCGACGATGCGGGCCGCGCCGTCGGCACCGAACCGAAGGCGACCGTCCACACCGCGACGACGCCGCTGCACCTCGCCTTCTCCGCATATGTCTTCGACCAGGACGGAAACCTGCTGATCACGCGGCGTGCTCTGGAGAAGCGGACGTGGCCCGGCGTCTGGACGAACAGTTGTTGCGGTCACCCCGCGCCGGACGAGCCCCTCGGACTCGCCGTCCGCCGTCGGCTGGGCCAGGAACTCGGCATCGACACCGACGACATCGACACCGACACCGACGACGTGGGGATTGTCCTGCCGTTCTTCCGGTACCGGGCGGTGATGGGCAACGGCATCGTCGAGAACGAGATCTGCCCTGTGTACCGGGTTCTGTACCGCGGATCGCACCCTGCTCCCGACCCGGACGAGGTGTGCGGAGTCGAATGGGTGGAGTGGACGACGTTCGCGGATGCGGTGGTGAACCGGACTCGTGACGTGTCACCGTGGTGCTTCGAGCAGGTGCAGCAGCTTCGGAAGCTGGGTCCCGATCCTCTTCTGTGGCCTTTGGCGCCTGCGACCGACCTTCCTCCGGCCGCGCCCGATCGTCCGGACGCGAACCTCCACCGCCTCGCCTAGGCCGGCTGGGTCTGCAGCGACCGGAGCGCGAGATACACGTCGAGCTTGTCGTCCAGCCGGGACAGATCGCGTCCGGTGAGCTTCTCCACCTTGCCGATTCGATAACGGACGGTGTTGAGATGCACATGGATCCGGTCCGCGGTGCGTCGCCACGAACCGCTGCATGCGAGAAACACCTCGAGCGTGGGGAGCAGTCCACCGTCGTTGGAGAGGTCGTGATCGAGCACCGGACCCAGCACACGCCGGGCGAAATCGTGACGCAGCCGGTCCGGGACCGCCGAGAACAACTCGGCTGCCGAGTCCATCGCGGCGATGCGCACCGATACCGGCTCGCGGGTGTCACCGTCGTCCGCGGTGAGTGCGGTCGCGGTCGCGATCGCGCCGGTCAGCGACCCGAGCGTGCAGGTGGCACCGATCCCGACGTGCAGCCGCGTGCCCTCCAGTGCCGGGACGACGCGGGCCAGCCGTCGGCGGAGCAGCGTCCCGACCTCGGTGTTCTCACCCGCGACGGCCAGGACCACCCGGTCGCCGTCCACAACGCTGACGCTCCCCGGAAGCGCATCGGAGAGCACGGCGCGAAGGGAATGCAACTGCTCGGTGGTCACCGCCTCGGCTCGACGGCGAGGCACCCGGCGCGCGACTACCGTGACGAGCCTGCACGAGGCGTCGAAAGCTGTTGCAGCAGCTGCGACGACACCGGTGCCGTCGCATGTGTCCCACGTAGCGCGTCTGCGCTCGTCCCGGCGTACCCGGTCGAGGGCGGCCACCGCCGCCAGCTCGCCGAACGCGTCCAGGCAGTCCGCACGACCGGGACCGCTGTGCCGCACCACGAGCAGCCACGAGGAGGCGCGGTCGCGCAGGCCGGCGCCCACGGAGAGAACGGTGTAGTCGCCCGTCGTGTGGGGCAGTCGCTCGGCGGTCAGGGCGGATCCGACGAGGTCGTCCACGATGTCGTCGTCGAGGTGTGCGTTGCCGGCGACCGGCACCCCGGTCGCGGTCAGCAGCCACGCATCGGCGCCGAATTCGCTTGCGGTGCGGGACAATAGCTCGTCGATGCTGCGTCCGTCGGCGACGGCCTCGAGGAGACGCCGCTGCCGCGCGAGCCCGTTCTGCAAGCGGTCCATCCGCGCGCCGGACATGCGCGCTGTGAGACGCTCGATGATCCGGCTGAACGGCACGTCGGCGGGAACAGAGACCAACGGCATGCGGTGGCGCACACATGCGGCAACCACGTCGTCGGGCACCGACCCGAGCAGCGCCTCTCCCGCGGCGAGGGCCGTCACGCCCATACGCGCGAGGTGTTTGACGAACAGGTCGGAGTCCTCGGCCGACTTGTGCCACACCAGTCCCGAGAACACCAGCGCCCCCGCGCTGACATAGCGGGTGGGGTCGGGCATGTCCGTCGTACACGTCCGCAGCACAGGGCGGTCGAGCATCTCACGGTCGCCGTGCAGGACCGTGATTCCGAGTTCGGCATCGTCGAGTAGATCCTGGAGTAGCACTGCACCACCTCCGTGCATCGTTCTTTGGACGATCGCACAATACGAAGTGGTCATTTCGTTGCTGTTTCGTACGCGGTGCCCGGGGTGTTGCGTCTCGAGCAGGAGTTCACTGGTGGGTGCCCGCCAACGTGAGGAGCAACCGTGCACACTCGCCCCACCACTCGCCCCACCGTGATCCGCGGTGCACACGTGGTCACGATGGACGCAGGACGCGCCGAATACCGCAGCGGTCACGTCGTGGTCGAAGGAAACCGGATCGTCGCCGTCGGCGACGGTGAACCCGTCGGATACGACGATGCGCGGACCGTGGACGGCACCGGGTGCCTCCTCACCCCAGGACTCGTCAACACCCACCACCACCTGTATCAATGGATCACTCGGGGCCTGGCGGTGGACCACACCCTGTTCGAGTGGCTGACCACGCTGTACCCGATCTGGGGTGGCATCGACGCCGACATGGTCAATGTGGCGGCCACCGGCGCACTCGCGCACCTGCTGAAGACAGGATGCACGACCAGCACCGACCATCACTACGTCGTTCCTCGCGCCGGTGGTGACGTCTTCGGGGCCGAGATCGCCGCAGCGGCGGAGGTCGGTATCCGCTTCCACCCCTGCCGCGGGTCGATGGACCTCGGTGCGAGCGCGGGCGGATTGCCCCCGGATCACATCGTCGAGGATCTCGACGCCATCCTCACGGGAAGCCAGGATGCCGTCCGGAAATGGCACGATCCTTCGTTCGATTCGATGCTCCGCGTCGCGCTGGCGCCCTGCTCGCCGTTCTCCGTCACGGGCGAACTGCTGAAGCAGTCGGCGGTCCTTGCCCGCGACCTCGGCGTCCGGATGCACACCCACCTGGCGGAAACCCTCGACGAGCAGGACTTCTGCATGGAGAAGTTCGGGTGCGGGCCGGTCGAGTACATGGAATCCGTCGGGTGGACGGGCTCCGACGTCTGGTACGCCCACGCGGTACATCTCGACGACCGCGACATCGGGGTGCTCGCCGCGTCGGGGACGGGCGCGGCGCACTGCCCGACCTCCAACGCGCGTCTCGGTGCCGGCATCGCCCGCGCGGCGGACCTCTACGCGGCCGGGGTGCCGCTGGGCCTCGGCGTCGACGGCGCCGCGAGCAACGAGTCGTGCTGCATGCTCGAGGAAGCTCACCACGCGGCACTCTTCGCGCGGGCACGCAGCGGCCCCCGCGCGATGACGGTCCGGCAGAGCCTCGCACTCGCAACCATCGGTGGCGCCCGGGTGCTGGGGCGTGAGAACGAGATCGGCTCCCTCGAAGTGGGCAAGCTCGCCGATCTGGCTCTTTGGCGGCTCGACACTCTCGCGCATTCGGGGATCGCGGATCCGGTGGCGGCACTCGTGCTCGGGTCTCAGCCGCCGTTGGATCTGCTCCTCGTCAACGGTCGTGAGGTCGTGCGCGACGATCGGGTTCTCACCGTCGACACCGAGGTCGTCGCCCGTGGCGTCGCCTCCGCACACGATCGTCTCGTCGCCAAAGCGGGGTGAGGACAATGGACCTGCACACCGTGACGGAATACACCGTTGCGCGGTCACGGGCCGATCTGACCTGGGGTCCGGGCACGGCGTTCGTCGGAGGCGGGACGTGGTTGTTCTCGGAGCCGCAACCGCACCTGAGGCGCCTCGTCGATCTGTCCGCGCTGGGCTGGCCCGCCGCGGCGGTCGACGACACCGGCCTCGAGATCGCCGCGACCTGCACGGTCGAGGAGCTCTCGGCACTGTCCGGAACCGAGACATGGACTGCGGCACCGCTGTTCCGGCAATGCGCCGATGCACTGCTCGCCTCGTGGAAGATCTGGAAGCGCGCCACCGTCGGCGGCAACATCTGCCTCTCGCTGCCCGCCGGCGCAATGATCTCCCTGGCTGTCGCGCTCGAGGCCGACGCGGTGATCTGGAGCCGGGAGGGCGGTGAGAAGCGGGTACCGGTGCAAGCATTCGTCACCGGGGCAGGCGACAACATCCTCCGTGACGGAGACATTCTCCGCAGCATCACAATCGCGCGGCGACTTCTCGACTCGCGCACCGCCATGCGGAAGATCTCGTTGTCTCCGCTCGGCCGTTCCGGCGCGGTGGTCATCGGTCGCTGCGACGACGACGGTGGGTTCACCTTGTCGATCACCGCCGCTACCAGCCGCCCGTACGTGTCGAGATTCCCCGGTGTCCCCTCCTCGGAGGGCCTCGACGCCGCACTGGCCTCGCAGGTGCCCGCCGACGCCTACTACGCGGACGTCCACGGAACGCCGCAGTGGCGCCGAGCGGTGACACGGGTTCTCGCGCAGGAAGTCCGGGAGGAGTTGTCATGAAACTGACAGTCAACGGCAACGAAGTCGACGCCACGCCGCGACCGGGACAGTGCCTGCGCACGATGCTGCGGGAACACGAAAACTTCGAGGTCAAGAAGGGCTGCGATACCGGAGATTGTGGCGCGTGCTCGGTGCTCGTCGACGGCGAGGCGGTGCACTCGTGCGTGTACCCCGCGGCGCGGGCGGAGGGGTGTGCAGTGACCACGGTCGCCGGCCTGGGCACCCCCGACGAACCCCATCCTCTTCAGCGCCGGTTCGTCGACGCGGCGGGATTCCAGTGCGGATTCTGCACTGCGGGCATGATCGTCACCGCATCTACCTTCACCGAACCCGATCTCGACGACCTGCCGCGCAAACTCAAGGGCAACCTGTGTCGCTGCACCGGATACCGGTCGATCGACGACGCGCTGCACGGTGTCACCAATGTCGAGCGGTCGTGCGGAAAGCAGTTCGGTGCTTCACATCCCGCGCCTGCTGGTCCCCGCCTCGTCACCGGCACCGAACCGTACACGTTCGACAGTGTTGTCGACGGTGTGCTCCAGATCGCGGTACTCGGTAGTCCGCATCCACACGCCCGGATCGTCTCGATCGACACCACTGCGGCCGAACAGCTTCCGGGAGTCCACGCCGTACTGTGCTGGCGCGATGCGCCTGCGGTCGCCTATTCGACTGCGCGCCACGAGAATCGGGAAGATGATCCCGACGACACCTACCTCTTCGACCAGACCCTGCGGTACGTGGGCCAGCGTGTCGCGGCGGTGGTCGCCGAAACCGAAGCCCAGGCGCAAGAGGCCTGCGGGCTCATCGAAGTGGAGTACGAGATTCTGCCCTTCGTGCTCGACCCGGACGAAGCCTCCTCCCCCGGCGCCCCCCTGCTGCACGGCGACAAAGGCCCGGAATCGCGGATCGCCGACGTCTCCCGCAACCTCATCGGCGAGGTACACGGTGGATGCGGTGATGTGGAATCCGGAATCGCCGCATCCGCGGGAGTGGTGCGTGGGCGCTGGCAGACGCAGCGGGTCCAGCACACGCATCTCGAAACGCACGGAGCCGTCGGTTGGCTCGACGACGACGGACGACTCGTGATCCGCAGTTCCACGCAGGTCCCGTTCCTCGTCCGTGACGAACTGTGTCACATCTTCGGACTCGACCGGCACCGCGTCCGGGTGTTCACCGCCCGTGTCGGCGGCGGATTCGGCGGCAAACAGGAAATGCTCGTGGAGGACGTGGTCGCCGCCGCCGTCCTGCGCACCGGCCGTCCCGTGCGCTGGGAGTTCACGCGGTCGGACCAGCTCACGGTCGCGCCGTGCCGTCATCCGATGCGGGTCGACGTCACGGTGGCCGCCGACGCCGACGGCATTCTCACAGCTCTGGCGATCGACGTCCTCAACGACGGCGGCGCCTACGGCAACCACTCGGCAAGCGTGATGTTCCACGGGTGCGGTGAGTCGGTCGAGGTCTACCGGTGCCCGAACAAGCGAGTCGACGGCCGGTCCGTCTACACGAACAACCGGCCCTCCGGTGCCTTCCGCGGCTACGGCCTCGGTCAGGTGATATTCGCAGTCGAGTCCGCCATGGACGAACTGGCGGTCCGGCTGAATCTGGACCCGTACGAACTCCGGCGACGCAACGTCGTGGTCCCGGGCGACGAACTGGTCGCCGCCCACCCCGAGGGCGTGGACCTCGGTTTCGGCAGCTACGGCCTCGATCAGTGCTTCGAACTCGTCCGCACCGCGATGTCGAGTGGGGCCGGGCTTCCCGAACCGAGCGGACCCCGATGGCGAGTCGGCGAGGGAATGGCACTCGCGATGATCGCCTCGAATCCGCCCGGCGGACACTTCGCCGACACCTCGATCGAACTCTTGCCGGACGGAACGTATCTCGCCCGCGTGGGTACCGCGGAATTCGGCAACGGTACGACGACAGTGCACACCCAGGTCGCCGCGTCCGTGCTGGGAACCGAGCCGGAACGGATCCGCGTCGAACAGTCCGACACCGATGTCACGACGCACGATACGGGCGCGTACGGATCATCGGGCACCGTCGTCGCGGCGAAGGCTCTGCTCGCCGCTGCCCGGACGCTGCGCGGGGAAATGGCGAAATGGGGGGCCGAACTGGCCGGAGGATCACCCGGCGACGTGGAGTTCACGACCGACGCCGCGCACGTGAACGGCACGCAGGTGCCGTTCGCGGACCTGCTGGAGGCGGCCGGCGGAACCCTGCGCGCAGAAGGAAGTCACGGCGGCCTTCCCCGGTCGCTCTCGTTCAATGTGCACGGGTTCCGCGTGGCAGTCGACACCGGCACCGGCGAGGTGCGGATCCTGCAGTCGGTGCAGGCCGCGGATGCCGGTGCCATCGTCAATCCCGAGCAGTGCCGTGGTCAGGTGGAAGGTGGTGTCGCGCAAGCGATCGGGGCCGCGATGTACGAGGAACTCGTCACCGACTCCACCGGCACCGTGGTGACTTCGACCCTGCGGAACTATCACATTCCGCAGTACGCGGACGTGCCACGGACCGAGGTGTACTTCGCCGCAACCTACGACACACTCGGTCCGCTGGGCGCGAAGTCCATGAGCGAGGCGCCGTTCAATCCCGTGGCACCCGCACTGGCCAACGCGATCCGGCGAGCCATCGGAGTGCGGCCGCACGAACTGCCGTTGTCCCGCGACCGGATCTGGTCACTTCTTCCCGCGACCGCAGGAGGCTGACCGCCCGCGGGATATCGAGCGGCGCCCGCAGGATGCCGAACGGCGACGGTTGCGCCGCTGAATGGTGCGGCTCGAGACCACGCCCACCACGATCGCCACCACGGCCACCACGGCGATCGGGACGAGCCGCTGGATGACGGAACCTCGCGCGAACTCCATGAGGTCGAGAGGTTCGGCCTCGGGCTGGGTTTGCGTATTCGAGGATGCGGCAGCGGTTCCCGCAGGTCGCGAGGTGGCCGCAGCGGGTGGAGCAGGTGCTGTCGCATCGGGCGTCGCTTCGGGTGCCGGGGTGGCGCTCTGCGCCGCATCGCCTGCTGTGGGTGCGACGAACGCCGCCCCGGCGGGTGTGGTGTCGGGCGGCGTCGGAGCCACCTCCGGCGTGCTGGACGGAACCGATTCGCTGGGAGCCGATTCGTTTGCGGCCGGTTGCTCGGCTTCGGGTCCGAGTTTCTTCGACAGGCAGGCCGCGAACTGCTCGAGAATCTTCCCCCCGACGTCGGAGATCATGCCTCGCCCGAACTGCGCGGGCTTGCCGGTGACCGTCATGTCGGTCTTGACCGTGCCGTCGGTGCGATCGCCGTCGCCGGTGAGCACGATCGTGATGGTCGCACTGACCGTGCCGTTGCCGCGCGTGTCCTTCGCGTTCGCCTCGATCACGGCCTTGTGGGACTTCTCGTCCGTCTCGGCGTATCGTCCGGTGCCCTTGAACGTCAGCGCCACCGGGCCCAGTTTCACCTTGACCGTGCCGGTGAAGGTGTCTCCTTCGACCCCGGTGAGTGTCGCACCGGGCATGCACGGAGCAACTTTTTCCGGATCGAGCAGAGCGGTCCACACGACATCGACGGGAGCCGGTACGGACAGGGTGTGATCGAGTTGCATTGTGTCCTCTCAGGTATTCGGAGTTGCCGGAATCAGATGCCCGCAGCTGTCGTCACCGCTCGACGGGTGAGAACCTGCGCCAGATGGCTGCGGTACTCGGCATCCGCATTCCCGTCCGTCATCGGGTCGGTGCCGTCCGTCGCACGTTCTGCGGCTGCCCGAATCGTCTCCGCGGTGGCGGGCTGACCCACGAGCGATTCTTCGACGCCGTGTGCCCGGACCGGCACGGCTGCCATGTTCGTCAGCGCCACCTTGGCCCGCTCGATGGTGCCGTCCACGACCGAAATGGTCGCGGCGACACCGACTATCGACCACTGCTGCGCTGCACGATGGAACTTTTCGTATCGCGCCGCCCAGTCGGTGTGCTTCGGAATGCGAATTTCCGCGAGGATCTCCCCGGCGTCCAGAGCAGTCGTGAAGTAATCCTGGAAGAACTCCGCCGCCGGGATCGTGCGGATTCCCGAGGGGCCCACCACTCGGAACGTCGCATCGAGAGCCACGTTCGGGGCAGCGAGATCGCCCGCGGGATCGGCATGTGCCAGTGACCCGCCGAGGGTGCCCCGGTGCCGGATCTGCGGATCCGCGACGGTGGCCGTGGCTTCCACGAGCAGTCGCGCATGCCGGGCGACGAGAGGATCGTGAAGTACTTCGTGGTGCGTCGTCGTCGCGCCGATGACGATGTCGTCGCCGTCCTCGCGGATCCCCCGCAACTCGGCCACGCGTCCGAGGTCCACGAGCGCCGACGGCGCCGCCAGACGTAACCGGAGCACCGGCATCAGGCTTTGGCCACCGGCGATGATCTTGGCGTCCTCGCCGGCGTCGCGAAGTGCCGTGACGGCCTCATCGAGACCGGTGGGTGCGAAATACTCGAACGCTGCCGGAATCATTCCGTTCCTCCCTGACTGGAAACTGCGCCGTTGCCTGCCGCCTGGTGGGCTTCCCCGCCGCCGCTCTGCGCGGAACGAATCGCATGCCACACCCGCATCGGAGTGCACGGCATCTCGATGTCACGCACTCCGTACTGCCGCACCGCGTCGAGCACCGCGTTCACGACTGCCGGTGTCGACGCGATGGTCCCGGCCTCACCGACACCCTTGACGCCCAGCGGGTTTCCCGGTGCCGGTGTGTCGGTGCGGTCGGTCGTGAACGACGGTAGATCCACGGCTGTGGGAAGCAGGTACTCGGCGAACGAACCGCTGAGCAACGTGCCCGACTCGTCGTGCACCGCTTCCTCGTACAGCGCCTGGGCGATCCCCTGCGCAAGACCTCCGTGCACTTGGCCCTCCACGATGAGGGGATTGACGACGTGCCCGATGTCGTCCACGCAGACGTACTTGCGGATGCGGGCGTGACCGGTGTCGGTGTCCACCTCGATCGCACACAGGTGGGTGCCGTGCGGGAACGAGAAATTCTCCGGATCGTAGGTCGCTTCGGAGTCCAGATTCGGTTCGACTCCGTCGGGCAGGTCGTGCGCGGCGAACACCGCGAGCGAGATGTCGGTGAGGCCGACCGATTTCGCTGTTCCCTTCACCCGGAACCGACCGTCGGTGAAATCGAGATCGTCCTCGGCGCATTCCAGCAGGTGAGCGGCGATCGGCCGTGCCTTGGCCACCACTTTCTCCGCAGCCTTGACGACGGCGATACCGCCGACCGCGAGCGACCGTGATCCGTAGGTGTCGAGGCCACGCGGTGACGACTGGGTGTCGCCGTGCAGCACTTCGATGTCCTCGAACGGAATCCCGAGCCGATCGGCGACGATCTGGCTCCATGCCGTCTCGTGGCCCTGCCCGTGCGCCGATGCTCCGGTGACCACCTCGACCTTGCCGGTGGGAAGCATACGGATGGCAGCGTGCTCCCAGCCGCCGGCGCCGTACGAGAGCGATCCGAGGACCCGGGACGGCGCCAGACCGCACATCTCGGTGAAGGTCGACACCCCGATGCCCAACTGCACGGGGTCCTTCCGCTCCCGGCGCTCGGCCTGTTCGCGTCGCAACCCGTCGTAGTCCAGCAGTTCGAGCGCCTTGGCCGTTGCCGCCTCGTAGTTGCCGGAGTCGTAGGTCAGCCCCGCGACCGTGTCGAAAGGAAACTCCTCGTGCCGGATCCAGTTCTTCTTGCGCAGTTCGACCGGATCCATCGACAGTTCGACGGCGAGTTCGTCCATGATGCGTTCGATCGCGAAGGTCGCCTCGGGCCTGCCCGCCCCGCGGTACGCATCGGTGGGCACCTTGTTGGTGAACACGTTGGTGCAGGTGAAGCGGTACGCATCGAACTTGTAGATGCCGTTGAACATGAACGCTCCGAGGATCGGCACGCCGGGGGTGACGAGTCGCAGGTACGCACCCATGTCCGCGAGCAGGTCCACTTTCAGGCCCGTGACGGTACCGTCGCGCCTCGCCGCGATCGTGATCTTCTGGATCTGGTCGCGGCCGTGATGCCCGGCCATCATCGACTCGCTGCGCGTCTCGGTGTACTTCAGCGGCTTGCGCAGGCGCCGCGAGATCAGCAGCGTGAGAACCTCTTCGGGGGTCACCTGCAGTTTGCCGCCGAATCCGCCACCCACGTCGGGGGCGATGACCCGGAGCGTGTGCTCGGGGATGCCGAGCGTCATCGCGAGCATCAGCTTCAGGATGTGCGGCACCTGCGTGGCCGACCACATCGTGATCTGGGCGGCGGTCGGGTCGACGACGACCGACCGCGGTTCCATGAACGCGGGGATGAGGCGCTGCTGGCGGAACATCCGCTCCACGACGACCTCTGCGTCGCGGATCGTGTCGTCGACGTCGCTCCCGCTGCCGGCTTCTGCGGAGTCGTACACCCATGTCGCGCTGCGGTTGGTTCCGAGGTCGGAGTGGAGGACCACGGTGTCTTCGGCGGCGGACGCGAGGTCGAGCACGACCGGCAGGTCCTCGTAATCCACATCGATCGCGTCGAGAGCGTCGTGCGCTTCGTAATAGGTGCGGGCGACCACGACCGCGACGGCCTCCCCCGCGAACCTGACCGTGTCGACGGCGAGCGCCGGCGCGGGCGGGGTCAGCATGTCCTCGGTGATCTGCCACGCGCACGGCAGGCTGCCCTGTTCCTCGGCCAGATCAGCACCGGTGTAGACGGCGACGACGCCCGGTTGCTTCTTCGCTTCGTCGACATCGAGGTGAGTGATGCGGGCGTGCGCGAAGGGGCTACGCAGTATCGCCGCGTGCAGCATCCCGGGGAGCACGATGTTGTCGGTCCAGCGCGTGCGGCCGGTGATGAGATGCTCGTCCTCCTTCCGGCGGCGCGACCTGCCGAGTTCGGATTCGGCGGCCGGTTCGGCGGTGCTCGTCATCGTGTGCCTCCCTGCGTTCCCGTCGGTGCCTCACGAAGGCGCTGGGCCGCGTCCTGCGCGGCCGCGACGATGTTCTGATATCCGGTGCAGCGGCAGAGGTTTCCTTCGAGGCTGTGCCGCACTTGTTTCTCGTCGGGATCGGGATCCTCCGCGAGCAGGTCGATCGTCGCCATGATCATTCCCGGCGTGCAGAACCCGCATTGCAGAGCGTGGTTCTCGCGGAACGCTTCCTGGACGGGGTGCAGCGACCCGTCGAGCGACAGTCCTTCGACGGTCGTGACCTCGCGCCCGTCGGCCTGGACCGCGAGCACCGAGCACGCCTTGACGCTCCGGCCGTCGAGCAGGACGGTGCACGCGCCGCAGTTGCTGGTGTCGCAACCGACCACCGTCCCCACTTTGCCCAGTCGATCTCTGAGGTAGTGCACGAGCAGAAGGCGGGGTTCCACGTCGTCGGTATAGGACGTTCCGTCGACGGTGACAGTGATGCGCATCTAACCTCCAGTGCTGACGCAAGCGACTCCGGTGATACAGATCACTGCCACTTTGCGTCACCGGAGGGGCACGATGGCGCGAATCGACGAAATCGGTCGCCGCGGTTCCGGCGGACCACGAACACGAGGGGCTCGCAGATGGGAATCGCGGCGGTGATCGCACCCGAACGGGCGCTGTCGGTGATCGAAGTGGACCGCTCACCCTGTGCGCCGGGTGAGGTCCGTATCGACGTGGCGTACTGCGGAATGTGCGGGTCGGATCTGCATCTGTTCTTCGACCCACCGGACCCGCTCACCGGGCATGTCCTCGGGCACGAGCTCTCCGGAATCGTGAGCGAGACGGCACCGGACGTGGACGGATGGAACCCCGGTGACCGGGTGGTGGTCCGGCCGATCGACGACTGCGGCGACTGCACCGCCTGCCGGAGCGAGGATGGTGTCTGCCTTACCGGTCTCGTCCGGGGCCCGGGCCTGGGACGCCCGGGTGGGCTCGCGGAGTCGGTGACCGTTCCCGCCGGAATGCTGCACCGGATACCCGGCGGCCTGAGCCTGCGGGACGCCGCGCTGACCGAACCACTCGCCGTAGCGGTGCGCGCGGTGACGCAGGCCGAGGTCGTGCCCGGTGCGGGTGTGGTGGTGTTCGGCGCCGGACCGATCGGTCTGCTCGTCGTCGAGGTGCTTCGAGCCAGGGGCATCACCGATGTACTGGTGGTCGAACCCAACCATGCGCGTCGCGCGCTCGCCGGAGAATCGGGTGTGCGGACGACAACGCCCGGCCGGGTGCGTGAGGAAGCCGCCGCGCTCTTCGCCGGCAAACCCCGCGCGGTGCTCGAGTGCAGCGGTCATCCACGGTGTGCGCAGGACGCGGTCGACCTCCTCGGCTATCGCGGTCGATTGGTGATCGTCGGAATCTCATCCGTGCCCTCCGAAGTCCTGTTGTCGCAGGTCTCCATGTTCGAGATGACGATCGTGGGCTCGACCGCCTACAGCGAACGAGACTTCGACGAGGCCCTGGCGCATCTCGCGGCCGGACGAATCAGGGTCGACACCCTCGTGACGTCCGTCGTCGGTCTCGACGGTGCCGATGCGAAATTGCGCGAACTGTCCGACGGCACCGGATCGGATATCAAGGTTCTGGTGCAACCTACGACCCTGGGTCACAAGACCCGCGAAAGACGACCTGAGGAGAACAGTCCGTGAACCGTTTCGAGGGCAAGATCGCGTTCATCACCGGTGTGGCCCGGGGGCAGGGCCGTGCGCATGCCGTCCGGCTGGCGCGCGAGGGCGCGCAAATCGTCGGCGTCGACATCGCGGGTCCGTTGCCCGGGGTGCCCTACGAGTCTGCGACGCTCGACGATCTCGACGAAACCCGCCGCCTCGTCGAGGCCGAAGGCGGGAAGGCGTACTTGGTGCAGGGCGACACTCGTGATCTCGAGGTGTTGAAGGAGGTTGCGCAGGACGGCGTGGCACGATTCGGCGGCCTCGACGTGGTCGTCGCCAATGCCGGGATCTGCATCCCGGAGACGTGGGACGAAATCAGCCCCACCAGTTTCCGCGACACCCTCGACATCAACGTCACCGGTACGTGGAACACCGTTACGGCGACCGCACCTCACCTCATCGAGCGTGGCGGTGGCTCGATCATCCTCATCAGTTCGCTGGCGGGGGTGAAGATGCAGCCGTTCATGGTGCACTACACGACCAGCAAGCACGCGGTGACCGGGATGGCCCGTGCATTCGCTGCCGAACTGGGCCGGCACAACATCCGGGTCAACAGTGTTCATCCGGGTGCGGTGAACACGCCGATGGGCTCCGGCAGCATGCGCGAACGGATCGCCGAAACCGCGGCGAGCAACCCCAAGCTCGCGTCGATGACCACCCCGTTCCTCGAGAAGTACTCGGCGGAACCCGAGGAGATCGCCGATATGGTGGCGTTCCTCGCCTCCGCCGAGTCGGCGTTCGTCACCGGACAGCAGTTCGGCGTGGACGGCGGCGCCCGGTACTTCTGACCGGACTTCCGACGGGCACCGGCCCGGACTCGGAGTGCTCGTGCGACCCGGGCCCTACGACGCCTCGCGCATCGTGAGCCCGCCGAGTTCGATCGAGTACGTCTGCATGGCACCGTCCCACCACACGGCGTACGTGGTCGGATAGAGACCCGCGCGCTGGTACGCCTCGGGCTCTGGCAGTGGCTCGAGGATCGCGGGCCGGGACTCGAGCCACGCCCGGGTCATCATGGGTTCGACGAACGCCTGCTTGCCGTCCCACGACCCGTAGAGCACCTTCTCGGTGAAATTGTGATCCGTCTCGGTCGTGTCCAGCCAGTGCAGTCCCATGCCGGGGACGGTCGCGGTGAGCGGATTCCCGTCCGGGGCATATCCCGGAGGCAGGTACCGGGGCTCCGGCACGCGGGAGGCAGCGGGGATGTAACCGGGGGCGAGCGGGTGGATGGCCTCCACGGTGGCCCTGTCCAGGAGATAGAAGTGCACGTCGAAATGCGGAACGTCGAATCCGTGCTCCGGGTTGTGGCCCCGGGAATTCCAGTCGATCGTGACATGGTCGAACGCGGTGGCGGTCGCCTGTTCGGGAAGATCGAGCACGTAGGCATCGGTGATCGGCAACAGACCGTCGGGCAGGTTGTCGAGAGCCGCCGCGTCCAGTCGCACACCGATGGCGGCAGGCGTGCCGTCGGCGTCGAGAGTGACGTACGTGCGGGCGAAACCCGCGCCGACCGGACGCGCCGGACCCTCCGCCGCGGCTGGGACGCCCTCGCCGGCCACCGTCGCGGGGGCGGCGAGCAGGCCGACGAATGCCGCAGCGACGATCACGGAAAGGTGTCGGACACGCGGACGAACAACCATCTGAGGCCCTCGAATTCCGTCGCCGGGCAGCATCGTCTGGATCGTAACCGAGGTACCTGCGGCGACGAGACGGACTGCACCGATTCGTGATGCGCGGGCGCGGAGGGGTTTCGGGCGCAAAGTGGAGAAATCGGTTGTTTCCCGAGTGCTCGCACTGCTTCGATCGATGTCATGACCGAGCGAACACGTCTGACTCGCAAACCCGAACGAGGCAACGATGATCCGGAAGTTCTGCATCGTCTTCTCGACGAGGCGCGCGTGGCCCACGTCGCGTTCGTTCGTCGCGGCTGTCCGGTGGTCCTCCCCATGGCCTTCGGCCGTGACGGCGACCGGATGTTCCTCCACGGTTCGACCGGCGCCGGCGCCTTCCTCGCCTCTCGGGACGGTCTGGATGTGTCTGTCGCGGTGACGCATCTCGACGGACTCGTGTTCGCCCGGTCTGCGTTCGACAGCAGCATGAACTATCGCAGCGCGGTGATCTTCGGACGTGCGGTGCTTGTACCGGCCGAAGACAAGCAGGACGCGCTGCGGGCGGTCACCGAACACCTCGTGCCCGGCCGGTGGGACGAAGTCCGTCCGCCCACCCCGAAGGAACTCGCGGCGACGACGGTGCTGGTGCTTGCGCTGGACGAGGTGAGCGTCAAGGTGCGCGCGGGTGGTCCCGGCGACGATCCCGACGACGGCGAGGACCGGTCGGTGTGGGCCGGGGTCGTCCCGATGCGCACCGTCGTCGGTGTTCCGGAGCGGTCACCGTTGACGGATCCCGCACTTCCGTTGCCGCCGTCGGTCACCTCGCTACTCTGACGATCGCGCACCTCCGACGATCGCTCACCTCCGGTCGAACTCAGATCTTCCGGGCGGCACCGCCCACCGAACGGACAGGTTCCTCGTGCGCGTGGATCGGCCCGTCGGTGTCGGCCAATCGCTGTCCGCGACCGCCCCAACGCAACGCGATGATCTCGGCGGCGATGGACACGGCGGTCTCCTGGGGTGTCCGGGCCCCGAGATCCAGGCCGATCGGTGACGACAACCGGGTCAGGTCGTCGTCCGTCATTCCCGTTTCCCGTAGCCGGGCCATCCGGTCGTCGTGCGTACGACGCGACCCCATTGCTCCGACATACGCCACGTCGAGCCTGAGCGCGACCTCCAGGAGCGGGACGTCGAACTTGGGGTCGTGGGTGAGAACCGTGATCACCGTGCGCTTGTCGACCCGTCCGGCGTCGGCCTCGGCGGCGAGATACCGGTGCGGCCAGTCCACGACGACTTCGTCCGCGCCGGGGAATCGTGCCGCGGTGGCGAAGACTCCACGGGCGTCGCACACCGTCACGCGGTAGCCGAGGAACGCGCCGAGGTCGGCCATCGCAGCGGCGAAATCGATTGCGCCGAAAACGATCAGGCGCGGCGGCGGCTGGAACACGTTGACGAACACCGACATTCCCTCGCCGCGTCGTTCACCGTCGGTGCCGTAGTGCAGTGTCCCCGAACGTCCGACATCCAGCAGGCCGCGTACGTCGTCGGTCACGGCGTCGTGCATCCGTGCGGACGGGAGTGTGCCGGAGTCGCGATCGGGCCACACCACGAGGCGTTGTCCGAGGATCGCGGGATCGGGGTGTTCGGTGACAGTGGCGATGGCGACGGGTTCGCCGCCACGCACCGAATCGACGACCTCGGCGAACGCGGGGAACTCGGTCGCGTCGATCCGTTCGACGAAGACGTCGATGATTCCGCCGCACGTCAGTCCCACGCTGAATGCGTCGTCGTCGGATACCCCGTACCGCTGCAACACGGGGGTTCCCTCGCCGATCACGTCCTGAGCGAGTTCGTACACCGCACCTTCCACGCATCCGCCCGACACGCTGCCGGTGACCGTGCCGTCGCCCGCGACCAGCATCGACGCTCCCGGAGGGCGCGGCGCAGAACGGAACGTCGACACCACGGTGCCTACGGCGACGGTCTCGCCGGCGCGATAGCGGCGGTCGAGTTCGTCGAGAACCTCACGCACGATGAACCTCCTCGAGCAGTGTTTCCAGTGTTGCAAGACTGTGGCCCGCGAGCAGACGATCGAGATGGGGCAGTGCGACGGAGATCCCCGATTGGATCGGCTCGTATCCGCTGTGACCTGCATGCGGGTTGACCCACAGCACGGCGTGCGCCAGCCTGCGCAGCTGGGCCATCTGCTCGCCGAGGAGTGCCGCGTCGCCGCGCTCCCAGCCGTCCGAGAAGATGACCACGACCGCGCCGCGGGCCAGTCCGCGACGTCCCCAGCGGTCCAGAAAGGCGCGCAGAGTGTCGCCGAGCCGAGTGCCTCCGGCCCAGTCGGGCACGGTGCGCGCGGCAGCCGCGAGCGCATGCTGCGGGTCGCGGGCGCGCAGAGCTCTGGACAACCGCGTCATGCGGGTGCCGAGCGAGAACACCTCGGTGCCGCCCGGGTGGGAACGGGTGACGACGTGCGCAAACCGCAGCAGCGCATCGGCGTACGGAGCCATGGAGCCCGACACGTCGATCAGCAGCACCACCCGGCGCGGCCGTGTCGCCCGGCGATGCCGCACGGGCCGCACCGTCTCCCCGCCCGCCCCGAGCATCACCCGCAGCGTGCGGCGCGGATCGACGTCGCCGCGGCGGGAGGGACGTCTCCGGACCGCCGCGCGTCGCGGTGGGCGGGGCCGCAGTCGCGTGAGCATCTCCGTCAGGTGAGCTTGTTCGGCGGGGGTCATCTCAGCGATGTCGCGGTGCCGTAGTACTTCGGTGTCGGTGGCCGCGACCTGCAATTGTGGCGCATCTTCACCGGAGTCGGCGCCCGCAGTTCCCGGTGTGCTCGCCAGTGCAGCGATGCGAGCGGTACGGGTGTGGTGACCCCGGGTGCGGGACACCGTTGGCACCTCGCCTCCGAACCAGCTGCGAAAAGCCGCGTCGTAGCGGGGCAGGTCGTCGGGCTCGCGGCACAGGGTGGCCCGTCCCGCCCAATACACCTGCACCGGATCGCCGAGGTCGATCTCGCGCAGTGCCCGGACATAGGTGTCGGTCGCGTCGAGGGCGACGGGCATGCCGGATTCGGCGAGTGCGCGGGTGAACCCGGCGAAGCCCACCAGCGTGCCGTGTCCGGTGCCGGAGGTCATCCGGCGAGAACCCGGCCGAGACCCGAGCGCATCGCGCGCTCGAAGTCCTCGCGGTATTTGAGGACGGCTCCGAGCGTCGCGGCGGCCGTCGCTGCGTCGAGCACGTCGCGATCGAGTTCGTGCAGCGCGCGGGCCCAGTCGAGCGACTCCGCGACGCCGGGTGGTTTGAGCAGGTCGTAGCCGCGCAGCGCGTGGACCGCGTGCGCGACCTGGGAGGCGAGCGACGCATCGATGTCGGGCAAGCGGCGCCGGAGTATCGCGATTTCGCGGTCGAGGCCGGGGTGCTCGACCCAGTGGTACAGGCACCGCCGCTTGAGCGCGTCGTGCACCTCGCGGGTGCGGTTGGACGTGAGCACGACCAGGGGCGGAACGGCCGCGCGGATCTCTCCGAGTTCGGGGACGGTCACCGCGTTCTCGTCGAGTACCTGGAGCAGCAGAGCCTCGAATTCGTCGTCTGCGCGGTCGATTTCGTCGACGAGCAGCACGCACGGAGCTCCGGTCAGAGCCGCGAGGAGCGGCCGGGCCAGCAGGTACCGCTCGGTGTACAGGGAGCGTTCGGCGGTGTCGGCGTCCAACGCACCCCCGCTCGCGGCCTCGAGCGTGCGCAGGTGCAACAGTTGACGGGGAAAGTCCCAGTCGTAGAGCGCCTGCGACGCGTCGATGCCTTCGTGGCACTGCAACCGGACCAGCGGCAGGCCGAGTGCCTGGGCGAGTGCCGTCGCGAGGGAGGTTTTCCCGGTGCCGGGTTCACCCTCGCAGAACAGTGGCCGCCCCATCCGGATCGCGAGGAACGCCGTCGTCGCGAGGCCTTCGTCGGCGAGGTATCCGGTCGACTCGAGCGCCGCTACGAGATCCCCGGGGGACTGCACTTCGGTCACCGCACTTGCCATGGGCTGAGCCTAGGACAACCGGACGCGCCGCGACGCCGAGTCGAATTCACGGGGTGACAGCGTCGGTCAGACGTCCGTGCACGCGTAGCCGCGAAATACCCCCGTCCGGATACACGTCCAGCCGGACGAACGCCATCGGAGTGGCCGAATCGACGCGGAACCGGTGGCGGCAGTCGGGGAGCAGAGCGGTTTTCGGGAGCAGTTCGACGAACGCCGATTCGTCGGCGGCGTCCGAGCCGGCGGGCAGGCCCGACAGTCGTGCCCACCCCGGCGCGTTGCCGACGTAGTACGAGGTGTCGATCTCCACGTGGTCGACGAGCGAGGTGCCGGCCAGGCGGACCACGACGTAGTCGTTTCCGTCGTCGCGGCGACGCGCGTTCTCCCACCCTCCGCCCATGTTCGCGGCCCGGCCTGGGGCGATGATGTTCCGAGGCGAGGAGTAGAAGTGGTTCGAGCAGTCGGCGATGTCGGCACCGTTCTCGAGTGCGGCCACATCTATGGTGCCGGTGAGGAACGCCGGGTCGGGACGGATCTCGCCGTGGACGCGCAGTCGGGCTACCCCTCCGTCGGGAAAGATGTTGAGACGTACGTGGGTCCAGCGTCGTTCGCTGTCGACGGGAAAGGCGTTCGCGGTGTCGCCGAGCAGCGCCACCTTGTCGAGGAGGGGTTCCCAGGGCGCCTTCAACAGTTCGGCGGCGTCGGGATATCCGTCGACGCACACTGCCTCGATCGACGCGAACGGCGGGAAATTGCCGGTGAACCATGCGGTGTCGATGACGACTCCGCGGATCACACCGGGGGCGCCGAGACGCACGATGGCGAAATCGTGCCCGGGGTCGCGTCGCCTGCGGGTCTCCCACCCGTCGTACACCTTGCCCTTGTGCCCGAACTCGGACAGATCGTGCCGTGCCGGGCCGGGAGCGATGAGGTTCTCGCGCTGTGCGAACAGTTCGTCGTTGGCGTACATCACCGAACCGGTCAAGTCGCGCGAAGCGAGATCGGGAAGTTGCCGGAAATCGAGTGATGTCATCGAGTGTCCTTCCGGGACAGCAGTTGCGCGCGGGGCGCAGGGACGGGACTGTCGCCGGTGGCGACGGGGAGGGGTTCGCCGGCCAGCCAGGTCCGGCGTACCACCCCGGCGAGCGCCATTTCGGCGTAGGGGGTGACGGCGTTGCGGTGATGGAGTTTCTCGGGAAAGACCACGAAGGCGTCGTCGGGCGCGAGGACACACAGGTCGGCGGTGTTGCCGACGGCGATCTCGCCGCGGTCCGAGAGTCCGGCTACCGAAGCGGTGTTGCGGGCCATCCACCGCGTGACATCGGAGAGAGAGTGCCCGCGTCGCCGTGCTTCGGACCAGACGATCGGCAAACCCAGTTGGAGGGAGGATATTCCGCCCCAGGCTTGCCCGAAGTCACCGATTCCGAGCTTCTTCAGTTCGGGGGTGCACGGTGAATGGTCGGACACGACGCAGTCGATCGTGCCGTCCGCCAGGCCACGCCACAGGCCCTCACGGTTGGAAGCCTCCCGGATGGGCGGGCAGCACTTGAAATGTGTGGACCCGTCGAGGATTTCCTCACTGAACAGGGTCAGGTAGTGCGGGCACGTCTCCACGGTGATGCGGACGCCGGCCTTCTTCGCCGCTGCCACGAGCGGCAGGCTCCCGGCGTCCGAGAGGTGGAGAATGTGGACGCGGCAACCTGTTTCGGCGGCGCCGTCGATCACCTGGGCGATGGCTCGTTCCTCCGCGAGGGGCGGCCGCGAGTGCAGGAAGTCGGAGTAGCGACGGCCCGACGGTGCCTGCTGGGCGTCGAGCGTGGGCCCGTCCTCGGCGTGGACGACGAGAAGACCGTCGAAGCCGGCGATGACTCGCATGGCTGCGATCATCTGCGCGCGGTCCAGTGGCGGATACTCGTCGACCCCGGAGTGGGCGAGAAAGCATTTGAAGCCGTATACCCCTGCGTCCCAGAGCGGTTCGAGGTCGGCGAGATTTCCGGGTACGGCGCCGCCCCAGAACCCGACGTCCACGGCCACCTGGGGTGCGGCGACCTTCTGTTTGACGGCGAGCGAGGCCACGTCGATCGTCGACGGAATCGAGTTGAGCGGCATGTCGATCAACGTGGTCACCCCGCCGGCGGCGGCGGCGCGGGTGGCGCTCGCGAACCCTTCCCACTCTGTGCGGCCGGGATCGTTGACGTGGACGTGGGTGTCGACCAGGCCGGGAAGCAGCGCTTCGTCGTCGGCGAGGACGATCTCTCGCGCCCCGGGCACCGGCGTCGCGTACTCCTCGACGGCGACGATCCGTCCGTCCCGGATGATCACTGCACACGCCCGCTCACCGTCGCCGAGAACGGCACGGCGGGCCCGGATGACGGTGGTCACTCGAATCGTCCTTCCTGGTGGGTGAATCCTGCCAGCTCCCGCAGTTGTCCGGGCGTGACGCCCGCGCGTTCGCGTACCTCGGGGTCGGTGAGGGCGCCACACGCAAGCCCGCGATGCAGGAACGACGCGAGGGCCCGCGCGGTCGCGGGTTCGTCGAGGAATCCGCCCTCGCGGCGCGTGAGATACGTCGAGATCCGTGCGGCAGCGGACGCGAACGAACGACGGTAGAAGGCGAACGTTGCGGCATAGCGGGTCGGCA
>JAEZDV010000283.1 GCA_023417985.1 Actinomycetes bacterium | reverse complement strand
GTCGCGTGGGCTCGGAGATGGGTATACGAGACCGGTGGAACGACGCGACACTGTCCTTACGGCACGCGTACGGCGAACGAACACGCTGACGCATCCGGTCGGCGGACTTCCGGGTTCGCACTTTCCCGTAGCCCGGGCAGTGTGTCAGCCAGAGGTGTCAACCTCGGGCGGGGCGTCTGTGGCTGGTGTCGCACAAGGGATACAACGCACTGCGCCGGCATCGGCACACCGCGACCACGAACCGGGCCGATTCCGTTTCGGTCCCGTCGTCCGTGAGAATCCGGACCGGGCCCTTGACGAGCATCGGCCCGCCTTTCACCCTGCGCACGACCGTGACGTCCTCCGCTTTTCCGGTGGTCGCGTGTACTACGCGACGACCACCCTCAGACCCGGGCTGCACGGATGACCACCACCTCTTCGCTGTCGACATTGCGTCGGGCCAGCTCTGCCTCCTGCAGATAACTCAGACGCCTCTGCAGTACCGGACCGAAAGGGATACGTTCGCGCGCGACGACCGAACCCGCGAGACCGGCCGCCTGCACCCGTTCGAGGGTCTCGTCCACGCCGGTGAACTCCGAGTGCACCAGCAGTGCGAAACCGTTGGGAGACAGAAGTGTCGGCAGGGAATCGCAGAGCGGATCCAGAACGGATCGTCCGTCCGGTCCGGCGTCCCAACGGGGGTCCTCGACCTCGCCGTCGACCGGCACGTACGGAGGATTCGACAACACGACGTCGAAGGGACCGTGCTCTACAGCCACATCCAGACTTCCGCGGACGACCGAGATCGGCAGCCGACGCGAGAGCGCGTTGGCCCGGGCTGTGAGAACTGCCCGTCGGGAGATGTCGAGCGCGGTGACCGCACCGGCTCCGGCCCTAGCGGCCGCGATCGCGAGAAAACCACTCCCCGTGCAGAAGTCGAGCACCTTCGCGTCCTGTGCGCCTCCGGCATCGTGAAGGGCACGGGCCAGCAGGAACGAATCCTCTTGGGGGCGGTACACACCGGGAAGCCGCCACACACGCGGCGTCTTCGGGGAGTCCAGAACTGGAGAAGTCGTCACGGTCACATCACCCCGGAGTTTTATGTGCGGCAGTCCGCGACCCCGCAGCAGCCGATACATGAGCCGACCGTGCGGAGGCGCAATTTCCCGACGACATCGACCACGGGGCTCCGTCGGCCGGGGATTCGGTCATGAGCGTGAATACCCGGCACGTCGCCTTGCGAAACCTGTTGTTTACGCGGCGGGAAGATTCGTCAGGACATCAGCCGGCGCCCCAGGGTGTGGATCCCGCGTCGCAGCGGACCCGTCGTCTTCTGGTCCTGGAGTGCGGCGGCGGCGGCGTTCCAGCCGCACATGCCGTGGACGCCTCCCCCTGGGTGCGTCCCCGCGCCGGCGAGATACAGCTTTCCCACGGGGGTGCGTGAACCGCCCAGTCCCGGAGCCGGCCGCAGGAACAACTGCTGATGGATCTGGGCCGTACCTCCGTTGACCGCGCCGCCGACGAGGTTCGCGTCGGCCGATTCGAGATCGGACGGGCGCTGCACGGTTCGATCGAGGATCGTGTCCCGAAAGCCCGGGGCGTACGCCTCGAGCTGTGCGTCGACTCTCTCCGCAAGAACATCCGCCGACTCGTCGTCGGTGATGCCCCGAGGCAGATGGGTGTACGCCCACGCACTTTCGGTCCCGGCCGGTGATCTGGTGGGATCGGCGGTCGTCATCTGCCCGAACAGCAGGAACGGCGACTCCGGGATCACGCCCGTCGACAGGTCGGCGGACCACCGAACCATCATGTTCGTATCGGCACCGACGTGCACGGTGCCGGTCCGGGACAACGACGAGGATCGCCACGGAACCGGGTGGCCGAGCGCGTAGTTGACCTTCACGACCGGCGTGTCCCATTCGAATCCACGCAGGTCGCGGCGGGCGCGGTCGGCGACTGCGGAGTCAGCGAGCAACGTCCCGTACAACGCAGGAGCCGAGACGTCCGCGAGGACGGCCCGGCGCACCTTGATCCGCTCGCCGCCTGCGGTGCGGACCGCTACCGCGGTGCCGTCTTCGACGTCGATCGCGGTGACCCGGCGGCCGCATCGCAACTGCATTCCGGCATACTCGCCGCGTCGCACCAGGGCGTCGGTCAGCGCGCCCGCCCCGCCCACCGGAGAGGGAAAACCCACGTCCTGGGCGAGCATCGTCAGGATGTACCCCATCACGCCACTTCCCGGGGCATCGGGCGGGATGTCGGAGTGCATGGCGTTGCCGAGCAGGAGCAGCCGAGCGGCTTCTCCGTCGAAGAGTTCCTCGCTCATCCGCCGGACGGGCAATGCCAGCATCCGAGCGAATCGCAACGCCTCCCCCGGTCCCAGTGCGCGCAGCAGCGACGCGCCTCCCCGGACCGGCGGAAACGGGGAGAGCAGCAGTTGCAGCAGTGCGCCGCGCACGTCGTTCCACTGGTCGACAAGTTTCGTCCACGCTTCGCCGTCCCCTGCGCAGCGGCGCTCGAGATCGGCGGCGGTGTCGGCGGCGGCGCGGGCGACCACGACCGCGTCGTCGTCGTCGGGCCCTAGAGGATGGCCGAACGAGTTCGGCGACCGGCTCCACTGCAGACCGTGGGATTCGAGGTCGAGAGCGGCGAAAGCGGGCGAAACCGCCCCGAGCGGATAGAACGCACTGAACAGGTCGGCCCGGAATCCCGGGTGGAGTTCCGTGCTGCGCACGGCACCGCCGGGTTCCGGTTGCTCCTCGAGCACGAGGACGTCCCAGCCCGCGTCGGCGAGTGCCGCGGCGCCGGTGAGCCCATTGGGACCGGCACCGATGACGACGGCGTCGACAGTTTCCGCGGTCATTCAGCAGGTCCTTCCGGAGTCGCGCGTTCCGCGAGCAGGGCAAGGCGCGACAGACACTCCTGGTTCCTCGGCCGTACTGCTTGTTCCTGCACGAAATCGGGGAGAAGACTCGGTAGTCCCGTCACCACGTGCTCGGACATCGTGACGGTCGAACCACCGCCCGGAGCCGGTTCGATTCTCAACCCGATCTCGGCCTGGCCGAAGAGCCACGCGCGGGCGCGCAGGACGAGCCTGCGGTCGGGTGTCGCCGACAGCACCTCGGTGCAGTCGTCGAGCAGCGCGGGCCACAAACCGACCGAATGGTGGATGCGGCTGCCCTCTGCGGGCCATGTCGCATCGACCTTGCGGATACGGGACGCGCCGACGACCCAGGTCGCGTAGTTCCACCCGTCCGCCAGGACTTCCCAGACGCGGCTCGGCGCCGCAGTGGTCTCCTTGCGCGCGACTCTCGTCATCCCGGCTCTCCTCCGTGTGCGTGGACCCGGATGCGGTCCTGCCCGGGACATACCCGCCACCTCCGTACCCCACACCGGCCGTCGACAGCAGGGGTACGAGCCGCGCCGGAGCGGGTGTGAGACGAGGCGGGGAAGGGTACCTGACCTGCATGCCCGCAGAAAGCAACGAACGCACAGCATCAGACGATTCACCATCCGGAGCAAACGCTTTCGTGTTCGCTCCCTCGCCTCTTCTCACCGTCACCCTCGAACAGGCGCCGAACGGAAGCACCGAACTGCACGTGCATCCGGGGGGACAGGGCTTCTGGATCGGGCGAATGGCAGCCATTCTCGGTATGGACGTACATTTGTGTGGACCCTTCGGGGGCGAGGCCGGGGGAATCCTCGTGGATCTCATCGGTCGTGAAGGAATCACGGTGCACCCGGTGGCCTCTGCCTCCGACAACGGTTCGTACATCCACGACCGCCGCGAAGGTGAGCGCGACGTGGTCGTGGACATCCCGCCGCCCACCCTGAGCCGCCACGAGGTCGACGACCTGTTCAGCGTGTCGCTCGGTGCGGGCATGTCGGCCGACGTGGCCGTCCTCGGCGGGCCGCACTGTGACGATGCGGTGCCCACCGACGTCTACAACAGACTGTGTGCTGACCTCGGTGCTCTGAACGTGCCTGTCGTCGCCGATCTTTCGGGTCCCACCCTCACCGCTGCACTGGAAGGCGGGGTCGCCCTGCTGAAGGTGAGCCACGAGGACCTCATCGAGGACGGGCGCGCCGCATCGGACGATCTCGACGATCTCGTCGCCGCCATGCACTCACTCCACAAGGAGGGCGCAGAAAGCGTGGTGATCTCGCGTGCCGCCGATCCTGCGATCGCGCTGCACGAGGGTGTGGTGTACGAAGTGGAAGCGCCGCCCGTGCAGTCGGTAGACCACCGCGGCGCCGGCGACTCGATGACCGCGGGGCTGGCCGCCGCCTACGCTGCGGGCCTTCCGTTCGAGCAAGCTCTCGAGCTCGGCGCGGCTGCGGGCGCGGTGAACGTCACCCGGCGAGGGCTGGCCACCGGCCAGCGCGTGGCCATCGAGAAGATGACCGACAACGTGCAGGTCCGAAGGCTGGAGAAGGATCACGGATGAAAGCGCTGATCGTCAACGACGACGGGGTGGACAGCCCGGGATTGGCCTCGCTGGCCCGAGTGGCTGTCGGGGCCGGACTGGACGTCCGGGTCGTGGCACCCCACATCGAGCGGAGCGGTGCGAGCGCAGCGCTGACGGCGCTGGAGGACGACGGAAAACTGAAGGTGTCGCGCCGGTCCATCGACGGCCTGCCCGATGTCGAAGTTCTCGCGGTCCACGGCTCGCCTGCGCTGATCACGTTCGTCGCGGCGTACGGCGCTTTCGGCGACGTCCCGGACATCGTGTTGTCCGGGATCAACCTCGGGCCCAACACCGGCCGCGCGATTCTCCATTCCGGGACGGTCGGGGCAGCCCTCACGGCGTCTGCCCACGGTGCGCGTTCGGTGGCGTTGTCGCTCAACGGCATCGGTGATTCGGGGTGGGCGACCGCCGAACACGTCGCGGAGCGTGCAGTGCGGTGGGCGATCGAGCATCTCGAACCCGGCCAGGTCCTCAATGTCAACATTCCCGATGTCCCAATGGACGATCTGCTGGGCCTGCGCGACGCGCAACTGGCCGAATTCGGTGCGGTGCAGGCCGAGATCACCGATTCGGACGAGGATTACGACGACAACGAGACCGACGACGACACCCGCACCGTCACGGTGTCGTTCCGGACGATCGACATCCACGGCCCCGACGACACCGACGCTGTGTTGCTGAGCCGGGGATGGGCCACCGCGACCGTCCTGCAGATGCCGTTCGAGGTGGCGGGTTCCCATCTCGGCGACCTCGAGTTCACCCTGGACGGCGAAACCGCTTCCTGAGCCCACCTTCGGACATCGACGCGCCCCACGTCCTACGCGACGTGGGGCGTGTCTTCGTCTCAGGCGACTCGATCAGGGACGCAATGCGATCTTGATGGCACCGTCCTCCTTCTTCTGGAAGATCTCGTAGGCGTGCGGTGCGTCGTCGAGCGACAGGCGATGGGTGGCGAAGGTGTCCACTCCGAGCGGATCGTCGTCGGTCAGCAGGGGAAGGATCTGCGGCACCCAGTGCAGTACGTTCGCCTGGCCCATGCGCAGACGAATCTGCTTGTCGAACATCGTCATCATCGGCATGGGGTCTGCCATCCCGCCGTACACGCCGCTCAGCGAGATCGTGCCGCCTCGGCGCACGATGTCGATGGCCGTGTACAACGCGTTGAGCCTGTCCACTCCGGCCTTTTCCATGAGCGGTTCGGCGACCGCCGACGGCAGGAAGCCCGCCGCGGTCTGAGCGAACTTGGCGACGGGTGATCCGTGCGCTTCCATCCCCACGGCGTCGATGACGGAATCAGCCCCACGTCCGTCGGTGCGGTCGCGAACGATGTCTCCGAGATCGCTGCCGGCCTCACGCAGATCGATCGTCTCCATCCCTCGGGCCGACGCACGCGCAAGCCGCTCCGGCACGAGATCGACCGCGATCACCCGGGCACCCTTGTGCATGGCTATGCGTCCGGCCATCTCGCCGATCGGCCCGAGACCGAGCACGGCCACTGTTCCCCCGTCCGGGATCTCCGCGTATTCGACTGCCTGCCAGGCGGTGGGCAGGACGTCGGACAGATAGGAGAACCGGTCGTCCGCCGGCCCTTCCGGCACCTTGATATGGGTCGAATCGGCGAACGGCACCCGAAGGTACTCGGCCTGGGCTCCCGGCACACTCCCGTACAACTTCGAGTAACCGAAAAGCGCTGCACCGCTGCCTTCTTCACGCACCTGAGTGGTCTCGCACTGGGACTGGAGCCCGTGATCACACATGAAGCAACTGCCGCACGACATCTGGAACGGGATGACCACCCGGTCGCCCGGGGTCAGGTTCGTGACGCCGGCGCCGACTTCTTCCACAATCCCCATCGGTTCGTGCCCGAGAATGTCGCCGGGCGTCATGAAGGCCCCGAGCACCTCGTACAGGTGCAGGTCGGACCCGCAGATGTTGGTGGTCGTCATACGAATGACGGCGTCGGTCGGCTTCTCGACTCTTGCGTCGGGGACATTGTCGACGCTGACCTTGCGCCGGCCCTGCCATGTCACTGCCTTCATCGGGACTCCTCCGCTGTGGATTGCAATCGGTGTCCGGCTACCCGGCGTCTTCCGGGGTTAACCGCGCCGATCCGGGTATCCGGCGAGGGTGAGATCCGGGACCGCCCGACGCGCACCTGCCTGAAACCTGCAACGAAGGAGATCGCACGTGACCTCATTGTGGCTTGCACGCGACGCCGAGGCCGGGACCGAGCCCGGCGACGATTGGACTCAACGGCGAGAGACGTACGACACGGTCGTCGTCGGCGCCGGATTGACCGGAGTCGTCACGGCTCTGCTCCTCGCCAGATCGGGGCAGCGGGTCGCGATCCTGGAAGCACGCGACGTCGGGGCCGTGACCACCGGCAACACCACCGCGAAGGTGAGCGTGCTGCAGGGAACCGCCCTGTCCCAGATCTCCCGCAGGCATTCACGCCCCATCGTGCAGGCATACGTGGAGGGCAACCTCCGAGCGCAGGAATGGGTGGCCGACTTCTGTAGGAGAAACCAGGTGTCGACGGAGACCGCCGCCGCCTACACCTACGCGACGAGCAGTGAGAGCGTGGGCTCGGTGGAGGCGGAGCATCGCAGTTGCCTCGCAGCGGGCCTCCCGGCCCGGCTCGTGTCCGAGACCGAGTTGCCCTACCCCGTCGCCTCCGCAGTCGTGGTGCCGAACCAACTGCAGTTCGACCCCATGCCGATGCTCCGTGCTGCCGTCCGGGAGGTCCGGGCGAACAACGGTGAAGTGTTCACCGGGATCCGGGTCCGGTCGGTGAAGACGGACAACGCCGGATGCACCGTCGAAACCGGATCCGGGACGGTCCGCGCCGCGCACGTCGTGCTGGCCACCGGGACACCGATCCTCGATCGTGGCGGGTTCTTCGCCCGACTCGAACCCGAGCGCTCGTATGCACTCGCCTTCGAGGTGCCTGCGCCTCCGCCCACCGGCATGTATCTCTCGGCGGATTCCCCGACGCGCTCACTCCGCACCGCCCCCGCGGCAGGGGACGCGACGCACGACGGCGAGCGCCTGCTCCTCGTCGGCGGCAACGGCCATGTGGTGGGCCGGCAGGAGGGATCGACCAGCGCCGCCGTAGCGGACCTCGTCGCGTGGACCCAGCGGCATTTTCCCGGGGCGAAGCAGGTCGCGCAGTGGTCGGCGCAGGACTACAGCACCCTCGACTCGCTGCCCTACGTCGGCCCGCTGCTTCCGACGACCGAGCGGCTGTGGGTCGCCACCGGCTACGGCAAATGGGGCATGACGAACGCGGTCGCGGCCGCGCACCTGCTGACGACCCGGATCACCGGCGCGCACGACCCGCAGGTGGAGGCGTGGGCGCCGGCGTATGCGGCGTGGAGCCCGTCCCAGGTTTTCGATGTCCCGAGTGCGGTGAAGCTCAACGCGGGGGTCGGTGTGAATCTCGCCCGCGGATGGTGGACGGCCGAGACGCGAACCGATCCGGAGACGTCGCCGCCGGAGGGCGAGGGCCGGGTCGTGCGGGACTGCGGCCGGCCGGTGGGTGTCTCGACGATCGACGGCCGGACACAGCGGGTGTCGGCGGTGTGCCCGCACCTCGGCGGTGTCCTGCGCTGGAACGACGCGGAAGCCTCGTGGGACTGCCCGCTGCACGCCTCCCGGTTCGCCGCCGACGGCACCCTGCTGGAAGGTCCCGCGACGAGTGATCTGCGTCGTCGGTGACCAGCGACGTTTCCGGAGACGTATCCGGGGTAAACGGGATCTGATCGAAGAAAGGCCGGATGAACAGATGAGTGCAGCGCAACAAGGCCGTCTGGCAGGACGCAGGATCGCGATCCTCGCCACCGACGGAGTCGAAGAGGTAGAGCTCGTCGAGCCCAGGAGAGCAGTCGAGCAGGAAGGCGCCACAGTCGAACTGCTGTCGCTCCGAAGCGGTGAGATCCAAGCGATGCAGCAGGACGTGAACGAAGCGGGAAGGTATGCCGTGGACCGGACCGTCGCCGACGCGGCGGTCTCCGATTTCGACGGGTTGTTGCTGCCCGGTGGCACGACGAACCCGGATCAGCTCCGGCAGGACCCCGACGCAGTGGCGTTCGTGCGGGAGTTCGTCGAGGCGGACAAGCCGGTGGGAGTGATCTGTCACGGTCCATGGACTCTGGTGGAGGCCGGAGTGGTCAACGGCCGCACGTTGACCTCCTATCCGAGTGTGCGCACCGACATTCGCAACGCGGGTGGAACCGTGGTGGACAAAGAGGTGGTGATCGACCGCAACCTGGTCTCGAGCCGTAACCCCGACGATCTTCCCGCATTCTGCGCGGCCGTCGTCGACGTGGTTGCCGAGGCCGGGTCGACTCGCGCCTGAGCGGCGCCGAGGTGAATTCCGCGCCCGACGTCCACTCCTCCGTGTTGTACACAGAAAGGATCCTCGACGATGGTTGAGGTCGATGCCGTCCCCGGTCCCCAAGCGGCTACGCCCGCGCCCGGGACGCCCGGTTCACGTTTCAGCACTGCGGAGATCAAGCGCCGGATAGACGCTATGTTCGACGAGGTGCAGGCCGTCGAAGTGAAGCGGCTGGAGGCGTGATCTCCCAGGTGCACCCTGCGTGCCGGTGTATTACTCCGAAAGTGGAACAACGATGAGTGAGACGTCGTCCAACAAGTTCGTCGTGGTGGCCAATCGGCTGCCGGTGGATCTGGAGGCTTCCCCCGACGGTGGGCCCGGAGTGTGGCGCCGAAGCCCGGGTGGTCTGGTAACCGCCCTCGAGCCGGTGCTGCGGTCCGCCGACGGTGCCTGGGTCGGCTGGCCGGGAACTCCCGACGTCGATCTGGAGCCCTTCGTCGAAGAAGGGCTGACCCTTCATCCCGTGTCACTGAGCGGACCCGAGGTCACGGAGTACTACGAGGGATTCTCCAACGAGACCCTGTGGCCGCTCTACCACGATGCGGTGATAGCGCCGACGTTCGACCGCGGCTGGTGGCGCACTTACGAGAAGGTCAACCGCCGTTTCGCCGAAGAGGCCGCACGCGCCGCCGCCCCCGGCGCCACGGTGTGGGTGCACGACTACCAACTGCAACTCGTCCCCCGCATGCTCCGCGACCTACGCCCCGACCTGCGGATCGGGTTCTTCCTGCACATCCCGTTCCCCCCGACGGAACTTTTCCTGCAGTTGCCGTGGCGTACGGAGATCCTCCAAGGCCTCATGGGGGCCGACCTCGTCGGCTTCCATCTGCCCGGTGGTGCGGAGAACTTCTTGTATCTCGCCCGGCGGCTGCTCGACCTGCCGAGTTCACCCCGCGGAACGACCGGGGGCGGCACCATCGATCTCGGGGATCGCCGCGTGCGCGTCGGCGCCTACCCGATCTCCATCGACTCGACCCAACTGCGCAATCAGTCGGTGTCGGCAGCCACCAAGCTGCGCGCGAAGGAGATTCGCGCCGAGTTGGGCGACCCGGAGACGATCCTGCTCGGTGTCGATCGGCTCGATTACACCAAGGGAATCAGCGTCCGGCTCGAGGCGCTGAGTGAGCTGCTCGTCGAAGGCACGCTCGACCCGGAGAAAGTCGTCATGGTCCAGCTCGCTACGCCGAGCCGCGAGCGACTCTCGGCCTATGCGTCCCTGCGGGACGACATCGAACGCCAGGTCGGCAATATCAACGGAGAGTTCGGGCAGCTCGGCCGGCCGGTGGTGCACTATCTGCATCGTCCCGTGGACCGCGACGAGCTGGTGGCGATGTACACCGGAGCGGATGTCATGGTCGTCACCCCTTTCCGGGACGGCATGAATCTGGTGGCGAAGGAGTATGTGGCCTGTCACGGTGACGGGAGCGGAGCACTTGTCCTCAGCGAATTCGCGGGCGCCGCGGCCGAGCTGCGACGTGCACACATCGTGAACCCGCACGATCTCGAAGGTGTCAAACGCGCCGTCGTCAAGGCTGTCGGAGAAGATCGGGCGAGCGCCGCGCGGCGGATGCGGTCGATGCACAAGCACGTGATGGCGCACGACGTGGATCGCTGGGCGAACTCGTTCCTTGCGCATCTGACCGAAGATCGCTGACCGCCGCCGCACCGGACGACAGCCACAAGTTCACATTTCTGGTCACACGATGCCGGGGCCCCGCACCGCCACTCTGCTCGAGCCGGTGGCGCCGGACCCCGGTGTGTGCCGCATAATCGAGCCCATGACGGATCGCAGCAGCAGGAACGACCCGTCTCAGGCAGACAGCGCTGTCGGAGACGGCGCCACCCCGCACGTCGGCAGCTTCCGGTACCTGCTCGCGGACGATACCTGGGAGTGGTCGGATGCTGTCGCCAGGATGCACGGTTACGAACCGGGCACAGTCTCCCCCACCACCGATCTTGTGCTGCAGCACAAGCACCCCGACGAAAAAGAGCACATCGCCCTGATCCTCGAAGCGGTGCGTTCGACGGGCACGCCTTTCAGTAGCAGGCATCGCATCATCGACACCGCCGGACAGGTCAAGCATGTCGCCGTGATCGGCGATCGACTGCTCTCCGACGACGGCACGCTGCTCGGAACATCGGGGTTCTACGTCGATCTGTCGGGCGCCTTCGAAGATGAGGTCCGCGAAGGCGTCGACTTGGCGATCACTGCGCTCGCCGAGTCCCGCGCCGTGATCGAACAGGCCAAGGGCGCAATCATGCTGGTGTACTGCATCTCAGCTCAACACGCGTTCGAGGTTCTCGCCTGGCGGTCCCAGGAAACCAACGTCAAACTCCGGGCACTCGCCGAGCAACTCGTCACCGAGATCACTTCCGGTCCCGGAACCGAAGCGATGAGCCGGGAAGATTTCGATCACCTGCTCATGACCCTCCACGAACGAGTCGTCGGAGACTGACCGGATCACCCGCAGCGCACTGTTCGGACCGCCACGAACGCGTGTCCGACGCGCGCCGTGGTGATTGAGTCGCGTCCGACCGGGTAGCCCTCTACTACGACCTTTTTGTACGGATCACCCGACGCCGAGCGGTGAGGGAATCCGTCGGAGAGACCCCGAACGAACCGAAAAGACTTTCAGTACAGGATATTCCATGACAGCTGACGTAAAGAGCCCTCGGCAGGACACCCATCTCGCACGCAATACGGTGCGGTATGCCGCGAGCGTGATCGCACTGGCAGCAGCGATCGCGGCAGGCGTGATCGTATGGGCAGCGCTGAACACCGGCGATACGTGCGTCGATGCGGATTTCGCAGTATGCACCGACCCGGCTCGCGCGATCCTCGCGTTCGGGCCGACGCTCGTCCTGCTCCTCGGCGGACTGGGCGCGTTCGTGCAGACCTACCGGGTCTGGAAGGCCGCCGGCAAATGGCAGATTTGGCACGGCACCGGATGGGCGCTCTTCGTGCTGATGATCGTCTACGGGGGCTTCGCCGCGGGGGTCGCGGCCTGATGCCCGAGTCGGAATACGGCGCGCGGATCCGAAATCAGGATGCGTTGCCGAGCGCGAGCGCGGCAAGAGCGCTGTCGAGCGAGGTGTGCGCGGCGACCGGGAGCGTCGGTCCGAGCACTCGGAACAAGCGCTGCACGGGCCTGCCTCCTACGAGTGCCCACCGGTACCCGCTCCGGGCGCTGCACACCTCCAGATCTTCGACGACCCTGAGGCCGGCGGCACCGAAGAATTCGATCTCCGACAGATCCAGTACGATCCGCGACGATTCGAGATAGCGGGAGGTGAAGTCGCGTAATGCGAGGGCGTTGCGAATATCGACATCTCCGAGCACCGAAATCCGGATCACGTCGGATCCGATCGGTCGTGCTCTGAATTCCGCGCCGAACGACTGTTCGACCGGACCGCCCGAGGGGGCCGGATGAACCGACCACGTATTGGACGTGAGAGGCGATGCGCTTCGCTGAGAAACTGTCATGACACTTCCCAACACAGACGATGTTGTAAGCGCTACGACAACGGTGGCACTCCGGCTACGTACCGAAAAACCTCGCGGACGCGTGGCGCTTTCGAGTTCCCGGCTGTGTGCTCAACCTGCTCCAACAGTAGAGCAACGAGCGGCAGGTCTCAACCGTAACGGACATATGCCGCAGACCCGATGTGGGATGCGGGCGGTTGAATACCTGACGGTGTGGGTAGCCTTGCCCTTGACACCGAATAATACGACCCCCTGACCTGCTTGTTCCCCCTCATGGAGACCAGAACCTCATGGCCAATTCCGCGTCGATCGAATCGGCACGAGACCACACCACCCCGGTAGTCGAACTGCGAGTCCAGGCCGACCCCGCCCAGCTCTCCGTTCTACGTGCGGTTGCTGCAGCGATCGCCCTGCAGCACGACTTCGATCTCGATACGGTGGCCGATGTGAAACTCGCCGTGGACGAGGCCGCGACCCGCCTGATCATGGGCGCGCCGGACGACGCCATGCTCTCGTGCAGCTTCCAGCGGGTGCCCGGGCTTCTGCGCATCGCATTGACCGCTCCCACGGCCAATTCGGCAGCGATCGGTCAGCCGCGCTCGTTCGGCTGGCACGTGCTCAACTCCCTGACGGACTCGATCTCTGTGTCCTCGGAGGAGCACGAGGGTGGCACCGTATCCACAATCGACATGTCCATCGCAGAAGGTAGCACCGCTCGGTGAGCCGGAATCCGACAAGATCGAGCGACGAGTACGCCGACGTCACCGAAACCCTGAGCAAGCTGCTCACCCTCGGTCCGGACGATCCCGAACGTTCGGCGATCCGCGATGCGGTCGTCGAACGTTGCCTGCCGCTCGCCGAGCACATCGCGCGCCGGTTCGACGGTCGCGGCGAGGCATTCGAGGATCTACTTCAGGTCGCCCGCCTCGGCCTCGTCAACGCCGTCGACCGCTTCGACACGGAACGCGGATCGGACTTCGTCTCGTTCGCGGTGCCCACCATCATGGGCGAGGTGCGCCGGCACTTCCGCGACACGGGATGGGCCGTGCGCGTGCCGCGCCGCATGAAAGAGCTTCACCTGTCGTTGAGCAAGGCCACTTCCGAACTGTCCCAGCACCTGGGCCGGGCCCCAACCGCAGCGGAACTCGCGGAGGAACTGGGCATCGACCAGGAAGAGGTCATGCAGGGTCTGGTCGCCGGAAACGCGTACCAGACCGTGTCCGTGGATCGTTCGTCGCCGTCGGGGGACGACGGCCTGACCCTGGCGGACACACTCGGTGACTACGACGCCGCTCTGGACGAGGTCGAGAACCACGAGGCGCTGCGCCCGCTTCTCGAGGCACTCCCCGCGCGCGAGCGCACCGTGGTGCTGCTCCGGTTCTTCGGGAACATGACCCAGACCCAGATCGCCGAGCGCGTCGGAGTGTCGCAGATGCACGTCTCCCGCTTGCTCACGAAGACCTTGGCGCAACTTCGCGAACAACTCGGCGAGAACTTCTGACCGCAGACACCGAACATGCCACCGCCCCGCCCGGATTCCGGGGGGGGCGGTGACGTTTCGGCAGTGGTCGCGGTTACGCGCCGGCCGTCTCTGCTCGCCGGCGGAGTCGACGGGCCGCAGCCACGAGGTTGCGGAGCGAGGGCTCGAGCTGCCAGTGATGGCGCGTCTTGAGCCCACCGTCCGGATTCGCCCACAAGCGGTCGAGCTCCACGGATTCTGCTGCCTCGGACAGCAGTTCGTCGAGTTCGTCGATATCCGGAATCCGCGCGGACCGGGATTCGTAGACACCCGGCCCGACACCGTGGGACAGCGCCCGGTCCTTGATGGCTTCGAGCACCCACCCGATCGATCGTGTCGCGACGATGGCCGTGACATCCGCGTCGAGCCGCTCGATCGCCTCGACCACGGACTCCTGACCCGAGTACGTAAGGTGCGTGTGGATCTGCGTTTCGGGCTTGGCACCGCCGGTCGCGAGACGGAACGCGTCGACCGCCCAGTCCAGGTACTCCGCCCGGCCGTCCTGCCGCAGCGGAAGCAGTTCACGGATCGCGGGCTCGTCGACCTGGATGATCGCGATGCCCGCACGCTCGAGATCCGCGATCTCGTCGCGAATCGCGAGAGCGAGCTGATCAGCCGTCTCGTGCATGGGCTGATCCTGGCGCATGTACGAGCGGGCCAGCATGGTCACCGGACCGGTGAGCATGCCCTTGACCGGCTTGTCGGTCAGCGACTGTGCGAACGAAATCCACTCCACCGTCATGGGTTTCGGGCGCACGATGTCGCCGTACAGGATCGGCGGACGCGTGCAGCGTGAACCGTACGCCTGCACCCACCCGTAGTGCGTGGTCGCGAAACCCTCGAGTAGTTCGGCGAAGTACTGCACCATGTCGTTGCGCTCGTGCTCACCGTGCACGAGCACATCGAGCCCGATGTCCTCCTGCAGACGGATGGTGGACTCGATCGCCTCCTGGATGCGCTTGACGTACTCGTTCCAGGACAGACGTCCCTGCCCCAGATCGTAACGAGCCTTGCGGATCTCGTCGGTCTGAGGAAAGGACCCCAGCGTCGTGGTGGGGACGGGCGGCAGGTTCAGACGTGCCTGCTGCGCCGCACGCCGCTCCTCGTAGGGTGCGCGACGGCGATGCTCGGGCGTCAGCGCGTTCATCCGCGCCCGGACCGTGTGCTTCTGCTTGAAATGCACCGAGACCGGGGGCTTCCGCCAACGCTCCTCCGCGCCGGTGGTCAGCGCCTTCGCGAGCGAGACCACCTCACCGACCTTCTGCTTCGCGAACGCGAGGCGGTCGGCG